>NZ_CP059572.1:7200000-7563125 GCF_019175365.1 Actinomadura graeca | reverse complement strand
CGCTGCTCCAGCAGCTCGTCGGCGAGGGAACCCTCCCCGGCGGGTACGCGGCGGACGAGTCGGTCGCCCTGCACTACGTCGGGACGGAGTTCGTCCAGGCCGTGTCGTACCGGCCGGAGGCGGGCGCCTACCGGCTGGAGCCGGACGGCCCGGGCACCGCCAAGGAGGCCCGCCTGGAGCCGCGGCTGCTGGCGGCCCTGTAAGTAAGCTGGCGGGCGTGAGCGATGTAGACGTACGCGAGGCGCCCCAGTCCATCGGAACCGCCGGGGAGCGGCCGCCCGGTCCCGGGCCCGGTCCCGGCACAGGCGGGCTGGTGGTCGTCCACGTGGGGTTCGGGACGGCCGCCGTCCCGTACATGGACGGCTGGGCTCTGCAGAAGCGCACCCACGCCCTGCGGATCGCCGAGGAGATCCCCGACACCGTCCTGCTGATGGAGCACGAGCCGGTGTACACGGCCGGCAAGCGCACCGGGGCGGCCGACCGCCCGCTCGGCGACCCCGGCGCCCCCGTCGTGGACGTCGACCGCGGCGGCAAGATCACCTGGCATGGCCCGGGGCAGCTGACCGGCTACCCGATCGTGCGGCTCCCCGACCCCGTCGACGTGGTCGCGTACGTGCGGCTGCTGGAGGAGATGATGACGGGCGTCTGCGCCGAGCTCGGCCTGGACACCCACACCGTCGAGGGCCGCAGCGGGCTGTGGGTCTCCGGGACCCCCGACCGCAAGATCGGCTCCATCGGCATCCGGGTCTCGCAGGGCGTGACGATGCACGGCTTCCAGCTCAACTGCGACAACGACATGGGCTGGTTCGACAAGATCGTCCCTTGCGGGATCCGGGACGCGGGCTCCACGAGCCTCAGCCGCGAGCTTGGCCGCACGGTCACGGTCGCTGAGGTCACCCCGCTGGCCGAGCAGCACCTGGCCCGGGTCCTCGGGGCCGCGGGCACCGTCCACCGCCCCGTGGGCTCGCTCCCGGCGCGGTGACGCCCGGCGGGCCGCCGGGGCGGGGTCAGGACCGGGGGGCCATCACCTTGTAGACGGCCTGGCCGCCGGTCGCCGCCGCGGTGAAGAAGGCGGTCAGGCCCTCGTAGGCGGGTTTGAGGACGCGGTCGCGGGCCGCGTCGTCGAGGTCGCGGGCGTCCTGCACCCCCGCCTCGGCCATCGCCGCCGGGTCGTACCGCCCGGCGACAGCGCCGAACGGCGTCGCGGCCAGGTGGTCCGCGGCGGGCTTGACGCGCTCGGGCGCCAGGAAGATCACGTCCATGCCGAGCTCGTCGGCGCCGTCCTCGGTGAGGAGCCGCCCGCCGCACACCGCGTCCGCCTCGGGCTGGCGTCCCTCCCAGGGGTCGCCGGTGACGAGGTAGTGCATCGCCTGCCAGGCGGCACCGAGATCGAACAGCTCCGAGGCGCTCCGGCGGCGCCAGTCGGGGGTGCCGAAGATGTGGCGGGCGATGCGGCCGGGATCCGGCTCCCCCTCCAGCACCGGCGGCACCCTGAGGTACGACATTGCCAGACCCACTGCGGTCCTCCTGCTAACGCTGTTGCGTGACGACAGGGAGTCACCCTAGAGAGATCCACTGCCGCCAACGACGGAAACACGCGAATCGGCAAGGCGAAACCGGGTCTTGTCACGCGTTCGAGATCGCTCCGATACGTCTTCGAGCCCGGACGGGCGCGGCGGGGGCCGGATGTGCCGGTGCCGCCGGCCGCGACGTACCCTGAACGGGTGACGACGGTGACACCTGAGGGGCGCAGGCTCCTGCGCATCGAGGCCCGCAACAGCCAGACCCCCATCGAGCGCAAGCCCGAATGGATCAAGACGCGGCTGAAGATGGGCCCGCAGTACCGGGAGCTCACGGGCCTGGTGAAGTCCGAGGGCCTGCACACGGTGTGCCAGGAGGCGGGCTGCCCCAACATCTTCGAATGCTGGGAGGACCGCGAGGCCACCTTCCTCATCGGCGGCGACCAGTGCACCCGCCGCTGCGACTTCTGCCAGATCGACACGGGCAGGCCCGCCGAGCTCGACCGGGACGAGCCGCGCCGCGTCGCCGAGTCCGTGGCGACGATGGGCCTGAAGTACGCCACCGTCACCGGCGTCGCCCGCGACGACCTGGAGGACGGCGGCGCCTGGCTGTACGCCGAGACCGTCCGGCGGATCCACGCGGCGGTCCCCGGCTGCGGCGTCGAGCTGCTGATCCCCGACTTCAACGCCGACCCCGGGCAGCTCGCCGAGGTCTTCTCGTCCCGCCCCGAGGTGCTGGCGCACAACGTGGAGACCGTCCCGCGGATCTTCAAGCGCATCCGCCCCGGGTTCCGCTACGAGCGCTCCCTGGAGGTCATCACCCGGGCACGCGAGGACGGGCTGGTCACCAAGTCCAACCTGATCCTCGGCATGGGCGAGACCCGCGAGGAGGTCTCCGCCGCGCTGCGCGACCTGTACGAGGCCGGGTGCGAGCTGATCACCATCACCCAGTACCTGCGGCCGAGCCCCCGCCACCACCCGGTCGAGCGGTGGGTGAAGCCGGAGGAGTTCGTCGAGCTGTCCGCCGAGGCCGAGGAGATCGGGTTCGCCGGTGTCATGTCGGGGCCGCTCGTCCGGTCGAGCTACCGCGCCGGGCGCCTCTACAAGCAGGCGATCGAGGCCCGCGAGGGGTGACGGCCCGGCGCCCCGGGGAGGGGCCGGGGCGGTCGGAACGGGGCCTTCGGCACGACTATCCTTGATTGCATGACGAAACAGCCCACGGACGGGGCCCAGGAGCGTCCGGGCCGCCTCAAGCAGATCCGCATGGTCGCCCAGGTCCTCCGGCAGGCGGATCCGAAGGCCCTCCCGATCGTCTTCGCCTCGGCGATCGGCACCCTGGTCGTCGTCGTCCTGGTCGGGCTGTTCATCGGCCAGCTCTGGTTCTTCGTCCCGCTCGGGATCCTCGCGGCGTTCGCCGTCGGCATGATCGTCTTCGGCCAGCTGGCACAGCGGGCGCAGTACAAGGTGATCTCCGGGCAGCCGGGCGCGGCCGCCGCGATCCTGAAGAACATGCGCGGCGGCTGGACGGTCACCGAGGCGGTGAGCGGCAACCGCAACCTCGACATGGTGCACCGCGCGGTCGGCCGCGCGGGCGTGGTGCTGGTGTCGGAGGGCCCCCGCAACCGCGTCGGTCAGCTCCTCGGCGCGGAGAAGAAGCGCATCTCCCGCGCCGCCCAGCAGGTCCCGATCTACGACGTGCAGGTCGGCGAGGACGAGGGCCAGGTCCCGGTCGACAAGCTGCAGCGGCACCTGATGAAGCTGCCGCGCAACCTCACCAAGGGCCAGGTGTCGGAGCTGAACGACCGGCTCCAGGCGCTGCCGCGCTCCATGCAGATGCCGAAGGGCCCGATGCCGAAGGGCGCCAAGATGCCGAAGGGCCCCAAGCCGAAGATGCGCTGAGCACGGCCCAGCGTGGGCGCGGCCCTACAGGCCCACGACCACGGTGTTCGCCGCCCGGTCGTGCAGGCCGCGGTAGTCCCGGTCCCACAGCAGCGCGGGGATGACCAGGAGGAGCAGCGCCGCCCGGGCCAGCGACCAGCCGAGCCCCACCGGGCGCCCGTCCACCCGGACGACCCGGATCCCGCACAGCCGCTTGCCGAGCGTCGTGCCCGCGGCGCCGGTCAGCAGCCACGCCTGGATCCCGAAGATGATCAGCGTCCACAGGCTGCGCTGGGACGGCGACCAGTCCAGCGTCCGCGCGAGCAGGCTCGCGACGAGCATCGACAGCCCCCAGTCGACGAAGAGCGCGACCAGCCTGCGTCCGTAGCCCGCGACGGCCCCGCTTCCGCTCCCCGGAAGCCCGAGCCGCTCCCCCGGCTGTCCGAGATCGGCCCCCGCCGCGCGCGCGCCGCTGAGCCAGGTCTGCGTCCACCGCGCGTCCCGCTGCTTGCCACTGGTCATGTCCCTACGCTATCCGGTCACTCCACGGGGTTCCGCCCCACCGTCCCGGGGCAGAGATCAGGCTGTGACGGCGTAACACGGCCGAAACACATGGGACACGGCCGGGAAACGGCGCGTCCGTAGCCTGCAGAAACCCCCACGAGCGCCCCAAGGAGGCGGCATGTTCAGCAGCGCCGAAGAGGTCCTGGGCTTCATCAGGAACGAAGGAGTCCGGTTCGTCGACTGCCGGTTCGTGGACCTGCCGGGCAAGATGCAGCACTTCACCTTCCCGGTGGAGAGCTTCGGCGAGAGCGTCTTCAGCGAGGGGCTGATGTTCGACGGCTCGTCGGTCCGCGGATTCCAGGAGATCCACGAGTCCGACATGCTGCTGCTCCCCGACCCGTCCACCGCGGTGGTCGACCCGTTCCGCCAGCACAAGACGCTGATCCTGAACTTCTTCGTCCACGACCCCCTGACGGGCGAGCCCTACAGCCGCGACCCCCGCAACGTCGCCAAGAAGGCGCAGGACTACCTGCGCGGCACCGGCATCGCCGACACCTGTTACTTCGGGCCCGAGGCCGAGTTCTACATCTTCGACGACGTCCGGTTCGAGACGAAGCAGAACGCCGGCTACTACTACCTCGACTCCATCGAGGGCGCCTGGAACACCGGACGCGAGGAGAGCGGCGGCAACCTCGGCGCCAAGCCCCCCTACAAGGGCGGGTACTTCCCCGTCCCGCCGATGGACCACTACACCGACCTGCGCTCGGAGATGGTCGCGCAGCTCCTGACGTCGGGCATCCACGTCGAGATGCAGCACCACGAGGTGGGCACCGCGGGCCAGGCGGAGATCGACTTCAGGTTCGACACCCTCCTGCAGACCGCCGACCAGCTCATGCTCTACAAGTACATCGTCAAGAACGTCGCCCGCGACGCGGGCAAGACCGTCACGTTCATGCCGAAGCCGATCTTCGGCGACAACGGCTCCGGGATGCACTGCCACCAGTCCCTCTGGAAGGACGGCTCGCCGCTCTTCTACGACGAGGTCGGCTACGCGGGCCTGTCCGACAGCGCCCGCTACTACATCGGCGGCCTGCTCAAGCACGCCCCGTCCCTGCTGGCCTTCACGAACCCGACGGTCAACAGCTACCACCGCCTCGTCCCGGGCTATGAGGCCCCGGTCAACCTGGTCTACTCCCAGCGCAACCGCTCGGCCTGCATCCGCGTCCCGATCACCGGTTCCAACCCCAAGGCCAAGCGCATCGAGTTCCGCGTCCCCGACCCGTCCTGCAACCCGTACCTGGCCTTCTCCGCCATGCTCATGGCCGGCCTGGACGGCATCAAGAACAAGATCGAACCCGCGGACCCGGTCGACAAGGACCTCTACGAGCTCCCACCCGAGGAGGCCCGCGCCATCCCGCAGGTCCCCGGCAGCCTCCCCGAGGTCCTCGCCGCCCTGGAGGCCGACCACGAGTACCTCCTCGAAGGCGGCGTCTTCACCCCCGACCTCATCGACACCTACATCACGATGAAGAACGAGTTCGAGATCGACCCCATCCGCCTCCGCCCGCACCCCCACGAGTTCGAGCTCTACTACGACATCTAGGACCAAGGGGCGCGCTGACCTGGCCGAACATCAGCGCGCCCCTACCTGGTTCCGGCTCAGTTAGGCGCGAGCCACAAGAACCGCGTCGACTGCCGCGCGGGTCGACTCGTCACGGATGCGCGTAGATGTCCAGCGTCGTCTTGGCCGACGCGTGCCGTAGAGGCGCCTGGACGGTCTTCACGTCGGCACCCGGCGCGATCAACAGCGACGCGAAGTAGTGCCGCAGGTCGTGAAGGCGGAAGTCCGCGGGGATGTCCGTCACGTCCGCGTCCTTGTCCTTCTTGCGCGCCTTCGCCGCGTCAGCACGCACGCTCGCCCTGACGCTTCGCATCTGACGTTCTAGCGTCCAGAGCGGAAGCTGCTGTCCCCACGCATTCGTCAGCAGGTCTCGGCCGGATACTCGGCCACCTGTACCGACAGCTCTACCGCGAGCGGCAGGCATCGGGATCCCTGTCCGACCTCCATCGGACCATCCCCGCGTACATGGGGAGCACGTCTCACTCGGCCAGGCGCTGATCCCGACCGGCGGACCATCCCCGCGTGCGCGGGGAGCACCAGACGACCTCGCGGCGGCCGTGGACGATCTCGGGACCATCCCCGCTTGGCGGGGAGCACTTGAGCATGGACGGGGTGGCGTTACGGGTGCCGAGATTATCCCAGCGTGAGCGAGGAGCACGGTGAGCCCGCTTTTAAGGCGGGTGCGTCGCCGGGACCATCCCCGCGTGGGCGGGGAGCACGCCCTGCGGCGCCCGCGCGAGACGGGTGGGCGGGGACCATCCCCGCGTGCGCGGGGAGCACCTGGCCGGTCGGCTTGTCCTTCTTCTCTGTGAGGGACCATCCCCGTGTGCGCGGGGAGCACTCGTAGACGCGCTCCATGGTCGGCGCCTTTGGGGGACCATCCCTGCGTGCGCGGGGAGCACGATGCCGCGATCGGGTAGCCCGTACGCGAGGAGGGACCATCCCCGCGTGCGCGGGGAGCACGCCTGCACGACGTGCACGAAGGTCGTGGCGAGGGGACGTTCCCCGCGCGCGCGGGGAACACTGCGCAGGTCAGAGCTAGATCAAGTCGGACGCCGGACCATCCCCGCGTGCGCGGGGAGCACTTGCCGACGCCCTGACCGGACAGCCTGACCTCGGGACCATCCCCGCGTGCGCGGGGAGCACTCGTCCCCGCCCCGCTTGGGCAGATTGCAGGGGGGACCATCCCCGCGTGCGCCGGGAGCACTGATCGGGCTCCGGTCAGCGGAGCCGGGCCAGGGGACCATCCCCGCGTGGGCGGGGAGCACTGGACCTACCTGGCGCAGCCCGCCGTCCTGGAGGGACCATCCCCGCGTGGGCGGGGAGCACGCCAGGTCAGGGTCGGCCAGGTGGAAGGCCAGGGGACCATCCCCGCGTGGGCGGGGAGCACACCATCGACGTGGCGCGGGCCGTCCTGCGCACGGGACCATCCCCGCGTGGGCGGGGAGCACAGCATGTCCCGGCCAGCTGCGGTGAAGCGATAGGGACCATCCCCGCGTGGGCGGGAGCACCCGCCGCCGCTGCTGACGGCTCTGGTCGGCGGGGGACCATCCCCGCGTGTACGGGGAGCGCCGCCCAATGATCGCGATCGTCGTGGTCTACGCGGGACCATCCCCGCGTGTGCGGGGAACACGGTCACTCACCGGAGGCCCAGCTCCCGTTCGAGGGACCATCCCCGCGTGTGCGGGGAGCACGGACCGGGGTCGACGTGGATCTCGGGGTGGATGGGACCATCCCCGCGTGGGCGGGGAGCACATCCCAGGATGTCGCCCAATGATCACCGTTGTGGGACCATCCCCGCGTAGGCGGGGAGCACCGGTCCCGCCGCCCGTCGACCACGCCGGACACGGGACCATCCCCGCGTGTGCGGGGAGCACCCGAGGGGCCGGACGGTGAGGTGGTGTGGAGTGGGACCATCCCCGCGTGTGCGGGGAGCACTTCACCACGAGCGAGACGTCGTTGCGCATCCAGGGACCATCCCCGCGTGTGCGGGGAGCACGAATACCGCACCACCCGTACCGGCACCCCCGAGGGACCATCCCCGCGTGTGCGGGGAGCACAGCCACCACAGCCCGCCGAGCTGGTGCAGCGCGGGACCATCCCCGCGTGTGCGGGAGCACTCTTACTGACCTGCGGGTTCATCGAACGATCGTGTTGTTTTGAAGCACTTTGCCAGGCTCCGAGGCCTCGGACGAGCAGGCAACAAAGCGTACTGGTCAACTCTTGCCGAGGGGTCATGATCATCATCTGGGCTCGGCCCCGGGTCTGCGAAATCAGGATCTTGCCGCGGCAGGGCGGCCCCAATTGGGCCGTCCCTGAGACGAGGATCGGCCACACACCCTGGCTCGGTGGAGATCCGTCGTGTAGCGCGTCCGGGGCGGAACCGGGGGCGGACGGACGTCCGGTGATTGCGCCGCCGGTACGCGCCGAGCCGCTCGGCCTCCATGACTCGGGAGTGCACCACGTCGGCGGGCGGCTGGCCAGCAGTATGCGACCGGTTCGAAGAAGTATGCCGTGGCCCCGGGTGGACCCATCCGGACCCGGGGCCACGGGGTCTAGCGCTGGAGCCGCCGGGCGACGTCCAGGTGCGGGTCGGGGAGGTGCGCCGGGACGAACAGGCGGGTCACCCGGCCGTGCAGGATCCCGCGCCACCAGCGCGGATCCCCCTCCTCGGCGTAGGCGGCCCCGACGACGTCACCCGACTCCGCGTCCACCATGACGAACATCGTGGTGTCGCCGACGAGCTCATAGCCCGCGCTCACCGGTCGCCTCGTCGTGGCCGGGACGCGCGGCGGCGGGAGGGGCGGTCCTCCCGCCGCCGCGCGGGCGGCCGGGCCATCGGGTGGACGTGGCGGGGCCCGCCCAGCAGCCACCACCACGTCCACGACCCGCCCATCGGATCCTCCAAGGGAGCGGCATAGGAGCGGCGCATCAGTTGCCCCGGGCCCGTGGCATGCCGTCGTCCCGGACGGTCATGCCCTCTAGCAGGTGCCGGACCTGCCCGGCCAGGTCGTCCACGGTCTTGGCCTCGACCAGGCGGTACCCGTGCTCGCTCCACGGCCAGGGCAGCATGGCCCAGTAGCGGCCGGTGGCGTTGCCGTGCCAGTACCGCACCCGGCTTCCGAGCGGCACGGTGCCGGGCGTGCCAGGGGCGCCCGGGATCGGCGTGCCGCTCATGACGCGCTCGCGGCGGCGACGTGCCGCACGGCGGCGTCCACGTCGTCGATGGGACCGATCTCCTCGCCCATCCCCCAGCGGAACACCCCGCGCGAGCAGACGACCACCAGCTCGCGCCCGTTCTCACCTGCGACGATCACGTTGGTGGCGAACACCCGGGCCGCGATCCCGCGCCCGTCCAGCCCGGCGGCGAGCGCGCGCAGCGCCTCCTCCTGCCTGTTCACCGCGCGGCCTTCCCGTCCTCGGCGGCGCCGACCTTGCGCAGTTCCTCGCGGAGCTCCTCGGCGGTATCGGCCGCCAGATCGGTCACCACGCCCGCCCCGTACGAGCCGTCCGGCCGCGCGCGCCGGACGGGCCGCGTCGCCCACCACCGCCCGGTGTCACTGGTGTAGATGATCGACCAAGAGGAGAACTCCTCCCGCAACGCCGCCTTCCGCTCCGCGACGGCGTCCGCTCCCGGCGGCTGTTGTACCTTGCCCATAGCCGGACCTCGTTTCCGGTCAGACCCCGGGCACCCCCGGTGTTCCCGCACCGGGCCGGGGTCGTTTTGTCGCAACGGCTCCCAGCGATCACGCGCCTCCGGGAGGCGGAATCCGATCGCGACACCACGAAACCGCGGCACGACGTCCACGGGCCAGAGCACGGCCGGTGCATCATTAGGGCAACATTGAGGCATCCTGCGGTTTGACCAGCGCCGACTCCTCAAATGAGGTCTCATTGAAAGACCAGCACGAGGAGGCATGATGACGTTAAAGCGGCGACGGCTCGCCTTGCGCCGACGATCGGTGGGATACAGCCAAGAGCAACTGGCCGATCGGCTCGGTGCAGAGCGATCAACGGTCGGCCGCTGGGAGCGCGCCGAAACCGACCCTATGCCCTGGATTCGTCCTAAACTCGCCAAGGAACTAAAGATCAGTCTGGACGAATTGGACGAGCTCCTCCGCAACGTCGAAGCAGATCCCAGGGATCGGTCTATCCAGGGCCATACTGAAGCGGGTACCGTGACGTTCATCTGCAATCCCGACTTCTGGGACGACGATGTGAAACGCCGTGAGCTGCTTCAGGACACCACGACCCTGACCGTGGGCGCCGCCGCTGCCCCGGTCCTGGCCGCCCTCTCCCAAGGCTGGCGCGACAGCGAGCCGTCCCTCCCCGGGGCCAGCGTCTCCCGGGGGATGATCGACGATTGGGAGAACGTCTACGACGTCCACGTGGCCAGCTACGTGCACGACCCTCCCCTGGTGGTGCTGGAGGCCCTCGCGGCGGATTGGGCCGATATCGCGCCCCACCTTCGCCGGAACCAGCCGCCCGACGTCGACCTCGCGCTGGCCCACGCGGCCGCCCGGCACGCGTTCCTGATCGCGGGGGGACTCGTGGAGATCGGGGACCGCCGTCACTCGCGACGCTGGTGGGACAAGGCCCGGTCTCTCGCGGACAAATCCGAAGATCAGAGTCTCGCGTCGTACTCCCGCAGCTGGGAGGTCACCACCCGGCTCTCCGATGATCGTGAGGATCCGGCCCGCCTCATCCCACTCGTCCAGGAGGCACGACGGCTGGCGGGGACCCGTCCCACGCACTCTCTCATCTACGCGGTGGCCGTCGAGGCTGAGGCGCACGCGGCGGCCGGGGACCTGCGAGCCGCAACCGCCGCCATTCGTGATGTCGAAACGCTCTTTCCGAAGCTTCCCACGACCGGACGGCAATGGGGCGAAGATCGTCTGCGGTACGTCCAAAGCCAGATCTACGCATGGGCGGGTGATGCGAAGCGCGCCGGTGAGGCACAGGATGCCGCTCGTCCTCTCTTCAGGTCAGGTCAGCACCAAACGGTTCAACTCAAGCTGCATGTTCCTGTGATCCACGCGCGAAACGATCCGGAACAGGCCCTTGCCCAGGCGCTCGGCATCATCGACGCGCTTCCTGAGGAACGGCGCGTCGCGCGGATCAGGTCGAACGCCCGGCGCGTCATCTCCGTGCTGCCGGAGAAGGCGCGAACCCTCCCGGCCGCGCGGGATTTGCAGGCGCTGACCTCTGGGATCTGACCAGGCCGCACGTGAGCGTGGGAACATAGACCCGTTTAGCGGGTTTCTGGCGACAGAACAGGCATTTGCCATTTTTCGGCAATGGGCCGCATGGCGGAACTACCAGGAAAGCGTCCTCTCACCTCCTTGGGGTGTATCGCTTTGGCTCCAAAAGACTACGATCCGGAGTGAAGTGAACACACACCGCAAAGGAGTTCGTCGCATGAAATCGATGCTCGCCCCCGCCCTCCTGGTGGGTGGCATCCTCGGCGCCACCCTGGCAGGGACCGCGCACGCCGCCGATCTCGAACGCACGGCCGGGCCGGAGTACCTCGTCCTGTACTCCGAGCCCGACCTGAAGGGCTCGAACAAGCCGATCGAGACGAAGCCGGGGTGCGTGCCGGTCAACCCGCCCTTCCGCGCCAAGTCCGCCGGCATCAGCTCGCCCCAGTTCAAGGCGATCCTGTTCGGCACCGGCAACTGCACCGGGACCCCCCAGGCCGAGCTCGGTCCCGCGAGCTGGAAGAACCTGCCCAAGGAGATCTCGGTCGGCTCGGTCTCCTTCGTCCACAGCGTCTGACAGGCCGAGGACCGGCTCCCCCGCGAATTCAATGATCATCGGCGCGCGTCTCGCCGCTGGCGACCGCCACGGGCTCCCCCAACGCCGCCCACGCTCATCCCCACGCGTTTCTGAACACATCCCGGCGCGGGCACATGAGATCGACATGTGCCCGTGTCGGGCCCCGGGGGCTTTTGGAACCGTCTCAGCAGCTCGAATCGCTGTTCTCCGCCGGTCGTCGTCACGGAGAACGCCGACTGCGCGGTCACCGTGGCGTCATGCGAAAGCCCGCATCCGAGGTGCTGACGTGCAGCGGCGAAGGCCCTCGTGAGTTCTCACGGATCCCGGTGACCGCTTCCTTCTGCGATGCCCTCCGGCCCGGCCGCAGGGAGTGATCGCGCCTTCTCCAGGTCGGCACCGTGATGTCGAGGAGGGGGTGGGGATCGTCGCCGGGGACGGCCATGCCGTCCGGTGCCTGCCACGGCGACGGCGCTCACAGAGCAGGTCTGCGGCGATCGCATGTGCGGCACGGCGTGTGTGTTCGGTGGTTCGGCCGCAGCGGTGGTCGTGGCGTCCCGCCGACGAGATCGGAGGCGACTCGATTGCGAGGGTGAGAGGCGACTCGATCGCGGGGGTGAGAGAAGGTCTCGGTGGCTTGGGCTGTGGCGGGCCCGCGTCCGGACACCGGTTCCGTGTCCGAGCGTTGCCGCGGGCCCGCCACGTCTTACCGCACTGCGGGTGGGTCCGCGAGGGGATCGGCGGGGAGCCGGCCGGGTGTCGCCCTCTCCCGCCGGTGACCGATCCGCCTCGCGGGTCTCACCTGGTCATCCGTGGTTGCCGACGCCCTGGGCGGCGCACGTGTCCGTGTTCTGGTTCGCGGTGGGAACGAGGACGACGGGCACCGAGAGCACGGGCACGTTGTTGCCGCACAGCCCGAGGTTCAGGTTGGCGAGGCTGTTGCCGTTGGACTGGATCGGCCCGGTGTCGGCCTGGGCCTGGGGGGCGACGGCGGGGGCGAGGGTGAGCAGGGCGGCGCTGGCGAGGCCGCCTATGGCGATGGAGACACGGCGCTTCATGTGTCGACCACTCCTTGTAGTTGTCGGGAGGCTTTAAGTTACTGGCCCGGCGATGGTAACAGAAAGTGACGTCATAGCAACTGATCGCTGCATCTTGGTCAGGAGGCTGTGACCTTGGTGGATAGTTGAGGCAGGGTTGGACAAGGCGGCACTGGAGATACTCATGTGTTCTGACCCTCCGCGACGGGAGATCACCCCACTCGTACCGCTATGTCCCGCAGCGTCGGCCGACGAGGGCGCCGTAGCGTCCGCACGGGTCTTCTCGGCGTGGCGCGATGGCATGATGTGGCCGAACAAGTGAGGAGTGTCGGGTCTTGAGCGGTGCCGAGCCGAAGGAGCTTCTGAGGAGCGGGCGCGCACTGCTCGACGCGGCCCGCGGCCTGCTCTCCGACCACCGGCACGCCCTCGCCGAGGTGCACCGGGCGCTCGAACCGCTCAGGCAGGACGGCGCGCGCGAGCAGCTCGCCTCGATCCCGGTCGCCCGTCTCAAGGACGTGACGGACGGGCGCCTGCGTCTCGCGCCGCTTGAGCAGGGCGGGTTCTCCACCGTCCTGGACGTGCTGGACGGCACCCCGTACCGGCTCCAGCTCCTTCCGGGCATCGGCCCGCAGACCGCGCGGCAGGTCCACGCGGCGGCGCAGCAGCTCGCGGACGCGGCGGCGCGGACCGCCGGGATCCGCCTCGACGCGGAACGGCGGGACGAGCGGACGACACCGCTGGTCATCGCCCTGCACCGGCTGGTGGGCGCCGGGCCGGAGCTGCCGTACGCCAGGGCCGCCGCCGCGCGGCTGGAAGAGTTGCTGGGCCCGCTCGTCCACGACGCGCGGCCCGAGGCGTCGTGGTGGCGGAGGCTCGTCGCGGGGGCGGCGAAGCGGGAGCGGGCGCGGGCGGCGCTCGGCGGGCTCGCACAGGTCGTGGACGCGGAGGCCGCGCGCGGCACCGGGCTGCTCCTCGCGCAGCCGTCCGCCGACCTGCTGCGCCCCGGCGTCTCCCCGGACGAGGCGTGGATCGACTTCGAGCTGCGGGCGTCCGATTACCAGACCCTCCTGGCGGAGCTGGCCGCGCTGGAGCCCGAGCGGGACGCGGCGGAGGGGTTCCTCCCCGGGGACCTCGCGGCGAGGGTGAAGGCCCAGCCGCTGGACGACGCGCACCGGCGCGTGTCGCTGCGCGGCTACCAGTCGTTCGGGGCGCGGTTCGCGCTCGTCCAGAGGCGGGTCATCCTCGGTGACGAGATGGGCCTCGGGAAGACGGTGCAGGCCATCGCCGCCATGGCGCACCTGCGGTCGGAGGGCTGGACCCACTTCCTCGTGGCGTGTCCCGCCAGCGTCCTGATCAATTGGGTGCGGGAGATCGAGACGCGGAGCACTCTGGGGGCGCATCCCCTGCACGGGCCGGGGCGCGCGGCGGCGACGAAGGAGTGGGCGGCGTCCGGCGGCATCGCGGTGACGACCCTGGACTCGCTGCACACGCTGGACGTCCCCGAGGACGTCGCGCCCGGGATGTTCGTCGTGGACGAGGCCCACTACGCCAAGAACCACGAGACGCGGCGGGCGAAGGCCGTCGCGGCCTGGTGCGCCCGGACCGAGCGGGTGCTGTTCCTCACCGGCACCCCGATGGAGAACCGCGTGGAGGAGTTCCGGAGCCTGGTGGCGCATCTGCGGCCGGAGCTGGTCCCCGGCGTCCGCCCGACCGACGCGGCGGTGGGGCCGGAGGCGTTCCGCAAGGCGGTCGCGCCCGTCTACCTGCGCCGCAACCAGCGGGACGTGCTCGTGGAGCTGCCCGAGGTCGTGCACGTGGACGAGTGGGAGGAGTTCAGCCCGGCGGACGAGGCGGCCTACCGCGCGGCCGTCGCGGAGGGCAACTTCATGGCGATGCGCCGCGCGGCGTACGCCGTCCCGGAGCGGTCGGCCAAGCTCGGGCGGCTGGCGGAGCTGGTGGAGGAGGCCGCCGCGAACGGGCTGAAGGTCGTGGTGTTCTCCTATTTCCGGGACGTGCTGGCCGCGGCCGCGGACGTGGCCGCGGCCGCGGACGTGGCCGGGCCGGAGGTGCGGGGCCCGATCGACGGCCGGACGCCGGCGGCGCGGCGGCAGGAGCTGGTGGACGCGTTCGCCGCGGCGCCCGGCCACGCGGTGCTGCTGGCGCAGATCCAGGCGGGCGGGGTCGGGCTGAACGTCCAGGCCGCGTCCGTGGTGATCATCTGCGAGCCGCAGGTGAAGCCCACCATGGAGACGCAGGCGGTCGCCCGCGCCCACCGGATGGGGCAGGTCCGCACGGTGCAGGTGCACCGGCTGCTGACGCCCGGCGGCGTCGACCGGCGGATGCTGGAGATCCTCGCCGTCAAGACGCGGCTGTTCGACGAGTACGCGCGGCGCAGCGACCTCGCCGAGCGGAGCCCGGACGCGGTCGACGTCTCCGAGCAGGCCCTCGCCCGGCGGATCGTCGAGGAGGAGCAGGAGCGGCTCGGCACCGCCGCCCCCTGACCCGTGGCCGGCGCGGCCCGGGCGGGGAAGAACCCGCGGGGCGCCCGTGTTGCGATGGTCGGACGTCATCGAGATCAAGGGGGATGTCATGGCCGAGGTCCGGGTGGAGCGCACCGGCGGCGGGTTCCGGGCGGTCAACGACCGGGGCGCGGAGGTGGCCGTCGGCGACGGGGAGACCGCGGGCGCGTTCACGCCGGTCGAGCTGCTGCTGGCGGCGCTCGGCGGCTGCGAGCTGGTCACCGTGGAGCCGCTGACGGCCAAGCGCGGGCACCGGATGGCGCGGCTCGCCGCGTCCGTCCGGGCCGACAAGGTCGCCACGAGCACGCTCGGCACGATCACGATCACCTACGACGTCGAGCTCCCCGAGGGCGACGCGAAGGCCGCGGAGGTGCTGGCGGCGGTCGCCGGGCGCGTCCACGAGAGCTACTGCACGGTCGGCAACGCCCTCAAGGAGCCGATGAAGGTGGAGCAGGTCGTCTAGGAGGCGGGCCGCAGGCGGCACCGGCCGCGGGCACCCGCCCGTCGAGGAGGTAGGCGTCGACGACGCGGCGGACGCACGCGTCCCCGGTGTCGTAGGCGCCGTGGCCCTCCCCGTTGAGGGTGAGGAGGGTGGCCCGGCCGCCGAGCGCCTCGGTGAGCCGCGGCGCCCACGCGTACGGGGTGGCCGGGTCGCCGGTGGTGCCGACGACCAGGATCGGGGCGGCGGACGGCGCGGAGACGTCCCGCGCGGTGTCGTCGCCCTTGTAGGGCCAGCCGGTGCACCGCAGAAGGCCCCACGCCATCGCCGCGCCGAAGACCGGCGAGGCCGCGCGGAACCGGGGCAGCAGCCTGCGGACGTCGGCGGTCGTGTACCGGTCGGTGCCGTCCGCGCAGGAGATCGCGGTGTGGGCGGCGGCCAGGTTGCTGTAGGTCCCGTCCTCGCGGCGTCCGTTCTGCAGGTCGGCGAGGACGCGCAGGAGGGTGCCGTCGCGGCGCTTGGACGCGTCGACGAGGCCCTGCGCGAGCACCGGCCAGGCGCGCCGGGAGTAGAGGGCGGCGGCGACGCCGCTGGTGCCGAGGCTCTCGGTCAGCCGGCGGCGGCCCCCGGCGGGCAGCGGGGCGCGGTCGAGCCCGGCGAGGATCCGGCCGGTGGACGCGGCGACCTCCGTCCCGTCGCGGCCCAGCGGGCAGGAGCGGCGGCCGAGGGCCGCGCAGGCGGTGCCGAAGGCGCCGAGGGCGCGCTGGAACGCCGCGGCCTGCTGGAGTGCCAGGTCGGCGCCGGTGAGCCGGGTGTCCACGGCGCCGTCGAGGACGGCGCGCCCGACGTCGCCGGGGTGCTGGTGGGCGTAGCTGCCGCCGAGCCAGGTGCCGTAGGAGACGCCGAAGTAGTGCAGCTTCGCGTCGCCGACCGCCCGGCGGATCATGTCCATGTCGCGGGCGGCGCCGGCCGTGCCGACGTGGGGCAGGAGCCTGCCGGAGCGTGCCTGGCACTCGCGGACGTAGGATTCCGCGTCGTCGGCCAGCGCCTTCTCCTCCGCCGCGTCGTCGGGGGTGGAGTCCCGCGCGGCCAGCCGGTCCATTTGGCGGCCGTCGACGCAGGTCACAGGGGCGCTGCGGCCGACGCCGCGCGGGTCGAAGCCGATCAGGTCGTAGCGGGTGTTCAGGTTCCGGTACTCGCCGGCGGACTGCGCGAGGGTGCCGACGCCCTCGCCGCCGGGGCCGCCGAAGTTCATCAGCAGCGAGCCGGCACGGGGGCCGCCGCCGGTGGCGGGGACGCGGATCACGGCGATGCCGATCGTCTCCCCGGACGGTTCGGCGTAGTCCAGCGGCACCGCGACGGTCGCGCAGCGGATCCCGGCGGGCGGCGGTCCCGCGTCCGGCGGGGGCGAGGGAAGCCCGGTGCACCGCCGCCATTCCACCGGCCGTACGGGTGGTGGCCCAGGGGATGGTGCGGCGGATGGGCCGGCCGAGGCGCGCGGACGGCCCGGCGCGCCGCCCATGAGCAGTCCGGAAGCGGTCAGGACGGTGGCACCGACGACCACAATGCCTGGTATCGATGCAAACCGGCGCATATGTCCCCCTGTTCGATTCACAGGGGGCCGGTCGGGACCTACCCCTCGCCTCCTATGCTGATACCTGATCAACTTCATAGGCTCCGCGCGGGGAGCGGCCCTTGGGGGGGATCCCCCTGAGGACCCCTCCCCCGAAAGTCCGGACACCGCATCAGGGTTGTACTACTCAGGTCTGAGATGAAGACCATTCGGTGCGGTGATCTCAATCAGGGGGCCGCGAGGCAAAGATAGGTAGCATGGCCCAGACCGCCCCCCCAGCAGCCCGCCAAGGCCAGGCCGGACCGGCCCGGCGAGGCGAGCCGCGCACGACCGCCGCGACGACGCGGCGAAGGGTGCTCGCCGCACCGCCGGTGTGGCGTGAGCTCATGCTCATCGTGCTCTTCTACACCGGCTATACGCTGACCCGCATCGTCCTGGTTCAGGACGGCACCGCGTCGGCGTTCGCCCACGCCGACCAGATCCTCGGGGTGGAGCGGTTCCTGGGCATCGATGTGGAGCTGGGCCTGAACCAGACGCTGCTGGGCGTGCCCTGGCTGGCGCGCACGGCCAACATCTTCTACGCCACGATGCACTTCATCGTGACGCTCGCGATCGTCGTGTGGCTGTACCGGTACCGGCCGCAGGACTACCGGTGGCTGCGCACCTCGATCATGGTCGCCACCGGGATCGCGCTGCTCGGCTTCTGGCTCTACCCGCTGGCGCCGCCGCGGTTCCTGCACAGCGAGGGCTTCGTCGACCCGGTGACCGCGCTGCACTCGCTCGGCCTGTACGCCAGCGACGCCTCGGGCAGCCTCACCAACCAGTACGCCGCGATGCCGTCCATGCACGCCGGATGGGCGCTGTGGTGCGGGTTCATCCTGGTCAGGCTCGCCACCCAGCGCTGGGCCAAGATCGTCGGCGTGCTCTACCCGGCCACGACGGTCTTCGTGATCCTGTCCACCGCCAACCACTACGTCCTGGACGCGGTCGCCGGGATCGCGCTGATCGCCGGGTCCCTCGGGCTCTCCTGGGCGCTGTACATGCGCTGCCCCAGGCAGATCCTGGAGCTCCGGCACCGGGTGGCCCAGGGCATCGCCGAGCGCCTCCCCCAGCGGGCGGACCAGCGTCCCGCACGGCCCGCGGGACGCCCCAGGCCCGGGACCCGGGCCGACTCGGCGGCGGCCGGGGGTGCGTCCGGGTCCGGCATTTGACACGATAGGAAGAGTGGCCAGCCCGGCACCTCTTCCCGGGACCGGCCGCGGCGTGGCCGGCGGCGCGGCGGGCGGGCGCCGTGCTGCCCCGTCCAGGCCCCGCCTGTGGCCCGAGATCCTGCTGCTGGTCCTCTGCTACCTCGCCTACCAGGCGGTGCGCAACCTGGTGCCGGCCGAGCACGCGATGGCGGCGCACCGGGCCTACGAGATCCTCGAACTGGAGTCCTCACTCCACCTGGACGTCGAGTACGACCTGAACCGGATGTTCACCGCGCACACGGCGCTGGCGGTCACAGCGAACTACTTCTACGCGGTCATGCACTTCGCCATGACGATCGGCGTCATGGTGTGGCTCTACCTCCGCCGCCCCGCCCGCTACGCGGGATACCGGACGCTGCTGTTCACCACGACGCTGCTGGGCCTCGCCGGGTTCTGGGCCTATCCGCTGGCCCCGCCGAGGATGCTGCCCGGCTTCACCGACACCGTGATCGCCTTCGGCACCTGGGGGATCTACGACTCGGGGGCGGGCGCCTCGGTCACCAACCAGTACGCCGCGATGCCGTCCATGCACACCGCCTGGTCGCTGTGGTGCGCCGCGGCGCTCATCGCGGCGGCGCGGCGGTGGTGGACCGTGGTCCTCGCGGCCCTGTACCCCGCCGTGACCATCGTGGTGATCATGGGGACGGCGAACCACTTCCTGCTGGACGCGGCGGGCGGCGGCCTCGCCCTGGCCGGCGGCCTCGCCCTGTCCCGCGGCGCGTTCCGCGTGGCCGCCCACGCCAGGCAGCCCGGTCACCCGCCCGCGCCGTAGAACACGCGTTCGACGACGGTGCGGGCGCGGCGGGCGTGCCTGCGGTAGTCCTCCAGCAGCTCGCCCGTCCCGGAGTAGCCGAGGACCTGGCCGACCGCGCTGCGCTCGCGGTGGTGGTCGGTGGGCAGCAGGTCGGACGCCCGGCCCCGCACCAGCGTGATCACCCCGCGGATCCGGGTGGCCAGGCGCCACGCCTCGGCCAGGACGGCCGCGTCGTCCTCGTCCAGCAGCCCGGCGGCCACCGCCGCGTCCAGGGCCGCGAGGGTGCGGGTGGTGCGCAGCGCGGGGGCGGCGTGGGCGTGCCTGAGCTGCAGCAGCTGCGCGACCCACTCCACGTCCGAGAGGCCGCCGGGGCCGAGCTTGAGGTGCCGCCGCCGGTCCACCCCGCGCGGCAGCCGCTCGGACTCCATCCGCGCCTTCAGCCGCCTGATCTGCCGGACGGCGTCCTCGCCGACGCCGTCCTCGGGGAAGCGGATCGGGTCGATCAGCGCGCGGAACCGCTCGCACAGCCCGGGATCGCCGATCAGCGGGTCGGCGCGCAGCAGCGCCTGCGCCTCCCAGGGCTCCGACCAGCGGGCGTAGTAGGCGGCGTAGGACGACAGCGTGCGGACGAGCGGCCCCTGCCGCCCCTCGGGGCGCAGGTTCGGGTCGATCTCCAGCGGCGGGTCGGGGGCGGGCAGCGACAGCAGCCGCCGCAGCTCCTCGGCGACGGCGTGCGCGGCCCGGCCCGCCGCCCGCTCGTCCGCGCCGGGCAGCGGGTCGTGGACGAACATGACGTCGGCGTCGCTGCCGTAGCCGAGCTCGTGGCCGCCGAACCGGCCCATCGCGACCACCGCGACGCGCGTGGGCAGCGGCCCGCCCGTCGCCGTCTCGACCTTGCCCTCCGCGGCCCGCAGCGCGGCCTCGACCGTCACGGTGGTGATGTCGGTGAGCGCCTCCCCCACCACCCGGACGTCGGCGAGGTCCAGCAGGTCGGCGACCGCCACCCGGAACAGCTCCCGGCGGCGCAGCGCCCGCACCACCGCGACCGCCTCCTCCGGGGCGGGGACGCGGGGCGCGGCGGCCCCGGCGGGCACGTGGCGGCGGACGGCGGCGAGGGCCTCCGAGCGCAGCGCCTCCGCCGGGCGGGGCGCCAGGCCGGTGGTGCTGCCGAGCATCGCGACCGCCTCCGGCGCGCGCAGCAGCAGGTCGGTGGCGTAGCGGCTGGAGGCGAGCACACACGCCATCCGCTCGGCCACCGTCACCTCGTCCCGCAGCAGCCGCAGGTACCACGGGGTGGTCCCGAGGGCGTCGCTGACCTGCCGGAACCCGAGCAGCCCGGCGTCGGGGTCGGGCGCGTCGGCGAACCAGCCGAGCATGACCGGCAGCAGCGTCCGCTGGATCGCGGCCCGCCGCGACACCCCCGCGGTGAGCGCCTCGATGTGCCGGAGCGCGCCCGCCGGGTCGGCGTAGCCGAGCGCCTCCAGCCGGGCGCGGGCGGCCTCGGGCGTGAGCCGCGACTCCTCCCCGGGCAGCCGGGCGACGGCGCGCAGCAGCGGCCGGTAGAACAGCTTCTCGTGGATCCGGCGGACCTCCCGGGCGTGCCGCCGCCACAGCGCGGTGAACTCGCCGACGGGGTCGGTGCGCAGGCCGAGCGCGCGCCCGAGGCGGCGCAGCCCGGCCTCGTCGCCGGGCACGAGGTGGGTGCGGCGCAGCCCGCGCAGCTGGACGAGGTGCTCGACGCGCCGCAGGAACCGGTACGCCGACGCCAGCGCCGCCGCGTCGTCGCGTCCGACGTAGCCGCCCCGCGACAGCTCTGACAGCGCGTCCAGGGTCGCCCGGCTGCGCAGCCCCTCGTCGGCGCGGCCGTGGACGAGCTGGAGCAGCTGCACCGCGAACTCGACGTCGCGCAGCCCGCCGGGACCGAGCTTGAGCTGCCGCTCGGCCTCGGCGGTCCGCTGGTTGAGGTCGGCCTCGACCCGGCGCCGCATGGCCTGGACGTCCTCGACGAAGCCCTCGCCCTCGGCGGCCTTCCACACGAGCGGGACGATCGCGTCCATGTAGCGGGCGCCGAGCCCGGCGTCCCCCGCGACGGGCCGGGCCTTCAGCAGCGCCTGGAACTCCCAGGTCTCGGCCCAGCGGTCGTAGTAGGCGCGGTGGCTGGCGAGGGTGCGCACGAGCGGCCCCGACCGGCCCTCGGGGCGCAGCGCCGCGTCCACCTCCCACAGCGCGCCCTCCGCCGTGCTGGACGAGCAGGCCCGCATCATCGCCGATGCCAGCCGGGTCGCCTCGCGCAGGGCGGCGTCCTCCCCACCGGCGCCGCCGGCGTCCTCGCGGGCCTCCGCCACGAAGATCACATCGACGTCGGAGACGTAGTTGAGCTCCCGGCCGCCGCACTTGCCCATCCCGATCACCGCGAGCCGGCACCGGCCGTGCCCGGGGACCTCGGCGCGGGCGACGGCGAGCCCGGCCTCCAGCGCGGCGGCGGCGAGGTCGGCCAGCTCGGCGGCCACGTCCGCGACGTCGGCGTTGCCGATCAGGTCGCGGCCGGCCAGGTCCAGCACCCGGCGCCGGTAGGCGGCGCGCAGCGCGGTGAGCGTCTCCGGGCCCGGGCGGGCGGCGACCGGGTCGTCCGCGCCGGGATCGGCGCCGACCGCCTCCAGCAGGTCCGCGCGCAGCTCCGCCGCGGCGGGCCGCCGGGCGGGCGGCCCGTCCTGGAGCGATCCATCGTCGCGCAGGACCCGCCAGTCCCCCGGATGCCGGACGAGGTGGTCGGCGAGCGCGGCGCTCACCCCGAGGACCGTGGTCAGCCGCTCCCGGGTGCCGGGCTCGGCGCCGAGCGCGGTCCGCAGCGGGCCGTCCTCGCCCCGCTCGGCCGCCGCCGTGAGGAGCCGCAGCAGCCCGTCGAGGGCGAGGTCGGGGTCGGCGGTGGCGCCGAGCGCCTCCAGCAGGTCGGGGCCGAGGGCGGCGCCGGCGGCGCCCTCGGCCTCCAGGATCAGCCGCCCGGCGCGCCCGGCGTCGGTGAATCCCAGCCTCGCCAGGCGCCCGGTCAGGGAGGGACGGCGGTCGGTCCATGGCTCGCTCACGGCCTCAACCGTAATCCGGCGGCGCCCCCGGCACCTACAGGACGGCCAGGAGCCGCTTGCGCTCGAACGCCGTCACCTCGCGCCGGTACTCCTCCCACTCCTGGCGCTTGTTGCGCAGGAAGAAGTCGAAGACGTGCTCGCCGAGGACGTCGGCGACCAGCTCGCTGCGCTCCATCGCCCGGATCGCCTCGTCCAGGTTCTGCGGGAGCGGCTCGATGCCGAGGGCGCGCCGCTCGGCGACCGTGAGCGCCCACACGTCGTCCTCGGCGCCCGGGGGCAGCTCGTAGCCCTCCTCGATGCCCTTCAGCCCGGCGCCGAGAATCGCCGCGAACGCCAGGTAGGGGTTGGCGGCGGTGTCCAGGGAACGGAACTCGATGCGGGTCGAGTGGCCCTTGTGGGGCTTGTACATCGGCACCCGGACGAGCGCGGACCGGTTGTTGTGCCCCCAGCAGATGTAGGACGGGGCCTCTCCCCCGGCGCCCGCGGCCGACCCGACGTTGCCCCACAGGCGCTTGTAGGAGTTCACCCACTGGTTGCACACGGCGGTGATCTCGGCGGAGTGCCGCAGCAGCCCCGCGATGAACGCGCGCCCGGCCTTGGACAGCTTGAACTCCGCGCCCGGCTCGTAGAAGGCGTTGCGGTCGCCCTCGAACAGCGACATGTGGGTGTGCATGCCCGAGCCGGGGTGCTCGGTGAAGGGCTTCGGCATGAACGAGGCGAACACGCCCTGCTCCAGCGCCACCTCCTTCATCACGAGCCGGAACGTCATGATGTTGTCGGCGGTGGTGAGCGCGTCGGCGTAGCGCAGGTCGATCTCCTGCTGGCCCGGGGCGCCCTCGTGGTGGCTGTACTCCACCGAGATGCCCATGGCCTCCAGCATCGTGATCGCGTTGCGCCGGAAGTCGTGCGCGGCGCTGTGCGGGGTGTGGTCGAAGTACCCGCCCGCGTCGGCGGGCTCGGGCTCGCCGCCGTCCTCGGGACGGTCGTTGAGCAGGAAGAACTCGATCTCGGGGTGGGTGTAGAAGGTGAAGCCGAGGTCGGCGGCGCGGGCCAGCGCCCGCTTGAGGACGTAGCGGGGGTCGGCGAAGCTCGGCGTCCCGTCCGGCATGAGGATGTCGCAGAACATCCGGCCCACGCCGGGCGACTCCGACCGCCAGGGCAGCACCTGGAACGTGGACGGGTCCGGCTTGGCGATCATGTCGGCCTCGTAGACGCGCGCGAAGCCCTCGATCGCCGAGCCGTCGAAGCCGATGCCCTCCCCGAAGGCCCCTTCGAGCTCGGCGGGCGCGACCGCCACCGACTTCAGGAACCCGAGCACGTCGGTGAACCACAGCCGGATGAAGCGGATGTCGCGCTCCTCCAGCGTGCGGAGCACGAACTCCTGCTGTCGGTCCACTGCCCTCTCCCTCGATGGTGCCCGGCCGGCCCGGAGACGGCTCCTGGACCGGCTACCCTGCAGTATGCCCGTCGGCTGTTACCGCGACGTTACGCGAGGGCTCCTCTTGACCGGAACATATCCGACGACTCACCCCTCACCATCCCCGACCCGGGTGGCGGCGGGATCCAGGACCCGGGACAGGAACGCGCGCGTCCGCCCCTGACCGGGGTCGGTGATCATGCGGGCGGCCGGCCCCTCCTCGACGACCACGCCGCCGTCCATGAACACCACCCGGTCGGCGACCTCGCGGGCGAAGCCCATCTCATGGGTGACCACGAGCATGGTCATCCCCTCCTCGGCCAGGGCCCGCATCACGCCGAGGACGTCGCCGACCAGCTCGGGGTCCAGCGCGGACGTCGGCTCGTCGAACAGCATCACCTCGGGTCCCATCGCGAGCGCCCGCGCCATCGCCACCCGCTGCTGCTGCCCTCCGGACAGCTGCGCGGGATAGGCGCCGACCTTGTCGGCGAGCCCGACCCGGTCGAGGTTCTCGCGGGCGATTCGCTCGGCCTCGGCGCGGCCCCGGCGCAGCACCTTGCGCTGGGCGAGCGCGACGTTGCCGAGGGCGGTCAGGTGCGGGAACAGGTTGAACGACTGGAACACCATGCCGATCCGGCGGCGGACCGCGTCGATGTCGACCTCGGGGCCGGTCACCTCGGCGCCCGCGACGCGGACGGTCCCCGCGTCCGGCTCCTCCAGCAGGTTGACGCAGCGCAGCAGCGTCGACTTGCCCGAGCCGGACGGGCCGATGACGCACACCACCTCGCCGCGCTCCACGTGGAAGTCGATGCCGCGGAGCACCTCGTTCGCCCCGAACGACTTGCGGAGCCCGCGGATCTCGATGGCGCGGCCGCCGCCGGCGGCCGCCGCGGGCATGCCGGGACCGGTCATCGCTGCCCCCTGCGCTGGCGCGCCTCCAGCCGCCGGGCCAGCAGGCTCAGCGGGATCGTGATGATCAGGTAGCAGATGCCCGCCACGATGATCGGGGTGGTGTTGCCCTCCTGCCCGGCCAGGTCGCGGCCGAACTTGGTGAGCTCCCGCTGCTCCAGCGTGATGCCGAGGAACAGCACCAGCGAGGAGTCCTTGCACAGCAGCACCAGCTCGTTGGTGAGCGGCGGGACGATGATCCGGAACGCCTGCGGCAGGATGACCGACCGCATCGCCCGGCCGTGCGACATGCCGAGCGACCGCGCGGCCTCCATCTGCCCCCTCGGGACGGCCTGGATCCCGGCCCGGATCGTCTCGGCCATGTACGCCGCGGCGGCCAGCCCGAGCGCGAGGCCGGCCTGCCCGACGGCGCCGCCGGGGATGGTCGTCCCGGGGAAGGCCAGCGGCACGCCGACGCCCACGAAGATGAAGATCAGCAGCAGCGGCAGGCCGCGGAACGTCTCGATGTAGGCGGTCGCGAACCACCGGTACGGCGGCGCCGACGACAGCCGCATCAGCGCGACGACCAGGCCGCCGGCCAGCCCGAGCCCGAAGCCGACCGCGGTGTAGACGGCGGTGTTGCGCAGCCCGACCGTGATGATGTCGGGGAACAGCTCCTTGGCGACGCCCCAGTTGGCGAAGTTGAGCCGCAGCGTCGGCCAGTCCGCCAGCAGCACGACGGCCAGCACGACGGCGGCGAACAGCGCGTACTGCGCGCCCAGCGAGAGCCGCCGGCGGCGCCGGCGGGACATCCCCGCCGGTGGCGCCGCCTGCGCGGACTCCGCCGTCACGACGGGCGGCCCGGTGCCGGCATCGGGCCGATCCATTTTTCGTAGATCTTCTTGTAGGTGCCGTCGGCCCTCGCCTGCGCGATGGCCTGGTCGGTGAGCTGGACGAGCCGCGGGTTGTGGCCCTTGCGGATCCAGAAGCCGTATTGCTCGCCGGTGTTGAGGTTGGCGACGATCTCGTAGCCGGTGTTCGCCGGGTCCTTCAGCCAGCCCTTGACGACCGGGTAGTCCTGCACGATCACCTTGACCTGGCCGGTGCGCAGGCCGTCCAGCTCGGCGTTGGAGTTGTCGAAGGACGCCGGGTCGAGGCCCTTGCCCTTGACGTAGTCCTCCCCGGTCGTCCCGGCCTGGGAGCCGAGCTTGAGCTTCCTGGACTTCACGTCGTCGAGGGAGGTGATCCCGCTGCCCTTCTTCGCCAGCAGCGCCTGGGTGGCGTCGAAGTAGGGCCGCGACACGTCCATGAACGTCGTGCGCTCGGGGGTGATCGTCATGCCGCCCATCACGATGTCGCATTTGCCGGCGTTCAGCGCCGCGCCCGTCTTCATCGTCTCGAACTGGGTGTCGACGACCTTCTGCGTGACGCCCAGCTTCTTCGCGACCAGGTCGACCAGGTCGACGTCGAGGCCGACGACCTTGCCGCCCCGCTCCACCTGGAACGGCGGGTACGGCAGGTGCGTGCAGGACGTGAGCCTGCCCTTCTCGACGAGCTTGACGCCCTGCACCGTGGCGCCCTCGTCCCCGCCGCACGCCGACGCGGTCAGTGACAGGGCGGCCAGGCCGGCGCCCAGGGCCCAACGCGTGGTCCGTCTGGACACGTCTCCTCCTGAGTCGATCGTGATCAAGCACTATGTCACGGCCGCCGGGGGGACCGGCAGACTCGCCCGTGACCGTCCCCACATACCCTTTTCCCCAAGAATTGACGTGGCGATCATGGGCCCGGCCGGGCCCGGTCACTAGCGTGGGCCGGGTCGTGGACATCTCACTTCTTCTCTCGACGACCGACCGGGCGGCCCCGCTGGCCGCCCCGTCGGTCATGCATCCGGAGTCGTGGCAGCTGTGCGCGCAGGTGGAGTCCTGGGCGCGCGGCCGGGGACTGGTGCTCGGCGACCCCGACACCTCCCCGCTCGGCCGGGCCAGGTGCGAGCGGCTCGCCGCGCGGGTCTTCCCCGACGCCGAGCTCGGCGCCGTGGACCTGTTCGCCCGCTGGCTGACGTGGGCGCTCGCGCTGAGCGACACGCTGGACCACCCGCCGCTCGCCGACAGCGGCAGCGCCGTCCACGGGCTGTACGACGACCTGCTGCGCGCGATGCGGCGCGGTCACGCCCGTCCCGGCGCCCGCCCGCTGGAGGCGGCGCTGGTGGAGCTGTGGCCGGCCACGTCCCGCGCCATGAGCCGCGACTGGCGCCGCCGGTTCATGCTGCACCTGGAGGCGCACCGCGACGGCTGCGCCGAGGAGGCCGTGAACCGCCGCATCGGGCACACCCCGGAGCCCGCCGAGTACGCGCCGCTGCGCCGCCGGGCCTGCGGCCCGTTCCTGTTCGACCTGATCGAGCCGGTGCTCGGCGTCGAGCTGTCGCCCAGGTTGCTGCGCACCCCCGACTGGAAGACCCTCGCCGACAGCGTCGCCGACGTCGTGGCCTGGGCGAACGACCTGGCCTCGCACGACCTGGAGTCCGGGCGCGGCGACGTCCACAACCTGCCGGCCGTCCTCGCCGCCGCCCACGGGGTGGACATCGCGCGGGCCGGCGACATGGTCGTGGAGCACATCGAAGACCGGCTGGAGGCGGCGTGGAAGGCGGCCCGCAGGCTGCCCGACATGCTCGACCGGCTCCAGCTGACCGTCGCGCAGCGCGCCGCCGCCGCGCAGGTCGTGAAGGTCCTGCTGGACACGCCCCGCGCCCACCTGGACTGGCTCGCCGAGTCCGGCCGCTACGAGTCCCAGGGCACCCCGTCCTCGATCCGCCTGGACGCACTGGCCTCCCTGCGCTAACACCCCGGGGCCCGTCTCAGGGCGACCTCTCCGTGACGCGTGCGCGCCCGGGCCGAGGCCGCGGCGGACACGGCGAGGGAGTCGCCCTCCGGGGTGCGGACGTAGAGGACGCGGCGCCCCAGCCGGTGCCCGGTGACCAGGCCGCAGGCGCGCAGCACACCAAGGTGCTGGCTGACGGCCCCCGCGGTGACGCCCATCCGCTCGGCCAGCTCCGTCGTGGACGCCGGGGTGGCGAGCACGGTGAGCAGCTCGGCGCGGCGGCGCCCGATGAGCGCGGCCAGCGCGCCCGGCGCGCGGCCCCCGCCCGGACCGGGCGGCCCGCCGGACTCCCACAGCGTCGCCACGCCGGTCGGCGGATAGCTGAGCATCGCCTGGTAGGGCGGCAGCATCACCGACACGCTCGGCCACACGAACACGCTCGGGACGAGCAGCAGCCCCCGCCCCGCGAGCCCGCCGCGGAACTCCCAGCGCCGGTCGATGGACAGCGTCCCGGCGCGCCACCCGACCGCGTCGTGCAGCCCGGCGAACACGCCCTCGGCGCCGCGCGCGGCGAGGGCGTGGGCCCGGCGCAGGACGTCGCCCTCCAGCAGATCGCGGACGCGCGGCCAGAACGGCTCCAGCGCGGCCGCCCAGTACCGTTCGAGGAGGTCGGCGACGGTCTCCAGGGTCCGCGCGGGGTCGTCGGCCATCGCCAGCCGCCCGGGTACGGCGCTGTCGCCGCGCTCGGTCCAGCGCAGCTCGGCGGCGACCACCTCGGGCGGCGTCGCGCGGACGGCGTCCAGCTCGGCGCCGAGGTCGGGCAGCGGGGTGACGGGCGGCGGGGTGAGGAAGTCGGGGATGTACCCCCAGGACGGGACGAGCTCATGGAGCGGTCCGAGGTCGAGCCCGCGCAGCCGGGGGCGGACGGTGCGGGCCCACGGCAGGTGCAGCGCGTGCCCGGACGGGTCGGCGAGGACGCGCAGGCTGCGCACCATCTCCCACAGCGGGGAGAACGCGAACCGGACGCGGGCGACGTCGTCCGGCGCGAACACCAGCTCGATCATTTAGTCCAGCCTAAATCAGTGTCGCGCGACGCGGGACCCCCCGACCATCGGGTGAGTGACCAGCCTGGAAGACACTCCTGTCGGCCCCCGTCCGGGCAGGGTCGCGGCCTTCCTCCGGGAACGCGTCGGCGGCCTCCCCCGGCCCTTCTGGGTCCTGTGGACGGGCACGCTGCTCAACCGGCTCGGGACGATGGTCGGGCCGTTCCTCGGGCTGTACCTGACGACGACGCGCGGCCTGTCGCTCGGTGAGGCGGGCGTGGTGATGGCCGTCCTCGGCGCGGGCACGTTCGCGGGACAGCTCGCGGGCGGCGCGCTCGCCGACCGGATCGGGCGGCGCGCCACGCTGACGTCCGCGACCGTCGGCAGCGGCGCGGCGATGCTCGCCCTCGGCCACGCGCGGACGCTGCCCGCCCTCGTCGCGGCGGCGCTGGTGCTCGGCGTGCTGCTGGACATGTACCGTCCCGCGTCGCAGGCGATGGTGGCCGACCTGATCTCCCCGGCGGACCGGCCGCGGGCGTTCGGCCTGCTGTTCTGGGCGGTCAACCTCGGCTGGGCGTTCGCGATGGTGCTCGGCGGGACGCTCGCGCGGCAGGGCTTCCTGTGGCTGTTCTGGATCGACGCGCTGACCTGCGCGACGTTCGGGGTGCTGGTGTGGCGCGCCGTCCCGGAGACACGGCGGCGGACCGCGGGCGGCGCCCGCGGCGGGTTCGGGCGGGTCCTGCGCGACCGGGTCATGGTCGCGTTCGTGCTGATCACGGGCGTCTTCGCGTTCGTGCTGACGCAGTGCATGACGACCCTGCCACTGGCGATGAAGGAGGAGGGCCTCGGCCCGCAGGCGTACGGGATCGCCATCGCCGCCAACGGCGTGCTGGTCGTCGTCGTGCAGCCGCTGGCCGGCGCATGGCTGAGCCGCCGCGACCACAGCCTGGTGCTGGTGGCCGGGTTCGCGCTGGCCGGCGTCGGGAACGGGCTGACCGCGCCGGCGTCGTCGCTGCCCGCGTTCGTCGGCGCGATCCTGGTGTGGACGGCCGGGGAGATCATCGCGGCGGCCGTCCTGCAGGCGGTCGTCGCCGACCTGGCGCCCGCCGACCTGCGCGGACGCTACAGCGGCATGTACGGGCTGGCGTGGTCGGCGGGGTTCCTGCTGGCGCCACTCGGCGGCACCCGGCTGCTGGAGGCCGGCGGCCCGCCCGCGCTGTGGCTGACCTGCATGGCGCTCGCCCTGGTCTCCGCCGCGGGGCAGCTCGCGCTCGCCCCGGCCATCCGCCGCCGCCGCGCCCTCACCCTCGCCACCCTCTTCTCGTCAAAGTGACGAGACTGGGGCGAGGACCTAGGCTGGGGTGCGTGGCACAGCTCAGGATCGCGCTCGCGCAGGTGAACCCGACCGTCGGCGACCTCGACGGCAACGCCGACCTGATCGTGGAATGGACCCGGCGCGCCGCGGAGGCGGGCGCCCACCTGGTCGCCTTCCCCGAGATGATGCTGACCGGGTACCCGGTCGAGGACCTCGCGCTCCGCGCGTCGTTCGTCGAGGCGTCCCAGCGGGCGCTGGAGCGCGTCGCGCGCCGCCTCGCCGGCGAGGGCCTCGGCGACCTGCCGGTCGTCACCGGCTACCTCGACCGCCGGACGGTCGGGCTCGTCCGCCCCGGCCAGCCCGCCGGGTCGCCGCTGGACGGCGCCGCGTGGCTGCACGGCGGCGAGGTGCTCGTCCGGTCCGCCAAGCACCACCTGCCGAACTACGGCGTCTTCGACGAGTACCGGATCTTCGTGCGCGGCGACCGGCTGCCCGTCGTGCGGGTGCACGGCGTGGACGTCGCCACGGTCATCTGCGAGGACCTGTGGCAGGACGGCGGGCCCGTCGGCGTCACGGGCGCGGCGGGCGCCGGGCTGCTCCTCGCCATCAACGCCTCCCCCTACGAGCGCAACAAGGACGACGCCCGCCTCGACCTGTGCGCCGAGCGCGCCCGGGAGGCGGGATGCGCGCTCGCCTACGTCAACATGGTCGGCGGCCAGGACGAGCTGGTCTTCGACGGCGACTCCGTCATCGTCGCCGCCGACGGGACGCTCCTCGCCCGCGGCCCGCAGTTCACCGAGCACCTGCTCGTCGCCGATTTGGCGCTGCCCTCCGCCGACCCGTCCGTCCGGCCGGGGCGCACGCCGGTGGACGCGCGGGACGGCACCACCATCACCGTCGACCGGCACGAGCTGTCCGCGCGGCCCCTGCCCGCCTACGCCGTCGAGCCGCAAACCGTCGCCCCTCCCCTGGACGACCACGCCGAGGTGTACGCGGCGCTCGTCCTCGGCACCCGCGACTACGTCCGCAAGAACGGCTTCCGTTCGGTCATCCTCGGCCTGTCCGGCGGCATCGACTCCGCGCTCGTCGCGACCATCGCCTCCGACGCGATCGGCCCGCAGAACGTGCACGCCGTCCTGCTCCCGAGCCGGTACTCCTCCGAGGGGTCGGTCACCGACGCCGAGGACCTCGTGAAGCGGCAGGGGATCAGCTCGCGGATCGTGCCCATCGGCGGCATGGTCGAGGCGTTCGAGGCCGAGCTCGACCTGCACGGCCTGGCGGAGGAGAACCTCCAGGCCCGCATCCGCGCCAACGTGTGGATGGCGCTGTCCAACGAGCACGGCCACCTCGTGCTGACCGGCGGCAACAAGAGCGAGCTCGCCACCGGCTACTCCACCCTCTACGGCGACTCCGCGGGCGGGTTCGGCCCCATCAAGGACCTCACCAAGACGATGGTGTGGGAGCTGGCCCGCTGGCGCGACACGCAGGCGGGGGACGGCGGGCCGCCGTTCCTGCACCCGTTCGCGCAGGAGCCGATCCCCGAGGCGATCATCCTCAAGGAGCCATCCGCCGAGCTGCGCCCCGGCCAGCTGGACCGCGACTCGCTGCCCGACTACGCGGTGCTCGACCCGCTGCTCGTCGACTACGTCGAGCGCGACATGGGCCGCGACGCCCTGGTCGCCGCCGGCCACGAGCCCGCGCTGGTGGACCGGGTGATCCGCCTGGTCGACCTCGCCGAGTACAAGCGCCGCCAGTACCCGCCCGGCCCGAAGATCACCCCGAAGAACTTCGGCCGCGACCGCCGGCTGCCCATCACCAGCCGCTGGCGCGAGCGAGGGCCGTCCGCGCGCTGACCGTCCCGCCGGGGAGGGCCGGGCCGCTCAGCGGTGGTGGCTCTCCCCCGGCCAGGACGAGACCTGCTCGGACGGGTCGGGGTCCACGCCCGGGACGATCTGCTCGCACCACACGACCTTGCCCGCCGCGGTGCGGCGGGCGCCCCACCGGTGGGCGAGCTGGCTGACGACGAGGAGCCCGCGGCCGTTCTCGTCGTCGTCCTCGGCCCGCCGCAGCCGGGGCAGCGCCGCAGAACGGTCCAGTACCTCGCAGACGAGCGTCCGCTCCAGCAGCAGCCGAAGCTCGATGGGGCCGTGCGCGTACCGCAGCGCGTTCGTGATGAGCTCGGACGCCAGCAGCTGGGTGGTGTAGTCCAGGTCCTCCAGGCCCCACTCCTCCAGCCGGGAGCGGACGAGGCCCCGCGCGCGGCGGACGGCCGCCGGGTCGGCGGGCAGCGTCCAGGAGGCGTAGCGGTCCTCGGGCAGCCGCCGCAGCCGCGCGATCAGCACGGCGATGTCGTCGCGGTGCTGGTCGGCGTACACGCCGTCGAGCGTGGCCTTGGCGAGGTCCTCCATGGGACGGTCCACCGACCCCGGGCCGAAGATCTTCTGGAGCCGCGCCAGGCCGTCGTCGATGTCGCGGCCCCGGTTCTCCACCAGGCCGTCGGTGTAGATGACGAAGAGGCTGCCGTCCTCGACGGTGAACTCGCGGCTCTCGATGGCCGCGCCCCCGGCGACGCCGAGCGGCGGCGCGGGCGCGACCTGGAGGTACTCGTTGTCGCCGCCGGGGCCGGCGAGCAGCGGCGGCAGGTGCCCGGCCGAGGCGATCTCGATCGTGCCGCTCGTCGCGTCGTACACCGCGTACACGCAGGTCGCGAAGTGCGGCTCCTGCTCGCCCAGCTCGATCATCAGCTCGTGCATGACGTGCAGCGCGTCGGCGGGCGGCAGCTCCAGGTTCGCCAGCGTGTGCAGGGCGGTGCGGAGCCGGCCCATCGTGACGGCGGCGCGCACGCCGTGCCCGGCGACGTCCCCGACGATCAGCGCGACGCGGGCGCCGGGCAGCGCGATCGACTCGTACCAGTCGCCGCCGACCTCGACGAGCTTGCTGCCCGGCAGGTAACGGTGCCGGACCTCCACCGAGGACGGCGCGGACAGCCGGTTCGGCAGCAGGCTGCGCTGGAGCGCCAGCGCGGTCGCCCGCTCGCGGCTGAACAGCCGCGCGTTGTCGATGACGATCGCGGCGCGGGAGGCGAACTCCATGCCGATCTCGACGTCGTAGGCGTCGAAGCGGCGGAACCCGGGCACCCGCGTGCAGGCGATGAAGCCGAGCAGGGTGTCGCGCGCGATCATCGGCAGCAGCACCATCGACACGCCCGCGAGCAGCTCGCCCGCCGGGGTCCGCCGCCACTTGCTGCCGATGTCGCCCGCCAGCTCCGCGCCGATGTTCGGCAGGTGGACGGGCCGCGCGGTGTCCATGACCTGGCGGTACGGGGTGCCCTCGGGGAACACCAGCACCTCCCCGACCGGGAACGTGGACGTCCACGCCGGGTTGCCGTCGTCGGAGGTCACGGCGATGCGGCGCAGCACCGCCGAACCGGACTCGCTGTGCACCTCGTCGGCGGCGACGAGGCTCTCCAGCACGAGCACCGAGGCCGCCGTGCAGAAGTGCGGGACGACGACGTCGACGAGGCCCCGCGCGGACTGGTCGAGGTCGAGCGAGGCGCCGAACCGGGTGACCTGGTCGTCCATCAGCGCGCGCCGCATCAGCGCCGGATCCTGGTAGCGCTCGCTCGGCGGCAGCGCCACCCGGACGAACAGCAGACCGGCGGGGCCGCCGCCGTCCGCGCCGCCGACCATGGGCTGCGCGGTCACCACCGCGTCGGCCGCCGCCCGGTCGGACCCGCGCAGCACCGGCAGCACGGCCGTGCGCTCCTGCCCGGCGCCGATCGCCTCCAGCAGGCCCTCCAGCTCGGCCTTGCCCTCGTCCCCGACCAGGTCGGCGGCGGGACGGCCGAGCAGGTCGTCGGTGGTACGCGCGATGACGGCGCCCACGTTCGGCCCGCACTGCACGATCCGCCGTGCCCCGTCAATGCCGATGACCAGGGTCCGGGACGCGGAATCGGCGGCGGGCGCATCGCCTCGCGGCGCCATGACGGATCTCACCTGACGCGCTCCAGAAAGCCGTTCGTCTTAGCACTACCCAGCGACAGTATGGGGCATGACACCGGGCTGGGGGGAGAAGATCACGCTTACGACGTGGAAATCCGGCGAACGACTCACTCCGGAGGGGCGCCGATCCCCCGCAGCAGGGTGTCGACGACCGCCTCGGCGTACCCGTCCGGCAGCCCCTCGCCCGGCGGCCTGGTGGTGAGCGGGCCGATCAGCATCGTCACCCCGACCTCCAGGTCGAGGTCGGCGCGCAGTTCCCCGGTCTCCACGCCCCGGCTCAGCACCCCGCGGATGACCGCGCGGCGCGGCTCGATGATGTCGTGCCGGTAGCGGGCGTACAGCTCGGGGTACTTCTCCGCGCCGCCCGCCACGTTCCAGAAGCACTTGGCGTGCTTGCGCTTGCGCTCAGCCCCGAGCGTGCTGGCCAGCTGCAGCAGGTCGGCGCGGACGGACCCGCCCGACGGCTCGGGCAGCGGCCGCTTGACCGCCGCCAGCGCGTGCACGATCAGCGCCTCCTTGTTGGGCCAGCGCCGGTAGATCGTGGTCTTGCCGACCCCGGCGCGGGACGCGACGGCCTCGATCGTCACGCCCGCGACCCCCGACTCGGCGGCGAGCAGGTCCAGCGTCGCCTCGACGATGGCCTTCTCGGCCCGCTCGCTGCGCGGCCGTCCCGCCCGCCGCTCGGTCGCTGCTTCCGTGGTCATCCCTGTCACGTTCTCACACCTTGGCCGGCTCCTGCTCGGACGCCTCGGAAAGGATCTCGTCCTCCGGGGCGGCGTCGCGGGCGGGCATCCACTTGAGCACGACCAGCGCGCCGAGGAACGCGACGACGGCGGCGGCGATCGACGCGGTGTGCATGGCGTGCACGAACGCGGCGTCCGCGTGGTCGATCAGCGTCTGGCCGCCGGCGCGGGACGCGACGGCGTGGGCCCCGGCGATGGACTCGCCCGCCGCCTCGCGCGCGCCCGCGGGGAGGGCGGCAAGGTCGCCGCGCAGGTCGCCGCGGTAGACCGAGGCGATGACGGAGCCGAGCACGGCCACGCCCATCGCGACCGCCACCTGCCGGGCGGTGTTGTTGATGGCCGACCCGGCGCCCGCCTTCTCGCGGGGCAGCGCCGACATCACCGACTCGGTCGCGGGCGGCATCACGTTGGCCATCCCCGCGCCCTGGACGAAGAAGATGGCGCCGAGGATCCACAGGGGCGTGTCGGTGCCGACGAACTGGTAGCTGCCGAGCGCGACGGCCACCAGCATGAGCCCGGCCGTGCAGACGGCCTTGGCGCCGAAGCGGCGGACCATCCCGCCGCTGCGGGTCGAGAAGATCAGCTGCGCGGCGGCGAACGGCAGGACCATGGCGCCGGACTCCAGCGGCGTCAGGCCGCGCACCGACTGCATGTAGAAGTTGGCGAAGAAGAACACGCCCGCGGCGGCGAAGAAGCACAGCGCGATGGAGGCGACGGCCGCCGACATCCGCGCGTCCTTGAACAGCCCGACGTCGAAGGCGGGCGAGTCGCTGCGGGCCTCGTGCCAGGCGAACAGGGCGAGGACGGCGGTCCCGGCGCCGATCGGGCCGAGGACGGCGGGCGCCAGCCAGTCGCCCCTCTCGCCGCCCTGGATGATCCCGTAGGACAGCACGACGAGGCCGATCACCGAGAGCACCACGCCCAGCGGGTCGAGCCGCCCCGGCCGCGGGTTGCGCGACTCGGGCACGAGCACCGCCATCAGCACGACCCCCGCCGCGATGACCGGCACGTTGATCAGGAAGACCGAGCCCCACCAGAAGTGGGCGAGCAGCAGCCCGCCGGTGATCGGGCCGATGGCCACGGCGAGCCCGACGGCGCCGGCCCAGATGCCGATGGCGCGGCCGCGCTCGTGCGGCTCGAAGACGTTGGTGATGATCGACAGCGTCTGCGGCATCACCGCGGCGCCGCCGAGTCCCATCAGGGCGCGGGCGTAGATGAGCTGCTCGGGGGACTGCGCGTACGCCGAGGCGAGGGAGGCGACGGCGAACACCGCCATACCGGCCATCAGGACGCGCTTGCGGCCGAACCGGTCGCCGAGCACCCCGAAGGTGAACAGCAGCCCGGCGAAGACCAGCGTGTAGGAGTTGATCGACCACTCGAGCTGGCTCTGGGTCGCGCCGAGGCCCTTGTCGGGGTCGGCGATGGTCTTGAGCGCCACGTTGAGGATGGTGTTGTCGAGCACCACCACCAGCAGGCTCACGGTCAGGACGCCGAGGATGTACCAGCGGCGCCGCCGGATGGTGTCCGGGTCCAAGGTGCCCCTCTCTATCGATACGTCTGCGTTGCGTAATGAGCGTACGCCTTGTCACTGCGATACGCAACGGTATCGTTTCGGAATTCATTCCCCGGATCCGGGGAATGGCGCGGGGTTCCCGAATCGTTCTCCAAGTGGCACGATCGGTTCCGTCCGGGTACGCCGCAGTGGCGCCTCGAGACCGGAGGTACTCCATGTCTGCAACTGTCACGCCCGCGCAGGCGACCGCGCTCTACGGCGGTACGAGCGGGCGGCGGGTCACCGTGCGCGACATCGCGGCCGCCAAGGCGCGGCACGAGAAGTGGCCCATGCTGACCGCCTACGACGCCCTCACCGCGCGGATCTTCGACGAGGCCGGGATCCCCGTCCTGCTCGTCGGCGACTCCGCCGCGATGGTCGTCTACGGCTACGACTCCACGATCCCCGTCACCGTGGACGACCTCATCCCGCTGACCGCCGCCGTCGTCCGCGGCTCCAAGCGCGCGATGGTCGTCGCGGACCTGCCGTTCGGCTCCTACCAGGCCGGCGTCGCCGACGCGCTCGCGACCGCCACCCGCTTCCTCAAGGAGACCGGCGCGCACGCGATCAAGCTGGAGGGCGGCCGCCGGGTCCTGCCGCAGGCCGAGGCGCTCGTCGCGTCCGGCGTCCCGGTGATGGGCCACCTCGGCCTCACCCCCCAGTCGGTGAACGTCTTCGGCGGGTACCGGGTGCAGGGCCGCGGCGAGTCCGGCGAGGAGCTGATGGCCGACGCCAAGGCGCTGGAGGCCGCGGGCGCGTTCGCGGTCGTGCTCGAATGCGTCCCCGAGGACCTCGCCGCCCGCGTCACCGCCTCCCTGTCCATCCCGACGATCGGCATCGGCGGCGGCAACCAGACCGACGCCCAGGTCCTCGTCTGGCAGGACATGGCCGGCCTCACCCCGCACACCGCGAAGTTCGTCAAGAGGTTCGCCGACATGGGTGCGCTGCTCGGCGACGCCGCCCGCGCCTACGCCGACGAGGTCGTGAACGGCGTCTACCCGGCGCCCGAGCACTCCTACCGCTGAGCTGTGTTCACTGCAATCCCGGCCCAGAGGGACTCGCCTGGCGGCTCGTCCCGCTGACCGTGCTCGGGCGAGCGCGTCATCGCTTCGCGATCTTCCCGGTGGGGCTTGCCTCCGGCTTTGCCCCACCGGTCAGGGCGCGCGCCCGCGTGACGCCTGGGCTGGTCCGAGGGACACGGCCGGGTGGGCGAGCGGGTTACCGGTCGGGGTTGGCCCGGGCCAGCTCGGGGCGGTGACCGCCGTTGCCGGCCTCGTCCGCCTGCCCCTCGCGGGGCGGCGGCACGGGCCGCGCCCCGCCGCCGTCCACCGTGATCTCCGCGCCGAGCGTCTGGACGGCCGACCGGAGCACGTCCGGTCCCGCCACGTTCATCAGCAGCAGCCCGAGGTTGAGGGCCATCTGCCCGTCGGTCATCTCGCTGCCCGCGAGGGCGTCCACCGCGGTGCGCAGGTCGGCCTGGTCCTCGGCGGAGACGTTCTGCAGCAGCCCGAGGCAGTAGGTCGGCAGCGCGAGCCGCGACTTGCGGAACGAGACGCCCCGCATGATCTCGCCCGCCTCCTGCGCGCGGGTCTTGGCCTGCATCCGGTCCACGCCACGGTCGGCGGCGGCGAGCAGCGAGGTGAGCAGCGTGCTCGGGCCGACCGCGACGTCCTCGTCCCCGACCCGGACGGTGAACACCGCGCTGCGGAACACCATCATCGAGCCGAGGCTCGCCACCAGCACCTGCGTCGCCCCGGCCACGTCCGCGGCCTGGACGCCGAACCGCCAGTCGAAGGTGTGCAGGAGCAGCAGGGACCCCGCGCCCGCGCCCCCGTTGATCAGCACGTACGCCCAGGTGCTCGGCACGCGCACCAGCGTGGTGGGCCGGTCCCGGTACCGGCTGACCAGCTCGGCGACGCCGACCAGGCAGCTCAGCGAGACGGCGACGACGTATCCGATCATCCGGCCCCGTTCATCCCTCGGTCAGCCTCACGACCTCGTCGATCTCCCGCTCGACCTCGACCAGCCCGCGTCCGCGCAGCGCGTCGACGGCGTCGGCGACCTCCAGCAGCCCGAGACGGGTGGCGTGGTGGATCTGCTCCAGCGACAACGGGCCCCGCGCGGCCCTCAAACGTTCCAGGACGCGGTGGCACGCGTCCTCGCCGCCGGGATCGTCACCACCGCCGGGCGCGCGGCCCGGCTCTCCGGAGGACGCCGCGCCGGACGGCGTCACCCCCGGGGCACGCCCCGACGGGGCGAGAAAGGTGCTCCACGGGTCCGCCGACCGGTTCTGCCTCATCTCCACCTGCCCTATCGCACACCGATCATAAGACGACAGCACTTGGACGCGCCGCCGACAGCTACCGCTCCCGCCAGTTTTCACTACTTTCGTCCGGATCGCTGCCCCGGAGGACCGGTCCGGTTCCTTGTGGGGGACGACCCCCACACCCCCCGGACCGGCCCGGTCAGACGTCGGTGACCCGGAGGCCCGCGTGGGACTTGTAGCGGCGGTTGATGGAGATGAGGTTCGCGGTGAACGCCTCGACCTGGTGGGCGTTGTGCAGCCGCCCGCCGTACACGCCGCGCATGCCGGGGATGCGCCCCGCGAGCGCCTGCACCAGGTCGGTCGCCTCCCGGTCGTCACCGAGGACGAGGACGTCCAGCTCCATCGCGTCCACCCCCGGGTCGAGCAGCAGCTTCGCCGACACGTGGTGGAACGCGGCGACCACGCGGCTGTCCGGCAGCACGGCGGCGGCCTGCTGGGCGGCGCTGCCCTCCTCGACCGGCAGCGCGTAGGCGCCCTTGCCCTTCTCGAAGCCGAGCGGGTTCACGCAGTCCACGACGATCTTCCCGGCCAGCTCGGCGCGCAGCGACTCCAGCGTGGCCCGGTGGCCGTCCCACGGCACCGCGACGATCACCACGTCGGCGTCTCCCGCGGCCACCGGGTTCTCGGCCCCGGAGACCGGGAGGCCCGCGCCCAGCTCCTCGGCGGCCTCCCGCGCCCGGTCGGCCTTCCGCGACCCGATGACCACGCGGTTCCCGGCCATCGCGAACCGGCGCGCGAGGCCCTTGCCCTGGTCGCCGGTGCCGCCCAGGATCCCGATGGTGAGGCCGCCGGCGTCCGGAAGGTCGCCGGGACCCTTCTGCTGTTCGGTCATGCCGCCGAGTCTGCCAGGCGACATTCCCCCCGGAAGCACCCGGCTCCCCGGGAAGGGCCTGCGCGGCGGCGCCGGGTGCGGCACGATGGTCGGGTGGACGCCGAGCAGGTCACGATGTTGCGCGAGGTGCTGTCGGCCACCGGCTGGCTGGAGCGGACGCGCGAGTTCGGGCGGGCGCTGCGGGTGACGTCCCGCACGGCGGGCGGGCTCCTGCTCGTCGGCACGCCCGGCGACGATCCCTGGCACCTGGCGGCGCACCTGGACGACGAGAGCCGCCTCGGTGACGCGCCCGGCCTGGCCCCCACGCTGGTGCGCTGGTCGCCGCCGCCGGACGCGCCCCCGCACCTGCGGGTCGGGCTGGAGCGGCTGGAGGCGGCCGAGCGGGGCGAGACGCTGTTCGTCGTCGCCGAGGAGGACGCCCCCGCCCCCCTGCTGGAGCGGGTCGACGACGCCCGCCGCACCGGCGCGCGCGTTCTCGCGCTGGAGGGGGGCGACCGTGAGCTGCGCGGCCTCGCGCACGAGGCGCTGACCGTGCCGCCGGGCGAGGCGGTCCTGTCCTTCGACGGCGCCCAGCACCTGGTCAGCGCCGCCGCGGGCGCCGAGCCGGGACGCGGCGTCCGCGGCCTGCGCAGCCGCCTCGCCCGGCTCCTGGAGACCGTCAGCGGTCCCGTCGTCGACTGACCGCCGCCCGTCTGACCGCCGCCCGCCCAGCCGCGGCCCGCCCGGCCGGTGCCCGCCTGATCAGTGCTCGTCCTGGCGACGCCAGGTCTCGTTGCGCTCCCGGGCCGTCTCCAGCGCGGCCGCCGCCGCGCCCTCCGAGTCGTAGGGCCCCATCCGGTCCTTGTTCGGGCAGCCCGGCCCGTGCTCGACCTTCATGTGCTTCAGGCAGAACCACCAGTCACCGTCCTTGCCGGCCATCGGCCTCCCCTTCGATCACGCTTCGGCACGGGATTCGTGCCCCGGACACGCTGACTACACTCCATGACTATGACGACCCAACTACTCCGGCCCGGCACCGTCTCGCCGATGCGGAAGGTCCCCGCGCACATCCCGCGCCCGGAGTACGTGGGGAAGAAGCGCCCGCGGACGGGCGAGCCGGACGTCAAGACCCCGGAGATCATCGAGCGTATGCGGGTGGCGGGCAGGATCGCCGCGCAGGCGCTCGAAGAGGTCGGCAGGCACGTCCGGCCGGGCGTCACCACCGACGAGCTCGACGTCATCGGGCACGAGTTCCTGCTCGACCACGGCGCCTACCCGTCCACGCTCGGCTACCGCGGGTTCCCGAAGTCGCTGTGCACCTCGCTCAACGAGGTGATCTGCCACGGCATCCCCGACGACACGGTCCTGCGCGACGGCGACATCATCAACGTCGACATCACCGCGTTCATCGACGGCGTGCACGGCGACACCGACGCCACGTTCCTGTGCGGGGACGTCGACGAGGAGTCGCGGCTGCTGGTCGAGCGCACCCGCGAGGCGACGATGCGGGGCATCCGCGCGGTCAAGCCCGGGCGGGCGCTGAACGTCATCGGCCGGGTCATCGAGTCCTACGCCAAGCGGTTCGGGTACGGGGTCGTCCGCGACTTCACCGGCCACGGGATCGGCACGACGTTCCACTCGGGCCTGGTCGTCCCGCACTACGACGACCCGAACGCCACGACGGTCATCGAGCCGGGCATGACGTTCACCATCGAGCCGATGCTCACGCTCGGCGCCCACGACTACGACATCTGGGCGGACGGCTGGACCGTGGTGACCAAGGACCGCAGGCGCACCGCGCAGTTCGAGCACACGATCCTGGTCACCGGCGACGGCCACGAAATCCTCACCCTGCCGTGACGACCCGCTGATCTAGAGTCCGAACCACCGCACCTCCGGCCGGGAGACCCGCCAGATGAACGCCCCAGCTCCGTACGACCCGAGGGTTCCGTCCGACAGCATGCCGCCGGGGCGGGCGGCGCTGAGCGCGACGTGGGCGGCGCTGCCGCTTCTCACGGTCGGTCTCGTCACCCCGTTCTCGTTCGCGGCGGCGGCCCTGTGGCGGCGCAGCGCGGACCTGTGGATCTCGTCCGCCGTCTACCTGGCGCTCTACACGGCGATCCTGCTCATGGCGCCGGGCTCGGCCGGGTTACTGCTGATCCTGCTGGGCCTCGTCGGCTGCGGGCACGCGTTCCTGATCCGGCGGCGGGTGTTCGACCCGCACGGGCTGTCGGGCGTCGACAACGACGCCGTCGTGGAGCGGGTCCGGCGGCAGCGGCTCCTGCGCGACAAGGCGCGGGAGCTCGCCGCGTCCGACCCGGGGCTCGCCAGGGAGCTGCGCATCGGGCGCCCGGACCTGCCTCAGCAGTACAACGACGGCGGGCTGGTCGACGTCAACCACGCCCCGGCGGAGGCGCTGTCGCTGCTGCCCGGCATCACCCCCGAGCTGGCGGCGCAAATCGAGCGGGTGCGCGCCGAGACCGGCGGATTCGTCTCGGCCGAGGAGCTGTCCGCGGTCGCGGGCCTGCCGCCGGCCCTCACCGCGGACGTGGCCGACTACGCCGTCTTCATCCGCTGAGCGGACGCCCCGCGGGCGGCACTCCCCCGGGGCGAACGCCCGAAGGGTGGTCCGCGCGGGGTGGGTAGGTAGCGGCCGTGACCCCGAAGAAGGACGCGAAGAAGGACGCGAGGGCGCCGGGGAAGGGCGACCGGCTCGCCGAGTACCGGAGCAGGCGCGACGCCGGGAGGACGCCCGAGCCCGTCCCCGAGGAGAGGGCGCTGCCGCACGGCGACGACGACACCTTCGTCGTCCAGGAGCACCACGCGAGCAGCCTCCACTGGGACCTGCGCTTCGAGCGCGACGGGGTGCTGGTGTCCTGGGCGGTGCCGAAGGGCCTGCCGTGGAGCCCGGAGACGAACCACCTCGCCGTGCACACCGAGGACCATCCGCTGGAGTACGCCACCTTCGAGGGCGACATCCCGCGCGGGGAGTACGGCGGCGGCGCGGTCCACATCTGGGACCGCGGCACGTACGAGACGGAGAAGTGGTCCGAGCGCGAGGTGAAGGTCGTCCTGCACGGCTCGCGCGTGTCCGGCAGGTACGTGCTGTTCCGGACCCGCGGCAGGAACTGGATGATCCACCGGATGGACCCGCCGGCCGATCCCGGCGCCGAGCCGCTCCCGGAGTCGCTGCCGCCCATGCGGGCGTCGGAGCGGTCCCGGCTGCCCCGGGACGGGACGGCGTGGGCGTTCGAGTTCGCCTGGGACGGGCGGCGCCTGCTCGCCTACGTCGAAGGCGGCCGGGCCCGCTTCACCGGCGACGGGGGCCGGGCGGCGGACGGCCCCGCCCGCCTCGGCTCCCGGCTCGGCGCGGCGCTCGGCGCCCGCCCGGCGCTGCTGGACGGGGAGGTCGCCGTCCTGGAGGGCCGCGAGACCTACCTGATCTTCGACGTGCTGCACCTGGACGGCAGGCCGCTGCTGGACGTCCCGTACCGGGAGCGCCGGGAGACGCTCGACGGCCTCGGGCTGTCGGGCCCGCTCTGGCAGACGGCGCCCTGGTACCCGGGCGAGGGCGGCGCCGTCCGCGAGGCGGCCCGCGCCCGGGACCTGCCGGGCGTGGTCGCCAAGCGCCTCGACTCCCGGTACGAGCCGGGCGGGGAGTCGGACGCCTGGCGGCTCGTCCCTAGTAGGCGACGGTGATGCGGCGGCCCACGGCCTCGTTCTTCTCCAGCTCGTCCACGAGGGCGACGGCGTAGTCCTCGGCGCTGATGAAGCTCTTGCCGCCGGCGTCGGTGAGCAGCTGGTCGCCGCCGACGCGGAACGCCCCGGTGCGCTCGCCGGGCTCGATCCCCGCGGCGGGCGAGATGTAGGTCCAGTCCAGGTCGCCGGCCTCGGCCCTGACCACGGCGAGCAGCTCGCCCTGCGCGAGCGCCTCGGCCTTGTAGAGGTCGGGGAACTCGGGGGTGTCCACGAGCCGGACCCCGGGCGCCACCTCCAGGCTGCCGGCACCGCCCACCACGACCAGGCGGCGCACCCCGGCGGAGCGCAGCCCGGCCAGCGTGCCGCGGCCCGCCGCGACCAGCGGCCCGGCGGCCTCGGAGCCGTCGCGGGGCGGCGCCACCGCGAGGACGACCGCGTCGTGGCCCTCGGCGAGCGCGGCCACGGCCGCCGCGTCGGACGCCTCGGCCTGGGCGGTGCCGTCCTTTCCGCTGCGGGTGACACCGGTCACCTCGTGGCCCCGGCGGCGCGCCTCGTCGGCCACCCGCTGTCCGATCATCCCGGTCGCGCCGATCAGCAGAATCCTCATGTCAGATCTCCTTGACTGTGGTCGAGAGGGCGGAGGCCACCGCCCGGGCCGAAAGTATCCATCGGATACCGGTTACTTCAACGATCCATTGATATCCTTCGGAAACTATGAGAGGCGACGCGTTCGATCCCGACTGCCCGACCCGGCTGATCCTCGACCGGATCGGCGACAAGTGGTCGGTGCTGGTCGTGCTGACCCTTGCCGGCGGCCCCCGTCGTTTCACCCATCTGCGCGACACCATCGGCGGCGTCACACCCAAGGTCCTTACCCAGACGCTGCGGGCCATGGAACGCGACGGCCTGCTCACGCGGCACGTCTTCGCCGAGGTCCCGCCCCGCGTCGAGTACGCCCTCACCCCTCTCGGCCTGTCCCTGCAACGCCCGATCGAGGCCATCACCGAGTGGGCGCAGGAGAACGTCGGGGCAGTGATCACCGCGCGGGACCACCACGACGCCGCCGCGGCCGTCTGACGCGGAACCACCCCGGGCCGTCCGCCATCAAATGGACGTGGTGGCCGCTTCGGCGCGTCGGCGCTGAAAACACTCGGTAGCGGGCTAGAGTCCGGCCGTGCTGGCGAAACGGGTGGGAAGTCGGGGGTTCCGGGCATGATGGGGAAGACGCACGCGCTGAGCGGGGCACTCGCGTGGCTGGCCGCCGTGCCCGTGATCGCGCAGGAGCGGCTGCTCGGCGACTTCGCGGTGTCGCTGTCGGCCGAGCAGGTCACGGCGGGCGCGGTCGTGTGCGCGGGCGCGGCGATCCTGCCCGACATCGACCATCACAACGGGCGCATCGCCAACACCTTCGGCCCGATCACCCACCACATGTGCAAGTGGATCGGGAAGCTCTCCGGCGGGCACCGGGAGGCCACCCACTCGATCCTCTTCGCGGTCGGCGTCGGCTGGGCCATGGACGCGCTCGCCACGCACGTCGTGTACGCCTGGTGGGCCTGCCTGTTCATGATCGTCGGGCTGGGCCTGCGCGGCGTCGGGCTGGACTTCGAGGGCAAGGAGCCCCAGTCGGCCCTGGCCGACTGCGCGCTCGCGGCCATCGCCGTGTGGCTGATGCACGACCTCGACATGAGCTTCGTCGGGTTCGCGGTGACACTGGGCTGCCTCGCGCACGTGGCCGGGGACTGCCTGACACCGCGGGGCTGCCCGGTCCTCTGGCCGATGAGCTGGCGGGTCGACGTGCCCGTCATCCCGCGCACCGACGGGAAGATGGAACGCTGGGTGGTCGCGCCGGTGCTCACGCTCGGGATCGCGATCCTCGCCGTGCGCTCCGTGCTCGGCGACGTCACCACCCAGTGGCTGACGAAGGGCTGATCAGCCGAGCAGGTCACGGAACCGGCCGCAGGTCAGGACGCCCCACGCGTTCCCGCCGGTCCCGGGCGCGCCCCGCAGCCCGACCCGGTCGATCCCGGTGATCGCGTCCGCGGTGCAGGCGATCTGTGCCAGTGCGGCGCGTGAGAGGGTGGGGCGGCGGCCGGGGCCGGGGACGACGTCCACGATCAGCGTCGACGGGTCGTCCGACACCCGGGCCACCAGCGTGCCGCGGACCTCGGTGCGCAGGCCGAGGCGTTCCTCCTCGGACGTGGGCGGACGAGCGCGGCGGCGCCCGCGTCGAACCGGCTGATCTCGATCAGGTGCTCGACGAGCCGCCCGAGCCGCCGGGTCTCGCAGGCGACGAGCGGCGCCGCGCCCTCCCCCGGCCCTGCCTCCTCCGCCAGCACGTCCGTCGCGGCGATCGAGGTCAGCGGGGTGCGCAGCTCGTGGGAGACGTCGGCGACGAACCGCCGCGACGCCTTCTCCATCGCGCGCGGCTCCGTCACCGTCCGCTCCAGCGCCTCGGCCGTGCGGTTGAAGGTGCGGGCGAGGTCGGCGAGCTCGTCACGGCCGCGCACCGACACCCGCGTCTCCAGCCCGCCCTCGCCGAGCGCGCGGGCCGCCGCGCCGAGGCGCCGCACCGGGCGCAGCACGCCGCGGGTCGCCAGCAGCGCCAGCGCGAGCGCCGGCACCAGCGCCGGCGCGTTCTCGATCATCAGGACGCGGGTCAGCAGCGCGAGGTCGGCGGCCTCGCGGCGCAGGCTCGCGGTGACGTACACCGTCGGCGGCGTGGTCCGGGCCGCCCTGCCCCCGCCCGTCCGGTAGCCGGTGACGCGCGCGCCGACCAGCAGGTACGGGGTGCCGTCGCGGACGACCCGCTGGAACACCACACCGGTCTGCGCCCGCCGCGCGAAGGCCGCGCCGACCGGCACGTCCAGCCGTCCCGGCGCCGGGATGGGCGGCGACCCGCCGGGCGGCGCCGGCACGGCCGCCGCCTTGCGTCCCGGGGGCGCGGCGAGATCCTCCTCCAGCTGCGCGCCGAGCAGGCCGCCGGCGTCGGGCGGCAGCTCCGGCGGCACCTGCCGGGCGAGGGTCCGGCGGACGTCGGTGAGCACCGCGTCCTGGGCGCGCTGGAGCGTCGCGCGCCGTAGCAGCACGTAGGAGACGCCGGAGGCGACCATCGAGGACAGCAGCGCGACCGCGGTGAACGCCGCCGCGAGCAGGTGCCGGCGGGGCAGCGCCCGCCCCGCCCTGCGGGTCAGCTCCAGCAGCAGCCGCAGCTCGGTCGGGGTGAGGCGGATGTCGGCGCCCGCCTTGGTCACCTTCAGCGACGTCCGGTCGATGACGAGGTCGCCGTGGGCCGTGCGGTCCAGGCGGGTCTGGTCGGCGCGGCGCAGGACCGCCCGGATCCGGGCGTCCAGGACGCGCGGCTCGACGGGCTTGACGACGTAGTCGTCGGCGCCGGCCTCCAGTCCGAGCACCACGTCCAGGTCGTCACCGCGGGCGGTGAGCAGGATCACCGGGAGCGCCGCGCCGCCGCGCAGGTCGTCACGGCGGATGCGGCGGCAGACCTCGACCCCGTCCACGCCCGGGAGCATCACGTCCAGGATCGCGATCTCGGGCGGCCGGGCCCGCAGCGCCTCCAGCCCCTCCTCGCCGGTGGCGCGGGAGGTCACGCTGTGCCCGAACCGGGCGAGCGCGAGCTCCAGCGCCGCCCGGGCGGACGGGTCGTCCTCGACGAAGAGAATGCTCGCCACCCGGACATTATTCGACACCGGCGGCGCGGCTCCCCGCCGTGTCACGAGATCCGGACATTTCCCGGACACGGGACGTCCCCCGGGGCATGTTGGCCGGCGCATCCGCCGGGCCGGCTCCCCTACCCGGGGCGCAGATGGCCGGTCGGCCGGGTGAGCCGGCACGACCCGTCGTGCGGCCGCCGCCCGTAGCGCCGGGCCACGGCGGGCCGGACGGGTGTCAGAAGCGGGTGACCAGGGCGATGCGCTCGTGGTCGACCAGGAAGCCGTCGGCCACGAACGTGACGTCGCCGCCGTACTCCAGCGCCGTCTCGATGACATCGTCGACGGCGTCGTCCACCACGTCCGCGCCGTGGAGCACGCCCGGCATCCCCTCGACCGGGACGAGCTCGCCGCGCGTGCGCACCGCGGGCGCGTAGTACCCGCGCTCGACGACCAGGTGCTCGCCGCGGCCCTCCTCCACCAGCCGCGCGACCTCGCACAGTCCCCCGCCGTAGCGCTGGATGCTGCGGGCCGCCTCCAGCTCCGCGAGCACCCCGACCTCGCGGAGGTCCTCGTAGGCGGCGAGCGCGGGACGGGCCGCCTCGGCGAGCGTGCCGGCGGAGGCGCCCTCGTAGCTGCCGTCCACGCGTCCCGCGACGGCGGTGTGCGGACCGGCCGCCTCGTCGAAGAACGCCTGGTGGCGGGTGACGCCCGCGACGATCAGCGGCCTGCGGTCGCGGGCGAGGACGTGGTCGAGGGCGGCGGAGACCTCGCGCATCATCCGGCGGTGCCGCTCGTCGCCGTTCTGGCCGCCACGCGGCGAGTGCCGTCCCGAGCCCTCCTCGGCGGCCGGCGCGGGCTCGACGGGGAAGCCGTCGGCGGTGTGCTCGGCCAGCTCGGCGCCCTGCCCGTCCCAGAGCCGCGAGCCCTGGTCCGACAGCGACAGCAGCCAGTAGCGCCGGACGCGCGAGTGGGCGGCGACGAGGTCGCGCGTCGCGAACCCGGTGTCGACGATCACCCGCTCGTCCACGGGCTGCCCGATCGCGAAGGTGTGGTGCTCCCCGCCGGGCGCGGCGAACAGCACGAGCGCGTCCTCCGCGTGCCGCGGGTCGGCGTCCTCCACCGCCCGTTCCAGGCCGCGCACGACCTCGTCGGCGGTGTCCGCCGGGACGCGGGCGTCCTCGTGCAGACGGCGGCGCGCCTCCGCGAGGAGGTTGCGGAGCCGGATCGGGTCCTGGCGGTTGCCCGGGGCGGTGCGGTGCGTCGGCATCAGCACCGAGACCGCCGGGTAGGCCCGCGGCTTGCGCAGTTCGGACAGGGTGGCAGCGTCCATATCCCTTTTCTACCGAACCGTAGGTAAATGAGGTGTAAGTACCAGTTGAGTTCTGGGCCGTCCGGAAATCAGCGGAGACGGGCGATGACCGGGCCGAGGACGTCCATGAACGGCGAGTGCACGGTGATGTAGGAGAAACCGAACCGGTCGCGCCGCTCCCGGAGCTGCTCCGCGATCTCCGCCTCCGTGCCGATCAGCACGAACGGGGTGTCCAGGATCTCCTCCACGCCCAGGTCCCCGAGCTGGGCCGCGTGCAGCCGCCCGGCCTCCGCGCGGCGGTCGCCGGTCACCGCCACATGCTGGACCAGGAGGTTCCACTCGATCTCCCGCACCCGGTCCCCCGCGTGCTCCCGGACGAACAGGACCCGCCCGGCGGCCTCCTCCGCCGTGCCCAGCCGGAACGTCCCGGGCGGTGCCCCCCTCACCTGGTACGCGCCCGCGATCCCGACGATGTCGGCATGCGCCGCGGCCGTCCGCAGCACCGTGTCGCCGGTGCCGCCGACCAGCAGCGGCGGCCCCGACCCGCCGAACCCGGTCCGCTGGACGGGGGTGAGCGCGGCCAGGCCGAAGTGCTCGTCCAGCGCCCGGCGCTGCTCGTAGCCGCCGGCGCGGAACAGCCGTCCCAGCTCCGCGACCGTCTCGGCGAGGCGGGACGCGCGGGCGCCGAACGGTTCCCACCCGATCCCGGCCGCGTCGTACTCCCACTTCATGTGCCCGGCGCCGAGGCCGAGCTCCAGCCGCCCGCAGGTGAGGCGGTCGGCGGTGGCGACCTCGCGGGCCAGAAGATGCGGATTCCAGAACGGGGCGTTCAGGACGAGCGTGCCGACGCGCAGCCGCCCGCACGCCTCCGCGACCGCGACCATGGTCGGGAACGGCGCCGGGGAGCCCAGATGGTCGGGGACGAGCGCGACGTCGTACCCGTAGTCCTCGGCCCGGCGGCACCGTCCGGCGAGTTCGCCGCGGGAGCCGATGTCGAAGAGGTTGAATCCGAAGCGGAAGTCCCTCATGGCCTCATCCTGCACCGTTCAGCCCGGTGTGATGAAGCCCGTCTCGTAGGCGAAAATGACGGCCTGCGTGCGGTCGCGGGCCCCGAGCTTGCCGAGGATGTTGCCGACGTGGGTCTTCACCGTCTGCGGGCTGACGAACAGCTCCCCGGCGATCTCGGCGTTGGAGTGGCCCTTCGCCATCAGCGCCAGCACGTCCGCCTCCCGCTCGGTCAGCCGCCCGTGCCAGCGGACGGCGCGCCCGGCGCCCGCGGCGGGGCCGTGCGCGGCGGCCAGCGCCCGGATCGCCGCCGGGAACAGCAGGGTGTCGCCGTGCGCGACCATCCGGATCGCCTGGAGGATCTCCTCCGGCCGCGTCCGCTTGAGCAGGAACCCGTTCGCGCCCGCCTTGAGCGCGTCGTAGACGTACTCGTCGTTCTCGAACGTCGTGACGACGATGATCCGCGGCGGCCCGGGGACGGTCTCCAGGATGCGCCGGGTGGCCTGGATGCCGTCCAGCCTCGGCATCCGCACGTCCATCAGGACGACGTCGGGCCGCAGCCGGGCCACCTCGCCGGCCACCCCGGCGCCGTCCTCGGCCTCGCCGACCACCGCGAGGTCGTCCTCGGCGTTGATGATGGCCGCGAGACCCGCGCGGATCAGCCGCTCGTCGTCGACCAGCAGCACCGTGACGGTCATGCCCCGGACCTTAGCGGGAGCGAGACGCGGACCCGCCAGCGGTCCGCGTCACCGTCGGGTCCCGCGGCCATCTCACCGCGCAGCACGGTGACGCGCTCGCGGATGCCGTCCAGGCCGCGCCCGCCGCCGTGGCCCGCGACGCCCGGCGCGCCCAGCGGGTTGCTGATCTCCATCTCCAGCCGCTCCCCCGCGACGGCGAGGCGCAGCCGCACCGGGACCCTGCCCGCGTGCCGCAGCGCGTTCGTCAGGCCCTCCTGGACGATTCGGTACGCCTCCCGGGACACCGCGGCGGGCACGTGCCCGACCTCCGGCGCCACGTCCGAGTCGAGCGTGACCCCGGCGATCCGGGTCTGCTCCAGCAGCCGGCCGAGATCGGCGAGCGTCGGCTGCGGGGCCGTGCGGGACGGGTCCTCCCGCAGCAGCCCGAGGACGTGGTCGAGGTCCTCCAGCGCCGCGCGCGCCGACTCCTCGATCGCGCCGAGGGCCTCCCTGGCGAACGCCGGGTCGCTGTCGAGGACCCGCCCGGCCGCGCCCGCCTGGAGCGTCACGACGCTCAGCGCGTGGCCCACCGAGTCGTGCAGCTCGCGGGCGAGCCGGTTGCGCTCGGCGAGCGCGACGGCCCGCGCCTGCACGTCGGCGAGCCGCTCGGCGGCCGACGGGCCGAGGAACCACGGCGCCAGCCGCGACAGCAGGGCCCCCGCCAGCACGATCAGCGCGAGCAGCGCGGCCAGCGACGCCAGGCCCGCGAACGGCACCGTCCACTGCGGCCAGGCGTCCCGCATCCCCCCGATCCGCAGGAACTGCGCGTCCCAGCCCACCAGCGGCGCGACGATCAGGACGAACGCGAACGGCGGCACCGCCAGGCTGAGCCCGCTGACGACCACGCCCGCGAACAGGTGCAGCCCGAACCAGGCGCCGGTGCGGGCGCGGCTCTCCCACGACCGCGCGGGGCCGGGGACGAGCGCCGCCGCGGGCCCCGCCAGCAGCTCCCTGGCCAGCGAGGTCTCCAGGAGCCGCACGGTCGGGACGAGCCCGGTGACGAACGTGGCGGCGCCCGGCAGCACCAGCAGCATCAGCAGGATCTTGACGGTCTGGCTGCCGAACGGCAGGACGGGGGTGAGGCTGATCGCGAGGAACCAGTACGGCATGAGCAGCGCGCCGCCCACGACCAGGTGGGACCACCGCCGCCAGGTCGTCCGCTCGATCAGCGGCCGCAGTGGACGTGTCACGTCCCCGATGTTCGCAGATCACGGCGCCCCGTCACTCCCCCGGAAGAGGGAGGCCCGCGCGCGAGGGGGACCCGTGAGAGGGAACGCCCGGCAGGGGGCGCCCGGGAGGGGCGCCTGGCCGCGCTAGGGCGTGGTCGTCCCGCCGTCGCCGTCCTTGGCCAGCCGGTCCCGCTCGGCGAGCTTGGCCAGCCGCGCGTTGTAGGCGGCCAGCTCGTCCTCCTCCGGGCCGCCTCCGGCCGCCTCCGCGCGGTCGGCCTTGCGGTCCATGCGCCGGGCCTGCCGCTGGTCGTCGAAGTACCACTGGAACGCCAGGAAGATCAGGACGATGAACGTGGGGATCTCACCGAAGCCCCAGGCGATGGCGCCGCCGGTGTGCTGGTCGGCCAGGGCCGTGCCGCCCCACGGCGGGTCCACGGCGGTGTACCAGCCGCGCGCCAGCGGCTGGCTCAGGTTCATCAGCGCGATGCCGAAGAACGCGTGGAACGGCATCGTCACGAACAGCAGCAGCAGCCGTCCCGGGTAGGGCAGCCTCCGCGGCGCCGGGTCGACGCCGAGCAGCACCCAGAAGAACAGCGACCCCGCGAGCAGGAAGTGCAGGGTCATCGCGATGTGCCCGAGGTGGTTGCGCATCGCCGATTCGAACAGCGAGGTGAAGTACAGCACGAACGTGCTGGCCACGAAGATGATCGTGGCGACCGCCGGGTGCGCGACGATCGCGGTGAACCGGCTGTGCAGCGCCGCGGTCAGCCATTCGCGCGGCCCCCGGTCGCCGCGGACCGCGGCGGGCTTCAGCGCCCGCAGCGCCAGCGTGACGGGCGCGCCCACGACCAGGAAGATCGGCGTCAGCATGTTCAGGACCATGTGCTGGACCATGTGGACGCTGAACAGGATCGGCGCGTACTTGGCGACGCCGGTCTCGGTGACGGCCACGATGGTGAGCAGGCCGGCGAACCAGGAGACGGTGCGTCCGAGGGGCCAGGAGTCCCCGCGGCGGCGCAGCCGGACGACGCCCGCGAGGTAGACCCCGCCGAGGACGGCGACCAGCACGGCGAAGAAGAAGTCGAACTGCCACAGCGTCGCCAGCCGCGCCGGGGTGAGCGCGGGCGGCATGTCGTACCCGATCAGCGCCTTGACCGGGGTCTCCTCCCCGGCGGGGGCGGGCGGCGCGGTGCGGGCGAGCGCGACGGCCAGGCCCATCGTGGCGGCCATCACGGCCACCTCGACGCCCGCCAGCCGGGTGAACGCCCACGGCCTGCGGCCGGCCAGGGCGGGAAGCGTCCGGGTGCGGTGCCACCAGCCGAACCAGCCCAGCGCCGCGAACAGGACGATCTTGCCGAGGGCGAGCCGCCCGTAGTCGGTGTTCACCAGCTCGGCCGGGTCGGGCAGCCGGGAGATCACGTTCACGAACCCGCTGACGCCGACGACGGCGTAGCACCACAGCGCCATGCGGCTGAACCGCTCCGCCATGACGGGCAGCTTGTCGCGGCGGAGCAGCGCGTGGGTGGCGACCACCGCGAGCCCGCCGACCCAGGGGGCGATGGCGGCGACGTGCAGCGCCACCCCGGTCACGGCGACGGAGTGGTTCGCGGCGGACGCCGAATGCCCGGTCAGCGGCGGCGGCAGCAGCGCCACCCCCGCCATGGCCAGCAGCCCGAACGCGGCGGCGGGCGTGGTCGTGGTGCGGGCCAGCAGCGCCACGACCACGGCGAGCAGGACCACCAGCATCAGCGCGGTGCCCTGCGGCAGCGACCCGACGTAGCTGCTCAGCTCGCTGCCGGTGAGGACCTCCCCGACCGGCTGGCCGAGGACGTCCGCGACGGTGAACACCAGCGTGGCGGCCGCCGCGGCGGCCCAGGCGCTCGCGAGCCAGGACGCGGCGCGCAGGTACCCGACGGCGTCCGCCGACAGCGTGCCCGCCCCCTGCCGGCCGCCGCGTCCACCCTCCAGCGGCAGCAGCGCGGCGGCGGCCAGGAGCGCGCCGACGGTCAGCGCGGCGCCGAGGTCCATCACCATCCGGGAGACCGGCAGCCCCCACCGGGTGACGACGCCCGCGTCGCCGAGCCCGGGGATGACCTTCTCGGTGACCGACCCGCCGAGGACGAGGCCCGCCACCAGGACCGCGACGGCCGCGGCCGCCGCGATCACGGCGGCCCACGCGACGGCCGTGCCGCCGCCGCTCCTGACCGCTGCCTTGCTCATGCGCCGCCCTTCCTCACCGCCGCCTCATTCGCCGGCGGCCACCTGGTGCTTGCGCTTGGCGCGGAACACGATGCCCACGCCGATGCCGACGCCGACCAGCACGCCCGCGCCGATCAGGACCCACATGACCATGCCGGAGCCGCCGTCGTCCTTCGCGGCCTGCTCCTGGTCGATCTTGAGCGGCTGCTCGTTGGACGTGGCGGCGGCCCCGGTCTGCTCCTGGGCGCCGACCCCGCCGGTGGACGGCGCGGCCTGCGGCTGCTCGCCCGTCCCGCCGCCGTCGCCAGCGGCGGCCGTGAAGGTCAGCCCGTCACCCTCGATCGGGTGGCCGTCCTCGCCCACCACCCGGTAGGCGACCGTGTAGGACCCGGCGGGCAGCGCGCCCGTCAGCTTCTGCGTCACGGTCGTCCCCGCCCGGACGGCCTCGCCCGCCTGGTACGTCTTGTTCGCCTTGTCCTTCACGACGACCTTCGCGACGCGGATCTGGTCGCTGAAGACGAGCTTGATCTCCGTCACCGGGCCCGCGGTCGCGCCCTTGGCGGGCGTGCTGCTCACCAGCTTGGTGTGGGCGAGCGCGGGCGAGGCGGTGACGGCGCCGAAGGCGACGGCGAGCGCGGCGACGAGGCCGAGCCGGCGCAGCGGGCGGCGGGACGTGTGGATCTTCATAGGGGCCGGGTTCTCCAGTGGTGTCGGGGTGGCGGCCCCCAGCCTACTGACGCCCCGGCGCCGAGACGCCCGGGGCCGGGAATCCCGCTGATCGAATACCGGCGATCAGCAGTCGCAGCCGCAGTCGCAGCAGTCACATTCGCAGCAGTTACAGCAACCGCAGTCGCAGTCACAGCCGCCGTCGCAATGGCGGGTGCACCAGCAGCGGTCGGTGCAGCCCTGGCCGTGGTACTTGCTCCATTCCGGCTGGAACACCCCGCAGGTGAAGCAGACGGCCGTCCCGGTGAAACACGGGATCGGCCAGCCCGGACGCCGCCCCGGGTCGCGGTACCCGTGCCCCCCATGACCGCCGTGCCCCCCATGACCCCCATGACCGCCACCGAAGCCTCCGTGCGGCGGAGGCGGGTACTGCCCAGGAGGCGGGTACTGGCCGGGCGGCCCGTATGGAGCGTTCCCGTGCGGCGGCTGCCCGGGGGCGGGCGGGTAGGCGGCGAACACCTGGCCGACCGAGCGGCGCACCTCGCGTCCGAGCAGCGCCCGGACGAGCCGTGGCTCGCGCATCTCCACCTCCGCCAGCGCGAGCCGCAGCCCGTGCAGCGCGTCGTCGGCGTACCGGCGCGCCTCCGCGGGCGTGGTGCCGGTCGCGAGGAGCGGGTTGAACGCGCCGGACGCCCGGTCGCCGTCCCTGTCCTCGACGGCGTCGATCAGGTGCGCGAGGCGTCCGAAGAACCGGCCCGCCTCCGCGAGCGGCGCGGCGTTGCCCTCCTTGCCCGCCAGGACGGCGGTGTGCGCGAACACGGCGGCGACCGCGGTCTCGGTGGGCTCGGTCAGCGCCGTCAGCCCGGCCCCCGGCGCGGACTCCAGCCCCGGCTGCCGCGCCACCGCGTCCCGCAGGACGGACGGGTCGAAGCCGACCGCCGCGCCCGTCCTGCCGCCCGCGGCGTCCCAGCGCCCGGCGACTCGGCCCGCGGCGGCGGCGACCAGGCGGCGCGAGAAGACGCCGTCACCGTCCTCGACGTGGTCGCGGGTCCTGCCCGCCGCGAGCAGCAGCGACGTCGCGGCGGCGAGCCGGGCGCCCTCGGCCCGCGCGCTGACGACCTCGGCGGTCCGCATGCCCCGCAGCGCGCACGGCCCGGCCTTGCGCCGCGGCGACAGTTCCGGCGCCTGCGCCTCCACCAGCACCGAAACCAGCAGCCCGTCGTAGTTGGTGACGAGCCGCGCGGCGTGTCCGTGCTCGGCGCGCAGCGTCAGGCAGAGCCCGCACAGATGGGCCAGCCAGCCCTTGAACAGCGACCCGCACAGGACATGCCTGCACGGGCGTACGACACCGAACATCCGGACAACTCCCCACCTCAGGCGACTCGCAGCAATAATCATGGACGCCGCGACCCCCGCCCCGGTTCACACCGACCAGGACAAACCCCCAGGCGAGCATGGAGACAGCGAAGCCTCACGGATGGCCTCAGCCGTCACGCGGGCTGATCGCGAAGCGATGACGCGCTCGCCCAAGCGCGGTCAGGGTCCGAGCCGCCAGGCGAGGACCCTGGGCCGGGCTTGCAAATAAATTCAGACTCCGACGCAGGTGAGGGCGCGGCGGTAGGCGGCCATGCGGGGTTCTCCGGCCGATCCCGTCTCCGCGAGCACTTCGGCGAGGTCGAACCACGCCTGCGCGGCCTCCCGGGAGGACTCCATCTCCTCCAGGCAGGTGGCGGCGCGGGTGAGGACCTCGGCGGCGCGCTCCTGCCGGCCGAGCCGGACGCACGCCTCGCCGAGCACGGTCAGCGCCCCGGCGGTGGCGCGGCGCGGCGCGTCCCCGAGCAGGTCGATGGCCTCCTCGGCGAGCCGCACCGCCTCCGCGGGGCGTCCGAGGGCGGTCTCGGCGCGGGCGAGCTCGGTCAGGCACCAGGCGACGTCGATCTCCCCGGCGGAGCTGGCGCTGATCTCGGCGCGCACCCGGTTGAGCAGCTCGCGGGCGCGGGCGGCCTGGTCGGGCCGGGCGCGCAGCAGCAGCCCGGCGTAGATGACGCGGAGCCGGTTGAGGTTGCGGGGGTCCTCGCCGTCGCCGGCGAGCATCAGCGCGCGCTCGGCGAGGGTGACGCCCTCGCCGTACTCGCCGCGGATCTCGGCGACGTAGGCGGCCTCCCAGTACGCGACCATGCGGGCGCGGGGGGTGCCGATCCGCTCGGCGCGCTCGACGAGCTGCGCGGCCAGGTGCCGGGCGCGGACGAGGTCGCCGCGCTCGATGAACGCGGCGAGCAGCGCGGCGCCGAGGTGCACGGCGGCGTCGGTGGAGTCGGCGCCGGTCGCGATGAGGTGCCGCAGGGCGCCCTCGGCGGCCTGCACGCCCGCGCTGATGTCGCCGCGTTCGCGCAGGCAGCGGCTGAGCGCGACGTGCACCTTCGCCCAGTGGTCGAGGTCGGCCTCGGCGGAGGCCTCCTCGGTGAGCTCCAGCAGCCCGGTGATCGCCTCCTCCAGCTCGCCCGCGGCCTCCAGCGCGAGCGCGTAGCCCCAGCGGGCCTGGTGCAGCATCTCCGGCAGCGCCACCGCGTCGGCGTTGGCGAGGACCTCGGCGAACCGGGCCCGCGCCTCGGCCGCCGCGCCGTTCTGCAGCGCGATCTCGGCGTAGTCGAGGGTGACGCGCAGCTCGTCCACGACGTCCTCGCTGACGCCGCTGACCAGGTACGTGGCCGAGCAGTTCAGCTTCGCCGCGAGCAGGTCGACGACGCTCGGGGCGGGCACCCGCTTGTCGCTCTCGATCAGCGAGATGTAGCTGTCGGACAGCTCGGGGAAGGCGAGCTGCGCCTGGCTCACGCCCTGCCGGATCCGCAGGGCGCGGATGCGCTGCCCCAGTGTCTCCCGGTCCATCGTTTGACCACCGCCTACCAGGTGCTCGCCTGGCGCGTCGCGCGCAGGGCGAGGAAGAAGTCGACTCGATCCTCTAGTGTGCCGAGGTCCCGGCCTGTCAGAGCCTCTATTCTGCGGATCCGGTACCGAAGCGTGTTCACATGGACGTGCAGCCGTGTCGCGCTCCGGCTCCACGACCCGGAGCAGGCCAGGAAGACCTCCAGTGTATGGACGAGGTCGGACTGCCGGCTGGTGTCGTACTCCTCCAGCGGCCCGAGCATCCGCTCGCGGAACGTCCACCGCGTCCGCTCGGGGACGGAAGCGAGCAGGCCCGCGTAGGAGTCACGCACCGCCACGTCCGCCGATTCCCGCATTCGCACCTCGGCAGGCTATAGCGGACGCGATGGGTCACGCAGCGCAGGCCGGGAATCACCCTCCCGGATTCCCCGGGCCGTCCGGGCACGGCGTGTGACGGGGGGTTACCCTGTCCTCGCCCTTTCGAGATCATTCCGTTGGAACCGGAGCTCCCGTCATGTCAGAGTCCCCGACCGCCACGGCAGGCGATTCCCCTCCCCCCGGCGGGCGCGGGCCGCTGGACCGGCTGTTCGACCTCACCGGACGGCGGACGAGCGTCGCGCGGGAGCTGCGCGGCGGCGTCACGACGTTCTTCGCGATGGCGTACATCATCCTGCTGAACCCGATCATCCTCGGCGGGGCGAAGGACGTCACCGGCGCGACGCTGTCGATCCCGCAGCTCACCACCATGACCGCGCTCTCCGCCGCCGTCACGACGGTGATCATGGGCCTGGCCGGCAACGCGCCGATGGCGCTCGCCGCCGGGCTCGGGATCAACGCGGTCGTGGCGTTCCAGGCGGCACCGGTGATGACCTGGCCGCAGGCGATGGGCCTGGTGGTGATCGAGGGGCTGGTCATCATCGTGCTGGCGCTCACCGGCGTCCGCGAGCGCATCATGAACGCGATCCCGCTGGCGCTCAAGCACGCCATCGCCGTCGGCATCGGCGCGTTCATCGCGCTGGTCGGCCTGTACGACGCGGGGTTCGTCACGTCCGCCGCGGCCAGCCCGCCGCTGATGCTCGGGACCGGCGGGCACCTGGAGACCTGGCCGTCGCTGGTGTTCGCGCTGACCCTCGTGCTGATGATCGTCCTGTTCGTCCGGCGGGTGCCGGGCGCGATCCTGATCGGCATCGTCGCCGGGACGGTCGCGGCGGTGATCGTCCAGGAGGCCGTGACGGTCCCCAGGGGCGGCTGGGGCGTCGTCACCCCCGACATGCCCGACAAGCTCTTCGCCGCGCCCGACTTCGGGCTGTTCGGGGAGGTCGACCTGGTCGGCGGGTTCGGCAGGGCCGGGGTGATCACGGCGCTGGTCGTGCTGTTCACGCTGGTGCTGTCGGGGTTCTTCGACGCGATGGGCACGATCCTCGGCATCAGCGACGAGGCCGGCCTGGTCGGCGAGCACGGCGAGGTCCCCCGCCTCGGCCGCATCCTGTCGGTGGACGGCCTGTCGGCCGCGTTCGGCGGGCTGACCAGCTCGTCCGCCAACACGGTGTTCGTGGAGTCGGCCGCCGGCGTCGGCGAGGGCGCCCGCACCGGCCTGGCCAACATGGCCACCGGCCTGCTGTTCGCGGCGACGCTGTTCCTCACCCCCCTGGCCGCCGTCGTCCCCGCGCAGGCCGCCGCCCCCGCCCTGATCGTCGTCGGCGCCCTGATGATGACGCAGGTCGCCAAGGTGGACTGGGACGACCTGGACATCACGATCCCCGCGTTCCTGACCATCGTCCTGATGCCGTTCACCTTCTCCATCACGACGGGCATCGGCATGGGCATGGTCGGCTACGCGGTCATCAAGCTGGCCCGCGGCAAGGCCCGCGAGGTCTCGATCTGGCTCTGGCCCGTCGTCGCCCTTTTCCTGGTCTTCTTCGCCATCCACCCCATCGAGGAGTGGCTCGACGTCCGCTGACCCGGGCGTCTTCCGTTCAAGCCGGGCCACGGTCTTTTCGGTGACGGGCGGAAATCGTTCGCCCAATCGAATCGTGCCGCCAATCGCCCGCCCGCGGTCGTCGAGTTGTCGGCGGGGAATTCGTCATTGGAGTTCGAAGACGAACTGACGCGGCGTGTGCCGGACGGAATGGGCACGATGACCGGCAGGCCGCGCGGTGCGTCCAGAGCCCGTTCGTCATGCGCGGTCGGGGGAGGCGTTGAGGGGTCCGGAATGCCCGTCCTACAGCTGGATGGGGTGTCGGTGTGGTTGTGGCCTGTGGTGCCGCTGTTTCTGCTGTTCTTCGCGTTTCGCCCCCTCGTGGAGTCGCCGGACGAAAAATAACGGTCCTCCGGACGCGGGCTCTCTGCGGGTTCGGGTGTCCCGGAAGGCGTTCCGGGTGTCAAATAGTGCCGTCATGGCGTAAGCAGAAGGTAGGGCCTTACCTCCCCCGGCGTGAAAGGCGTGGCTGTGGCGTCCGCGGAATCTCCCCCCCATCCGCCTCCGCGCGGTCACGTCCTGCTGGCGCCCGGCAGGTTCCCCGGGGCGCTGACCGCGGCGGAGGTCGCGCGGCATCTGGCGGCCGGGCTGCGCCGCGCCCGGCCGGGGATCCCGCTGGTCGAGCTGCCCGTGGCCGACGGCGGCGACGGGACCGTGGACGCGGCGGTGGCGGCCGGGTGGCGGCGGGTCGAGGTGGAGGTGGCCGGGCCGACCGGGAAGCCCGTCAGCGCCCGGCTGGCCCTCAACGGGCGCAGCGCGGTGGTGGAGCTGGCGGAGGCGTGCGGGCTGCGGCGGCTGCCGGACGGCAGGCCCCGGCCGCTCGTCGCCTCCAGCGTCGGGGCCGGGCAGCTGGTCGGGCACGCGGTGCGGCTCGGCGCCCGGCGCATCGTCCTCGGCCTCGGCGGCGGCGCGTGCACCGACGGCGGCGCGGGGCTCGTGCAGGGGCTCGGCGGGCGGCTGCTGGACGCGCTCGGCAAGGACCTGCCGCCCGGCGGCGCCGCGCTCCGCTCGCTGCACGCGCTGGACCTGCGCGGCCTGCCCGACATGTCGGGGATCCAGGTGGTGGTGGCGGCGGAGTCCGCCGGGCCGCTGCTCGGCCGGGGCGGCGCGGCCGCGGTGGACGGGCCGCGGCGGGGCGCGAACCGCGACGAGGTGCGGCTGCTGGACGCGGGGCTGCGCCGCTGGGCCGACCTCGCCGAGGCGGCGTCCCGGCGGGCCGCGCGGGACCTGCCGGGCGCGGGGACGTCGGGCGGCGTCGGGTTCGCCGCGCTCACCTTCCTCGGCGCGACGATCGAGCCCGGCGCGTCGCTGATGCTGGACCTGCTGGGGTTCGCCGAGAAGGCGCGCGGCGCGCACCTGGTCGTCACCGGCGAGGGGTCGCTGGACACCCGGTCGCTGCGCGGCACCGCGCCCATGGGCGTCGCGCGCGCCGCGGCACGCGCGGGCGCCCCGGTCATCGCGGTGGCGGGGCAGCGCGGCCTTACCGGCGAGCGGCTGCGCAAGGCCCGCATCCAGGCGGTGTACGCGCTGGCCGACATCGAACCGGACGCCGGACGGCGCCTCCGCAGGGCCGGGCCGCTGCTGGAGGAGCTGACGGTCGCGATCGCGGACGAGTGGCTGCCGCGGTCCGCGCCGTGATGGGATCGCTCCACCTGCGGCTTTTTACACAATGTCATGGAAAGACCGGATGACTTTGCAGCCTGCTCATGGCGGGGTGCCGCCCGGGGCCCGCACGCTGGAGGCGTACCTACCGGTCACCCCCATGGTCAGCAGCGGCGGAGGAGCTCTCGTGAAGATCGGCGTCCCGAAGGAGATCAAGAATCACGAGTACCGGGTGGCGATCACCCCCGCGGGCGTGCACGAGCTCACCCGGCACGGCCACGAGGTGTTCGTCGAGCACGGCGCGGGCCTCGGCTCCGCCATCCCCGACGACGACTTCACCTCCGCCGGTGCGAAGATCCTCGACGGCCCGGAGGCGGTCTGGGCCGAGGGCGACCTGATCCTGAAGGTCAAGGAGCCGATCGCCGCCGAGTACCACCGGATGCGCCAGGGCCAGACGCTCTTCACGTACCTGCACCTGGCGGCCTCCCGCGAGTGCACCGACGCGCTGCTGTCGGCCGGGGTGACCGCCATCGCCTACGAGACCGTCCAGCTCCCCGACCGCTCGCTGCCGCTGCTGGCCCCGATGTCGGAGGTCGCCGGGCGGCTGGCCCCGCAGGTCGGCGCGTACAACCTCATGGCCTTCAACGGCGGGCGCGGCGTGCTGCCCGGCGGCGTGCCGGGCGTGGCCCCCGCCAAGGTCGTGGTCATCGGCGGCGGGGTGTCCGGGCTGAACGCGGCCCAGATCGCCGTCGGCATGGGCGCCGACGTGACGGTGCTGGACGTCAACGTCGACCGGCTCCGCCACATCGACGCCATCTACCAGGGCCGGCTGAAGACGCTGGTGTCCAACGCGTACACGGTCGAGCAGCAGGCGCGCGAGGCCGACCTCGTCATCGGCGCGGTGCTGATCCCCGGCGCGAAGGCCCCCACGCTCATCTCCAACGATCTCGTCGCCCGGATGAGGCCCGGCTCGGTGCTGGTGGACATCGCGATCGACCAGGGCGGCTGCTTCGAGGACTCCCGCCCGACCACGCACGCCGACCCGACCTACCGGGTCCACGAGTCGATCTTCTACTGCGTCGCGAACATGCCTGGCTCGGTGCCGAACACCTCCACCCACGCGCTGACGAACGTCACGCTCCCCTACGCGGTCTCCATTGCCGACAAGGGCTGGCGGCAGGCGCTGCGGGACGACGCGGCGCTGGCGCTCGGCCTCAACACGCACGCGGGCGCCGTCGTCTACGACCACGTCGCCGAGGCGCACGGCCTCCCCCGCACCCCTCTCGCCTCGGTCCTGGACTAGCGCGCGGCCCTCTACAGTGGGCCCATGGGGGAGCTGATCATCCTGCGGCACGGCGAGACGGAGTGGAGCCGGGCCCGCAGGCACACGGGTCGCACCGACCTGCCGCTGACCGCGCGCGGCGAGGAGCAGGCGCGCTCGCTCCGGGCGGCGCTGGAGGGGCGGCGGATCGTCCGCGCCGTCAGCAGCCCCGCCGAGCGCGCGCGGCGCACCGCCGAGCTGGCGGGGCTGGCCGTGGACGCGGTGGACCCCGATCTCTGGGAGTGGGACTACGGCGGCTACGAGGGGATCAGCACGGCGGCGATCCAGGAGCGGCGCCCCGGCTGGTTCCTCTGGGACGACGGCGTGGTCCCGGGCGACGCCGGGCACCCCGGGGAGGACGTCGGCCGGGTGGGCGCGCGGGCCGACGCCGTGCTGGGCCGGGTGCGGCCGGATTTGGACGAAGGCGACGTCGTGCTGATCGCGCACGGGCACGTCCTGCGGGTGCTGACGGCACGCTGGCTCGGCCTGGAGCCGCGGCTGGGACGGCTGTTCGCCCTGGACACCGGTACCCTCTCGACGCTGGGCACCGAGCACGACCGGCCGGTGATCGCGTCGTGGAACGTGCCCGGCCACACCCGATGATCGCGGTCCATACGTCCCCGAACACATAGGATACCCCTAGGGGGATAACCCCCGAGGGGTACCCCCCGCGAACCGCCCCGAGATCGATTGCGAGGACGGAGATGGCCACCAGCGAGACCCCCACCCGCGGGTACACCGCCACCAAGGACCAGCTCCAGACCCGGCTCCGCCGGATCGAGGGCCAGGTGCGCGGCATCGAGCGGATGGTCGAGGACGACCGCTACTGCATCGACGTGCTCACCCAGATCAGCGCCGTCCAGGCCGCCCTGGACAAGGTGGCGCTCGGCCTGCTGGACGGGCACGTGCGGCACTGCGTCGCCGAGGGCGCCGAGGAGGGCAAGGGCGAGGCGATGTCCACCGAGCTGATGGCCGCCGTCGGCCGGCTGATGCGGCGCGGCTGATGCGCGCCGGCCGGGCCTGCGCGGCCGCGACGGCGGGGACGGCGCTCCGGTCGCCGGCCCCCTCGGGTCGCGCGCCCTCAGGAGGCGACGGGCCAGGGGCCCGGGGCCGCCTCGTGCTCGCGTGTGAGGCGCCTGGCCCGCCGGGCGTCCGGCGAGTAGCGGTAGCGCTCGGGGACGGCCCGGGTCGTCCGGTACAGGCCCTTGAGCGCCAGCGTCGCCGCCAGGTCGGACGTCGGCAGCCCCGGAAGCCCGTACATGCGGCGCGCCCACCGCGGCAGCGTCGCGACGACGAGCGTCCCGACGCCGGGCGCGGCCAGCTTGAGCGGCAGCAGGTTCCGCGGGACGGCGGGGCTGAACATCCGCCACAGCCCGTCACGGGCCTCCCGGCACGCCCAGATCCGCCGGCGCATCCCGTCGTAGTAGTCGCGCATCTCGGCGACGGTGGCGGGCACGCCGGCGGGGTCGAGGCCGACGACGGCGGCCGCGCGGCGCTGCTCGTCCACGAACGCGTCGGCGTCGGCGGCGGTCAGCGGGACGCCCGCCCGGCGCGCGACGCCGAGGTAGGAGTCGACCTCGCCCATGTGCACCCAGAGAAGGTTCTCCGGGTCGTCCACCCGGAACACCTCGCCGGTGCGGCGGTCGAGGCCGGCCAGCTTGGAGTGCAGCTTGCGGACGCGGCGGCCGATCCGGTCGACCTCGGCCTCCGTCCCGTAGGTGCGCACGCGGACGAACTCGACCGTCCGCGCGAGCCGGGACCAGGCGGCGTCGGGGTTCATCAGCTCGGAGTTCTGCGCGGTGCCCCACATCGTCCGGGGGTGCAGCGCCTGCAGCAGCAGCGCCCTGATACCGCCGACGATCAGCACCGGCTCGCCCATCACGTGCCAGGTCACCGAGCCCGGCCCGAACAGCCCGTGGTCCTCGTGCGGCCCACCGTCCATGCCGGCCCCCTCTCCTCCGCACCGGCGGAGTCCGCGACCAGGGTAATCGATTGCTTATTACCCCGTCATGACGCACGTCACACCGGTCACGGGGGCCTCCCCCGCCGGGGCCGGGGGCCGGGTCAGTCCTCGGGCTCGTCCACCGCCTCGTCGAGCCCGCCGGGCTCGGTCTGCTCGGCCAGCCACGCGAGGTAGTCCATGCTGCCCGCCACGACGGGCGTCGCGATGATCTCCGGGGTGTCGTAGGAGTGGCCGTCGGTGATCAGGGAGGCCAGCTCGTCGAAGCGGTCGGCGGTGGTCTTGAACACCACCATCCACTCCTCGGCGGACTCGATCTCGCCCTCCCACCAGTAGGTGCTGGCGACGGGGCCGACGAGCTGGGCGCACGCCGCGAGCCGCTCGGCGACGGCCGACTTCGCCAGCTCGGCCGCCTCCGGGCGGGAGTCGGTCGTGGTCGTCACCTGAACGTAAGACTGCGCCATGGCACGACTCCTTCCCCTTCGCGGTCAGGGCACGCCTCACCAGCGGTTTCCTAGCGGGCCGGGTTCACCACCATCGCGCTGCCGCCACCTCGGCGGACCGGTTCGGCGACGGCCTGGACAAGCCCCGGGCCGAGGAACTCCAGCGCGGTCGCGGCCCCGATCGTCGCCTTCGGCGGACCGGGGAACGGCGCCAGCAGATGGCCGCGGGCGGCCAGCCCCTTGCCGAACGCGTCGATGAACGCGGGCTCGGCGAAGACCTGCGGGGTGTTGCGCTGCGTGGCGCGCGGCGCGGCGAGGGCGTGCGGCAGGTCCATGCCGAGGTCGATCCGGTTCACCAGGATCTGCAGGACGGTCGTGATGATCGTGGACCCGCCCGGGGTGCCGGCGGCGAGCCTCGGCCGGCCGTCCTGGAGCACGATCGTGGGCGCCATGCTGCTGCGCGGGCGCTTGCGCGGGCCGGGCAGGTTCGGGTCGGACGGCGCGCCGGGCGCGGGCGGCTGGAGGGTGAAGTCGGTCAGCTCGTTGTTGAGCAGGAACCCCCTGCCGGGGACGGTCAGGGCGCTGCCGCCGAACTGCTCCAGGGTGACGTTGTAGGCCGCGACGTCGCCCCACTTGTCGGCGACGACCAGGTGCGTGGTCTGCGGCCCCTCGTACGCCAGCGCCCGCGTCTGGGTACCCGGCGGGACGCACGGGCCGTAGCGCCCGTCCGGGGTGCCGGGGGCGACTGGCGCGGCGGCGGCCCGGTCCGGTCTGATCAGGCAGGCGCGCTCGCGGGCGAACCCGGGCGAGAGCAGCTCGTCCAGCGGCACGTCCACCTGGGCCGGGTCGCCCACATAGGCGCCCCGGTCGGCGTAGGCGAGCTTGGACGCCTCCAGGTAGTAGTGCAGCGCGGTGACGGGGTCCTTCGGGTCGAGCCGGAAGTTGCCCAGGATGTTGAGCGCCTCGCCGACCGTGGACCCGCCGGACGAGGACGGCGGCTCCCCGTACACGTCCAGGCCCCGGTAGGCGACGTGGGTGGGCTCCTTCGGCAGCGCCCGGTAGGCGGCGAGGTCGGACGGCTTCAGCAGCCCCGGGCGGACCTTGCGCTTCGCGGCGGGGTCGACGGGCGGCTTCGCGACCGTCCGGGCGACCTCGCGGCCGAGCCCGCCCTCGTACATCCACTCCGGGCCGCGCTCGGCCAGCTCGCGGTAGGTGCGGGCGAGGTCGGGGTTGCGGAAGACCGAGCCGACCTCGGGCGGCTTGCCGCCCGGCAGGAACAGCTCCCGGGTCGGGACGATGTCGCGGAACCGCGCCTCGTTCTCGACGGTCTGGGCGCGGAACTCCGCGTCCACGACGAAGCCCTTCTCGGCGACCCTGATCGCGGGCTTGAGGAGGGCGCCCAGATCACGGGTGCCGAAGCGGCCGAGCGCGAGGTCCCATTGGGCGAGGGTCCCGGGGACGCCGACGCTCAGCCCGCTGGTGACGGCCTCCTCGAACGGCATCGCCTTCCCGGTCGCCGGGTCGACGAACGAGCCGGCCCGCATCGCCTTCGGGGCGGTCTCCCTCCCGTCGAACGCGTGGACGCGGCGCTTCTTGGCGTCGTAGTAGGTGATGTATCCCCCGCCGCCGATCGCGGCGACGTAGGGCTCGGTGACGCCGAGCGTCGCGGCGGCGGCGACGGCCGCGTCCATCGCGTTGCCGCCGTGCTTCAGGACGTCGAGCGCGGTCCGGCTGGCGTCGGGGTCGACGGTGGAGACCGCGCCGCCGTGGCCGGTGGCGACCGGCAGCCGGCCGGGCGGGGACGGGTCGGACCCCGGCCCCGGGGCGGGCGCGGCGCCCGCGCCGGCGGGGACGGCGAGCGAGGCGATCACGGCCAGCGCCGCCGCGGCGGCGGTGTGGCGGAGGGCGGGCGGGGACGACGCGCTGCGGGACACCGAACCTCCAGAGGGACGCGGCGCCACCACCGTGCCATCGATCCATCCCTCGCGCCAGCGTCCCCACCGGCCGACCCTGGACGCGCCCTCTCACTTCCCTCACGCGTCCCTCGGACGACCCTCGCGCGTCCCTCGCACGACCCTTTGCGGACCCCCCGGAAAGGCGCGGCATGATCGAAAAGGGGACGCGGGCCCGTCCGGTGTTCGCCCAGCGTGAGCGGCCCGTGCCAGCTTGACACCGGGACGCGGCCCGTTCCCCGCGAACGGCATCAAGACGACATCAATCGTGAGCAAATCATTGCGATTATGCTCAAACCTGGTGAATTCTTAGGGACTTCGACCAGCCCATCTCTCGCGAACAGCGGCGCGGGTTCCGGCCTGGGGGGACAAACCTATGACCTGGGACATCCGCATGCGCACCAACATGTTCCGGCGCCTGCCCGTCGAGCAGGCGACCGGCCGCCTGTACGGGGGCCGGCACCGGCTCCGCGTGGTCTACCGGACGCGCGACCTGATCGTGCTCGGCCTTGGAGTGATGATCGGGTCCGGGATCTTCAAGATCGCCGGCGAGCAGGCCACCGCGACCGCCGGACCCGGGGTGCTCGTCTCGTTCCTGATCGCCGGAGGCGTGTGCGTGCTGGCCGCGCTCGCCTACGCCGAGCTGTCCTCGATCATCCCGGTGGCCGGCAGCGCCTACTCCTTCAGCTACGTCGCGTTCGGCGAGGTGTGGGCGTGGATCGTCGGCTGGTCGCTGGTGATGGAGCTGCTGCTCGCGTCGTCGGTGCTCGCGCGGGTCTGGTCGCTGTACGCGACGCAGGCGCTGCACGACTTCGGCGTCCCCGTCCCGGCGTGGCTCGGCGACGTCATCGGCCAGCAGAAGGGGCCGGACGTGTTCGCGTTCGGGATCCTGCTGCTGCTCATCGTCATGCTCGCCACCGGCAGCCGCATGAGCCTGCGGACGCTGTGGTTCATGGTCATGGGCAAGATGATCGTGATCGGGCTGGTCATCGCCACCGGCCTGAAGTTCTTCCACCCCTCCAACCTCACCCCGTTCGTGCCGCCCGCGAAGCCCGCGCCCCAGGGGGACCAGACGGTGCTGGACGCGGTGCTCGGCGCGGTCGGCGGCGGCACCCCGCACGTCTTCGGCGTCTGGGGGCTGTTCGCGGCGGCGCCCGCCATCGCGTTCGCCTACATCGGGTTCGACCTGATCGCCACCGCGTCCGAGGAGACCGACGACGCGCCCCGCAAGGTGCCGCGCGGCATCCTCACCGCGCTGATCACCGCCATCGTGGTGTACGCGGCCGTGGCGGTCGCGTTCGTCGGCATGGTCGGCATGGACGGCTTCGCCAAGCTCAACTCCGACAAGCTGCTGCTCGCCGCCGCGTTCGACTCGGTCGGCGCGGGCGCCATGGGCAAGATCGTCGACGTGGGCGCGATGCTCGGGCTCACGACCGTCATCCTGGTGCTGCTGGTCGCCCTGAGCCGGGTGGTGTTCTCGATCTCGCGGGACGGGCTGCTGCCGCGCGGGCTCGCCGAGATGAGCCGCTACAAGGTGCCGACCCGCGCGACGCTGCTGTCGGGCGCCGCCGCCGTGGTGGCCTCGCAGACCCTCGACGTGCTCACCCTGGAGCAGCTCGTCGTCATCGGGACGCTGTTCGCGTTCCTGTTCGTGGCGGCGGCGGTGCTGGCGCTGCGCCGCGACCGCCCCGACCTGCACCGCCCGTTCCGGGTCCCGGCGGCGCCGGTGACCGCGGTCGTCACGATCATCGCGGTCGGCTGGCTGATGCTGAACCTCAAGGTCCAGACGTGGGGCTACTTCACGATCTGGATGGTCGGCGGGCTCATGCTGTACCTCGTCTACGGGCGCCGCAAGAGCCACCTGAAGCTGCTGCTGGAGTCGCCCCCGGCCTCGCGCCCGGTGGCCGCCCAGATGGCGGCGCCCCCGCCGCCGCCCGGCTCCGCGCCGTTCCCCACGACGTCGCAGTCCGCCCCCGCGCACGCCGCGCCCGTCCCGTACGGGACGGGGCAGCACAGCGCCCAGCCGACCGGCGGGTACCGCGGGCTCGGGCAGCAGGGTACGGGACAGTACCCCGCAGGACAGCCCGGGGCGCAAGGATCCGGCACGCACGCATCCGGGGTGTATGGGACCGGGACGCATGGGACCGGGTCCTACGAGACCGGCGGCTACGGGCCGGGAGCGCAGGGATCCGGCACGCACGCGTCCGGGTCCTACGCGCCCGGCGCGTACGGAGCCCCGGCGGGCTCCTTCGATTCCGGGTCTCACGGCGCGGGGTCGGGTTCCTTCGGGTCCGGGACGCCCGGCTCGGGAGCCTACGGGTCCAGGCCGTACGAGCCCGGTGGCCGGCAGCCGGGCGGCCGCCACTCGGGCGCCTACGAGTCCGGCGCCTACGGGTCCGAGTCGTCCGAGACCGGCTCGTTCGGGTCCGGTTCCGTCCGAGGCGAGTCCTTCGGAAGCGGCTCCTTCGGCTCCGGGGCGTTCGGCTCCGGGTCGTACGGGTCAGGGGCCTTCGGGTCGGGCGCGTTCGGGTCCGGTTCGTACGGGCCGGAGAACTTCGGGCCGGAGAACTTCGGGTCGGGGCAACGGCCGGCGGAACCGCCGCAGGGATCGCAGCAGAGCGGACAGTACCCGGGCAGCCGCTACTCCTCCGGCCAGTTCGCGGCCGACCAGTCCTCGGCCGGACGGTGGCAGGGCGAGAACCCGGGTGCCCCGGGCGCCTCCGGCCGTCCGGAGGACACGTTCGGGTCCGCGGCACCGTCCGAACCCTTCGAGCCCTTCGAGCCCTTCGGGTCCGGCGGTCACGCGCCCGGCCCGCGCCATCGCGGCGGCGGTTCCTGGGACGACGAGGAGTCCCAGGAGCCACCGCCCTCCCCCGGCGGACGCCACCGCCGCTGACCGCCCGCCCCCAGCACCCGAGAGCGCCGCCTCCCCTCCCCGGGAGGCGGCGCTCTCGGCTTTCCGGGCCCGCCCCTCACGGGTCCGCCGGTCCCGGGCTGGACAGAGGCAGCGCTGTCCATTACGTTGTTCTCATACCGAGATAGACTCTTCCTGAGACTTACTCAGCCTGAGCCGAACCGGAAGGGACGAAGGCGGATGACCCCGGACCCGCGGCACGACGAGAGCGAGTTCCTGGCGAACTACGATCCGCGCGCCTACGACCCCGTCGCGGTGACCGTGGACGTCGTCGCCCTCACGATCCGCGACGGCGCCCTGCACGTGCTGCTCGTCCGGCGCGGCAACGCCCCGTTCGCGGGGATGTGGGCGCTGCCCGGCGGGTTCGTCCATGCCGGGGGCGTCGTCCGCGGCACCGAGGCCGAGGACCTGCCCGAGGCCGCGGTGCGCGAGCTGGCCGAGGAGACCGGGCTCAGCGCCAAGGGCGGCGCGCTCGGCCGCGTCCACCTGGAGCAGCTCGGCACCTACGGCACGCCCGGACGCGACCCGCGCATGCGCGTCATCTCCGTGGCCTACCTGGCGTTCGCGCCCGAGCTGCCCGATCCCGAGGCCGGCGGCGACGCCGCCGACGCGGCGTGGGTCACGGTGGACGCGCTGGGCCTGTCCGAGGCGGGCGACCAGCGTCCGGGCACCACCCGGCGGCTGGCCTTCGACCACGCGCGGATCCTGTCGGACGGGCTGGAGCGGGCCCGCGCCAAGCTGGAGTACGCGCCGCTCGCCACGGCGTTCTGCGGGGGCGAGTTCACGATCCCCGAGCTGCGCGCCGTCTACGAGGCCGTGTGGGGCGAGGAGCTGCACGCCGGCAACTTCCACCGGAAGGTCCTGTCGGTGCCCGGCTTCGTGGAGAGCACGGGCGCGACGTCCGACAAGGGCGGACGTCGCGGTGGCCCCCGGCCCCGCCTCTACCGCGCGGGCGACGCCCGCCTCCTGCACCCCGCCCTGCTGCGCCCCAGCCGCGAGGAGGAGATCCGATGACGGCACCGCCGCGTACACCGTCCCCCGCCCCGGCCGGCACCCTCGACGACGCGCTGGCCCGGCTCGCCGGGGCGCGGACCCCCGCCGGCCTGTTCGGCGACGACGCCGAGGAGGCCGCGCAGCGGTACCGGCGGCTGGCCAGGCTCGTCCACCCGGACGCGACGGGCGGCCGGACACGCGAGGCGTTCATCAGGCTGAACGAGCTCTGGCGCGCCTACACCGACGCGGATCCGCACGTCGTCACCACCCGCCGCCACTCCTACCGCCTCGACGGCGACCCCATCGGCGGGGACCTCGCGGAGCTGTACGCCGCCGAGCCGGGGACCCCGCCGCGCCGGATGCTGCTGAAGATGCCCCGGGACCCCCGCGACAGCGACCTGATCGAACGGGAGGCGGTGGCGCTCCGCCAGCTCCCCAAGGACGGCGACGGGCGGTTCCTGCCCTACGTGCCGCGCATCGTCGAGTCATTCCGGCACCGGGACGCCTCCACCGGAGCGCTCCGCCAGGTGAACGCCCTGGTGGCGCTCGACGGGTTCCACACGCTGGCCGAGGTCGGGCGCGCCCATCCCGGCGGGCTCGACCCGCGCGACGCGGCCTGGATGTGGCGGCGGCTGCTCGTCGGCCTGGGGTTCGCGCACCGCGCGGGCGTCCTGCACGGCGCGGTGCTGCCGGACCACGTCCTGGTCCACCCCGGCGAGCACGGCCTCGTCCTCGTCGACTGGTGCTACTCGGTGCCCGGATGCTACGCGGGCACCGACCCGTCCGGGCGCGTCCCGGCCATGGTCGGCCGGTACGAGGACTGGTACCCGCCGGAGGTACCGGCGCGGCAGGCCGCGTCCCCGGCCACCGACATCTTCATGGCCACCCGGTGCATGACCCGGCTCATGGGCGCCGAGGCGCCCACGGCGATGCGCTCGTTCGCCCGCGGGTGCCTGCTGCGGGCGCAGAACCGGCGCCCCGCCGACGCCTGGCGGCTGCTGGCCGAGCTCGACGAGCTGCTCGAACGGCTGTACGGCCCGCGCCGCTTCCGCCCCTTCCGGATGCCCGGCGCCTGACCCGGCCCCCGCCCGGGGCCTCACCCGGCCACAGTGCCCACCACCGCCCTCACCATCGAAGGAGACGATCATGGGAAGCGGGAACTGGTCCACCGACGTCTACACCGCCCGGCGGAGCTACCGCGCGGCGACCGGCGCGAGCGCCTTCGCCTACAGCGACGGCGGCGCCACCACCGTCCACCCGGCCCTCGACCCGCGCGGCGTGACCGTCCGGGAGAGCCGCGACTCCGACGACCACCCCGAGTCGCTCGCCATCGGGGTGCTGTTCGACGTGACGGGCTCGATGGGCGGCATCCCGCGGGCCCTCCAGGCCAAGCTGCCCGACCTGCTCGGGCTGCTGCTGCGCAAGGGCTACGTGGAGCACCCGCACATCCTGTTCGGCGGGGTCGGCGACGCGACCTGCGACCGGGCGCCGCTCCAGGTCGGGCAGTTCGAGGCCGACAACCGGATGGACGACGACCTCGGCCGGATCCTGCTGGAGGGCGGGGGCGGCGGCCAGATGACCGAGTCCTACGAGCTGGCGATGTACTTCATGGCCCGGCACACTGCGATCGACTGCTTCGAGAAGCGGGGCAGGCGCGGCTACCTGTTCCTCATCGGCGACGAGCTCGCCTACCCGAAGGTGTCGCGGCGGGAGATCGCGCGGGTCATCGGGGACGAGGTCGAGGAGGACGTCCCGGTCGCCGACATCGTCCGCGAGCTCCAGCGGATGTACGAGGTGTACTTCATCATCCCCGAGGGCGGCTACCACGCCGGGAGCCGCAAGCTGCGGGACTTCTGGCAGGGGCTCCTCGGCCAGCACGTCCTCTACCTGGACGACCCCGCCGCGGTGTGCGAGACGATCGCGCTGACCATCGGGCTCGGCGAGGACGCCATCGACCTCGGCGAGGGCCTGGAGCACCTGGAGGAGGCGGGGTCCGACGCGGGCGCGGCGGTCTCGCGGGCCCTGGCGCGACTGGACGCCTCCCGCGCGCCGGTCGCGGTGTCGGCGGCGCCGCCCGGGCTGGGCGCGTCCGGCCCGTCCGCGACCACCCGGCTCTGAGCCGTCCCGCGGTGAGGGGTCATGTCATCGTCGTGGACCTCGGCTTCGGGGACGCGGGCAAGGGCACGGTCGTCGACCACCTGTGCGCCGCGTCCGCGGGGGCCCGCGGCGCGCAGGTGGTCGTCCGGTTCAACGGCGGCGCGCAGGCCGCGCACAACGTCGTGGCGGGGGACGGCCGGCACCACACGTTCGCGCAGCTCGGCTCGGGGACGTTCACGCCCGGCGTCCGGACGCACCTGTCCCGGTTCGTCCTGGTCGACCCGCTCGCGCTCGCGGCCGAGGCCGCCCATCTGCGGGCGGTCGGCGTGCGCGACGCGCTCGCCCGGCTGACCGTCGACCGGGACGCGCTGCTGACGACCCCTTACCACCGGGCCGCCAACCGCGCGCGGGAGACGGCGCGCGGCGCGGCCCGGCACGGGTCGTGCGGGATGGGCGTCGGCGAGACGGCGTCCTACGCCCTCGCGCACGGCGACGCGCCGCGGGCGGGCGACTGCCTCGCGCCCGCGCGGCTGCGCCGGCGCCTCACCGCACTGCGCGACTGGTATCACGACACGTTCCCCACCGGCGAGGACGTCCCGGACGTGGACGACTGCGCCGAGGCGTTCACCGCGTTCGCCGAGCACGTCCGGGTCGTGGGCGGCGAGCACCTCCACGCCCTGCTGCGGGAGGGGCGCGCGGTGTTCGAGGGGGCGCAGGGGGTCCTGCTGGACGAGTGGCACGGTTTCCACCCGTACACGACCTGGTCGACGACCACGTTCGCCAACGCCGAGACCCTCCTGGACGAGGCCGGCGAGACCGCGATCCGGCTCGGGGTGCTGCGCACGTACGCGACACGCCACGGCCCCGGCCCGTTCGTCACCGAGGACGCGGCGCTCACGGCCGCGCTCCCCGATCCGCACAACGGGACCGGTCCCTGGCAGGGCGCGTTCCGCGTCGGCCACTTGGACGCCGTCGCGCTCCGCTACGCGCTGGACGTGACCGGCGGCGTGGACGGCCTGGCGGTCACGCACCTGGACGTCGCGGGGGCGCGTCCAGACCTGCGTCTCTGCCACGCCTACGAGATGGACGGCGAGCGGGTCGCGCGCCTCCCGGCCGGGCCCGCCGACGCCGGGCCCGCCGGCCTGGACCGCCAGGCGGCGCTCACCCGCCGCCTGCTCGCCGCCCGTCCCGTCTACCGCCCGCTGGACGACCCGGTGGAGGCCGTCGAGGACGCGCTCGGTGCCAGGGTCGTCCTCCGCTCGTACGGCCCGGCGTCTGCCGACAAGCGCGCGGCGGCAGGGTTCTTGGAGGGAGCGCACGCGGCGGCGGGACACGTGGAGGCAGGGCGCGCGGCCGGCGGGCGCGCGGCCGCCGCGGCGCCGTGAAACGGAGATGAGATGATCGGATCATGCTGCAGGTCTGCCCGAACGGAGCCCGGACCAGGACCGACCACCTCGGCGTGCCCATCGCCCCGGAGGAGGTCGCCGCCGCCGTCCGCGCCGCCTCCGAGGTCGGCGTGCGGGACGCGCACATCCACTGCAAGGACGACGCGGGCGGCGACACCATCGACCCCGGCCGCGTCGCCGCGACCGTCACCGCCGTCCGCGCCGCCGCGCCCGCGGTCGCCGTCGGCGTCACCACCGGCGCGTGGACCGCGCCCGACCCGGGTGAGCGCGCCGCGCTCGTCCGGTCGTGGACGGTGCTGCCCGACCACGCCTCGGTGAACTTCCACGAGGACGGCGCCGAGCTCGTCGCCGAGACCCTCCTCGACCGCGGCGTCGGCGTCGAGGCGGGCGTCTTCTCCGGCACCGTCGCCACCGAGCGCTTCCTGGCCTGGCCGCACGCGGGCCGCGTGCTGCGCGTCCTCGCCGAGGTCACCGACACCGGCGCGGAGACGGCGAAAGAGACCGCCAAGGAGCTGCTGCACGCCCTCGGCACCGGGCACGGGCGCCCGATCCTGCTGCACGGCGAGGAGGACGGCGCCTGGCCCGTCCTGCGCCTCGCGGCCCGCCGCGGCCTGGACACCCGCATCGGGCTGGAGGACACCCTCGCCCTGCCGGACGGCGCCACCGCGGCCGACAACAGCGCCCTCGTCCAGACCGCGCAGACGCTCATCGCCTCGGTCTGACGGCCCGGCCCGCGGCCCGAATCGGCCGGGGCCCGACCATTCGGGGGCGCCGCCGCGTATCCCCGGGTATGACCGAGACGGCACAGCACACCCCAAAGCGGGCGCGGAGGCGGGCGGTCGCCGCCGCGGCGCTCGCCGCCGCGCTCCCCTTGGCGGGCGCCTGCGACCTCGACGGCGGCCTGCCCGGCACCCCCCGGCCCGCGGCCCAGGCCACCTCGGACGCGGGCGGGGAGGGGCAGGCCCGCGGCTTCGACGAAGCCGAGTTCCAGGAGGACCTGCGCAGTGCCGCGACCGTCACCAACGGTTTCTGGCGGCGGCACTGGCAGGGGCTCTTCACCGGCACCTACCGGCCCCCGCGCGTCCGCGGCCTCTACGACGGCCGCGACCCGGGCTCGGCGCCGCGCTGCGGCGGGAAACCCCTCGAACCCGGCAACGCGGCCTACTGCCCCGGCGGGGACTACGTCGCCTGGGACGCCCGGCTCATGCGGTCCGGCTACGCCCGCGGCGACGCCTGGGTCTACCTGGTCGTCGCGCACGAGTGGGGGCACGCCATCCAGAACCGGCTGCGGCGGAACCTGGTGTCCGCCGCCTCCGAGCTCCAGGCCGACTGCCTCGCGGGCGCCGCGCTGTACGGCGCGTCCAAGGACGGCAGGCTGACCTTCGAGAAGGGCGACCAGCAGGAGATCGTCGCGGCGTTCAAGGTCATCGGCGACAAGTCGCCCTGGACCAGGCCCGGTGACCACGGCACGTCCTCCCAGCGCCTGCGGAGCTTCTCGCGCGGCGGCAACGGCGGCGCCAAGGCGTGCTTCTCCTGACCGGCGCCCGCCCCGCGCGGCGCCCTCCGCCGCGCGCGCCCCTGCGGCGTCCGCCCACGCGAATCCGACCGACTTCCGCGAACGGCTTGGCAACGGTGCGTATCCACGCGATGCTTCTGGGTCACCGGCCACCCGGATGCGAGGTCATGATGAAGGACGCCGCCGTCGACATGGTCGTCGTGAACGCCGAACGGCACACCGTCGTGCTGCTGAGCGGAGAGATGGACCGCGCGTCGGCGCCGCGCGTCCGCATGCGGCTGCGGGACCTCGCGCGGCGGCCCCTCGTCCTGGACGTCGCGGGCGTCTCGTTCTTCGACGCCGAGGGCGTCCGCACCGTCTCGGCGTGCGCCCGCGAATGCGAGGCGCACGGCGCCGCCCTCGCGATGGTCGGCATGCGCCCGTTCGCCGCGCGGATGTTCCGCGTCCTCGGCCTGGAGGACCGCATCCCGCTGTGCAGCACGACGGACGAGGCCCTCTGGTGCGTCCTCCCCCGCACCGACGCCGAGATCGGCGCCTGGCTCGCCGGAAACTGACACCCCGGCCCGCGCGCGGACGCCACGCACTCGCTCCCAAGGCCAGCCGCCGCCAGGACGGCACTCGTCAGGACGGCACTCGTCAGGACGGCACTCGTCAGGACGGCACTCGTCAGGACGGCACTCGTCAGGACGGCACTCGTCAGGACGGCACTCGTCAGGACGGGCCGTCGGCCAGGTGGCGCTCCACGGACGCGACCTTGGCGTCCAGCGCGCCCGTCACCCCCGGGCGCAGGTCGGCCTTCACCACCAGGCTCACCCGGGGCGCCCGCGCGGCGACCGCGTCGGCCGCCGCCTTGACCACCGCCATCACCTCGTCCCACTCCCCCTCGATCGTGGTGAACATCGCGTCGGTCCGGTTGGGCAGGCCGCTGGCCCGCACCACCCGCACCGCCTCCGCGACGAGTTCACCGACGTCCTCCCCCGTGCCGAGCGGGGTCACCGAGAAAGCGACGAGCACAGCGCACCTCCTGGACGGCTACACCACCTGCCGTACCACGATCTCATTCAGCCGCCGCTCCACGATCACACCCACCGGCCAGTCGCGCACCAGGCAGCGCAGCAGCGCCGCCTCGTGCTCGGCGAACGACGGGTCGCAGCCCTGCTGCTCCAGGCTCGACCGGATCGCCTCGACGTAGTCCGCGCCCGTGAAGCCGGGCACCTCCCGCACCATCGCGGTGGTGGTCGCGCGGTGCGAGTTGAGCCCGGCGAACGAGCGGCCGCAGCCGCAGCCGCCGTCCGGGTCGTCCCGGTCGCGGGCGCACACGATCCCGATGTGCACCAGCTCCCCCTCGACGCACCAGTCGAAGTCGTTCTCGCGGTATCCCTGGCTGGAGTCGGTGGCGGTGAGCAGTTTCAAGGCCATGCCTCCTCGGCAACCCCGTCAGCGCGTCCGTGGACCCGGCCACCGTACGACGCGGGTCCGACATCCGGCCCCCCTTTCCGCCCGGTTCCGGCCAGGTTCCAGCCCGGTTTCCGGGGTCTCGGGCGTCCCGCCGCAGGAGCCCCTCCCGGTTTTCGGCCCGGTGTCCGGAACGTCCCGCCCGTGCGTCCGGCACGGCCGTGACGTAACGTCACGGACATGAGCGAAGCCAGCGATGTCCTCGTCGAGCGCGACGGCGCGTTCACCACGATCACGATGAACCGGCCGCGCCGCCGCAACGCCCTGTCGCGGGAGTTCCTGATCCAGCTCACCGGCGCGTTCCGGGAGGTGGCGGCCACCGACGCCCGCGGGATCGTGCTGGCCGCGAACGGCCCGGTGTTCTCCGCCGGCCACGACTTCGCGGACGTGGCCGGGGCGTCCCATGCCGACGTCCGCGACCTGCTGCGGACGTGCACCGAGCTGATGCGGACGATCCAGTCCGTCCCGCAGGTCGTGGTCGCCCGCGTGCACGCCCTCGCGACGGCGGCGGGCTGCCAGCTCGCCGCGAGCTGCGACCTGGCGGTGGCGGCCGAGAGCGCGGGCTTCGCCGCGCCCGGCGGCAAGGGCGGCTGGTTCTGCCACACCCCGCTCGTCGCCATCGCCCACAACGTCGGCCGCAAGCGCGCCGCCGAGATGGCGCTGACCGGCGAGGTCGTGGACGCCGCGACCGCCGCCGACTGGGGGCTCGTCAACTACGCCGTCCCCGACGACGACCTCGACAAGGCCGTCATCGGCCTCCTCCAGCGCGCCACCCAGGGCAGCCCGCGCAGCAAGGCCCTGGGCAAGCAGGCGATGTACGCCCAGTTCGACCGCACCGAGGAGGACTCCTACGCCTACGCGATCGAGGTGATGGCCGCCTCCAGCCAGACGCCCGAGGCGCAGGAGGGCATCGGCGCGTTCCTGGAGAAGCGCCGCCCGGACTGGCCCGCCTGAGACGCGGGTCAGCGCCCGCCCTCGCGCCGCTCCAGCTCGCCGAGGAGGATCGGGACGCCGACCTCCAGCGTCTGGAGCCCGATCGTGCTCGCGATCTCCAAGACGCCGGCGATCTCGTCCGCCGTGGCGCCGTGCCGGACGGCGTTGCCGATGTGGACCTTCAGCCCGCCGGTGAACAGGTGCGTCGCCGAGGCGTCGACGGCGATGTAGACCAGCTCCTTCACCTTCGGCTCCAGCACCCCCGGGCTCCAGGGGAGCGCGGAGAACCGCAGGTAGGCCGCGAAGAACCCGGGGGCGTGGCGGAGCACGTCCTCCCAGGCGGCTTCCCAGTAGCCGCGCCGCCGGACGAACTCGGCCTTGACCTCCTCCCGGCGGCGGACGCCGTCGGCGCCGTCCGGGTCGTCCTGGCCGTCCTGCGCGGACGCTCCGGGAGCCGCCGGCAGGCCGTTCAGCAAGGGGAAGCCCGTGCTCGCCGCGTGGACGCCGATGGTCGCGGCGAGCTGGAGGGTCTCCATGATCTCCTCGCGGGTCGCGCCGTGCTCCAGGGCGCCCCGGACGTGCCGCCGGATGCCGGGTTCGTGCAGGTGGGTGACCGCCGCGTCCAGGGCGAGCGCGACCAGCTCCCGGATCTTCGGGTCCAGTGCGGCCCGCCGCCGCGGGGCGTCGGCCAGCGCGGCGCAGGCCGCGTACAGCTCCGGGTCGAGGCCGTGCGGGGGGAACCCGGGGCCCGCGCCCTCCTGCTCCAGCGGCATGGGCGCGCTCACCGCCGCCCGACGAGGCCGAGGAACGGCAGCGCCTTGGTCAGCAGGTAGTACTCGCCGTGCGGCTTCGGCCACTGGGTGACGTTCCGGCCGGTCTCGGAGTGGTAGTAGTTCGTGCAGTTCGCCTCCATCGCGGACGCGTGCCGGGCGAGCTGCCGGTCGACCCACCGCACCCACCGCTCGGCGGCCGCCGGGCGGGTGTCGACCGCGCGCAGCCCCCGGCGCCGCATCCGGGCGACCGTCCGGGCCGCGACCTCCGCCTGCCGTTCGAGCTGCGCGATGATCGAGAAGCCGCCGTTGGTGTTGGGGCCGTACAGCATGAAGAAGTTGGGGTAGCCGGGGACGGTGATGCCGAGGAACGCCGTCGGGTCGTTCTTCCAGGTGTCGTGGATCTCGACGCCGCCGACGCCGCGCACCTCCAGGGACGCCAGGAAGTTCGTCGCCTGGAACCCGGTGGCCATTACGAGGACGTCGATCCCGTGTTCGGTGCCCGTGGAGTCGACGATCCCCGTGCGCGTCATCCGCGTCACCGCGTGCGGGACGAGCCGGACGTTCGGCCGGTTGAGCGCGGGGTAGAAGCCGCTCGCCAGGACCGGGCGTTTGCACCCCCAGGGATAGTCGGGGGTCAGCCGCGCGCGCAGCTCCGGGTCGTCCACCGTCTTCTCGATGTACTCCCGGCACTGGCGCAGGTTCTGCTGCTGCCGCTTCCCGTGCAGGTCATAGCCTTTGAACATGACACGGAACCGGTAGAACAGCCATGCCCGCCGCAGCTTCTGCAGGACGGGCAGCCGCCGGAACATCGCGCGCTCGCGGGGGGTGAAGTCGCGCTCGCCCTTGGGCAGGATCCAGCTGGGCTGCCTCTGGAAGACGTAGAGCCGCTCCACCCGCCCGGCGATGGCGGGGACGACCTGCGTGGCGGTGGAGCCGGTGCCGACGACGGCGACGCGCTTGCCGGCCAGGTCGTGCGCGGGCTCCCAGCGGGCGGTGTGGAACTTCGGGCCCTCGAAGTCCTCCAGGCCGGGCCAGTCCGGGTGGCGCGGGTGGTTGAGCAGGCCGAGGCAGCTGATCACCACGTCGAACGGCTCGGTCGTCCCGTCGTCCAGCCGCACCTCGTAGCGGGCCGCGTCCTCGTCCCAGGTGGCCGACTCGACACCGACGCCGAACCGGCAGTGCCGCCGCAGGCCGAACCGGTCGAGGACGTGCTCGGCGTACCGCTGGAGCTCCTCCTGCCCGGCGTGGGTGCGGCTCCAGTCGTAGGTGAGGAACGAGAACGAGTACGCGTGGGAGGGGATGTCCACCTCGCAGCCGGGATAGCGGTTGTCCCACCACGTGCCGCCCGGGCCGTCCGACCGCTCGAAGATGGTGAAGCGCGTAATCCCCTTCTTCTTCAGTTTCACGCCGGTGGCGATTCCGCCGAATCCGCAGCCGACAATGGCGACCCGCGGGCCCGTCCTGCGCCGCCCGTTCCGTTTCCGGTTCATCGGCCCTTCACCAGTCTCATAGGGATATCAGCCTCCGCATGACCCGTACGCCGAATCGCAGTGCCTCCACCGGGCAGCGTTCGTCCACGCCGTGGAACATCGCCGGATAGTCGTATCCGGGGGGAAGCAGCATCGGCGTGAATCCGTACGTCTCCATGCCGAGCGTCCGGAACCATTTGTTGTCGGTGCCGCCGCTGAACACGAAGGGCGCGACCTCGGCTCCGGGGCACTCCTGCCGCAGCACGCCGGTGAGCAGCCCGAACCACTGCCCCTCGTGGTCGGACAGCGCGGGCGGGCTGCGCCGCAGCAGCGACACCTCGGTGCCGCCGCCGTGCACGGAGGTGAGGTGCTCGTGCAGCTCCTCCTCGTGGCCGGGGACGAACCGGCAGTCGAAACGCGCCCACGCCTCGCCGGGGATGACGTTCTCCTTGTGGCCGGCGCCGACCCTCGTCACGTTGACGGTGCCGCGGATCCCGGCGGTGAGCATCCGCGCGAACGGGCCGGTCCTGGTCGCGAGGACGTCCGCGACCTCCTCGTCCCCGGTCACGGGACGGCCGGCCAGCCGCGACGCCAGCACGCGCATCGGCTCGGTGACCGTGTAGGGCCGCTCCGCCGACACCAGCCGCAGCGTCGTCTCCGCGAGCCGCGGGATCGGGTTGTCCCGCGCGATCATGCTGCCGTGCCCGGCGACGCCCCGCTCCCGCACCTCGTACCAGCGCAGGCCCTTGTCGGCGACGGAGACGACGAAGACCGGCGGGCCGGACGGGGCGGGCACGTTGAAGCCGCCGACCTCGCCGATCGCCGCGCGGCACCCCTCGAAGAGGTCCGCGTGCTCCGCCACCAGATGGCCGGCGCCGAGCCGCCCGCCGGTCTCCTCGTCGGCGACGAACGCCAGGACGAGGTCGCGGCGCGGGCGGCGGCCCGCGGCCAGCTCGGCGCCGACCGCGGCGAGCGTCATCGCCACCGCGTTCTTCATGTCCACGGCGCCGCGGCCCCAGACGTGGCCGTCCGCGATCTCGCCGCCGCGGGGATGGCGCGTCCAGCCGCCGGGGTCGGCGGGGACGGTGTCCAGGTGGCCCTGGACCAGCAACGCGGGCGCCTCCGGGTCGGTGCCCGCGACCCGCGCGACGACGTTGGAGCGGCCGGGCTCGGCCTCGATGACGCGCGGGTCCAGCCCCATGCCCGCCAGCAGCCCGGCGACGTACTCGGCGGCCTCGCGCTCGCGCCCGCCCGGGTTGCTCGTGTCGAACCTGATCAGGTCGGAGCAGATCTCCTCGACCGGCGCGGGCGGCTCAGTCATCCGCGCCGCCGCCCAGGGAGCCCGCGCCCGCCGAGCCCGCAATAGCCGAGCCTGCGGCCGCCGACCCCGCGTCCGCGGAACCCAGGGTGAGGGCCGCGACGGCGTAGGTCCGCACGGCGGCGAGGTAGTCCTCGACGACGACGGACTCGTCGTCCCAGTAGCAGTCCATCGACCCGGGCCCGTAGGTGACGGCCCTGATGCCCGACTCCCAGAAGATCGGCGTGTCCGGCCAGGCCCGGTGGACGTCGTACGCGGCGGCGCCGCCGGTGCTGCGGCGGTGCGCGGCGGCGACGTCGGCGAGCAGGCCCTCCCCGTCGGGCACCCGGAGCGAGCTGCGCGGGTTCTTCAGGCAGGTCGCCTCCAGCGCGACGTCCACGGGGAACTCCGGGAGCAGGTCGAGGGCGCGTTCCACCGCCGCGCGCACGTCGCGCAGGACGTCGTCCTGCGTCTGCCCGGGCGGGAACCGGAAGTCGAAGGTGATCCCGCACAGCTCCGGGACGAGGTTGTGCGCGACCCCGCCGGAGATCTGCGCGACGTTGCAGATCTTGACCTCGTCGAGAACGCGGCCGCCGGCGGCCGTGATGGGCATCGCGAGGACCTCGCGCACGACGTCCGCGGCCCGGGCGACGGCGTTCACGCCGACGTCGAGGGCGGTGGTGTGGGCGGCGCGGCCGCGCACGTCCACGTTGACGTAGGCGATGCCGCGCTGGCCGGTGAGGACGCGCAGGTCGCTCGGCTCGCAGTTGATCGCGTAGGCGCCGCGGAGCCCGTCGCGCAGCGCCTGCCGCGTGCCCTCGCCGCCCTCGAAGTGGTTCGGGACGGCGAGGACCACGACGTCGCGCGGCAGCGCGACGCCGGACCGCGCGAGCATGGCCGCCGCCATCGTCATCGCGGCGGTCCCGGCCTTCATGTCCGCGACGCCCACGCCGTAGATGCGGCCCTCGTCGATCTCCCCGCCGAACGGGTCGCGCCGCCAGGACCGGGACGGCGGGTAGACCTCCATGTGGCCGTTGAAGATCAGGGCGTCGTCCGCGTCGCCGGTGCCCGAGCCGGCCCTGGCGAGCACGTTCGGCATGCCGCCGGTGCCCGAGCCGGGGAGGGCGACCGTGAGCCCGGCGTCGGCGAGGGGGGCGGCGAGGTACTCCGCGGCGGCCGTCAGCGCCGGGCCGTCCCCCCAGACGCTGGGAATGCGCAGGAAGTCGCGGAGAAAGGCGACGAGTTCCGGCTCGTGTTGATCGATGAGGGCGATCACGCTCGCGATGTCGTCGTCCGTCACCGGGGTGGCCTTGGGCTTCGTCCGTTCCATGGGATGCGTCCGTTTCATGCGATTCTGTTCGAGCCTAGAAGTGATGTCACAGGTCGTCTTGAGGGTGTCGGGCCAAAGAATTCGCGGGACGACTATGGGGTGCGCACAGGCGCTATTCGGGTGTGCTTCCCGGCTGCGGCCAGAGACCGGACGGGCCGAAAACGCGCTCGTGGAAGCGCTCCCCGATGCGGCGGTAGCCGTCGGCGTTGGGGTGCAGCCCGTCGTAGAGGTCGCCGGCGTCGGCGGCGCCGAACAGCGAGCGCCCGTCGAGGTAGGCCAGCCGCGGGTCGCCGTCCGCGCGGACCGCGACCACCTCCTCGATCAGCTCCCGCATCCGGACGAGGCTCAGCGCGGACGGCGAGGTGTCACCCTTCGCGACATACCTCCCGGTGGCGTCCTGCACGGTCGGCCCGGCGCGGTGCTCGGCCGTGGGGCAGAAGATCGGCGACACGACCAGCAGCGGGGTGTGCGGATGGCCGTCGCGCACGGTGTCCAGGAAGCCGTGCAGGACGGGCCCGAACGTGCGGACCTTCAGCGAGTCGAGGTTCTGCACGTTCACGGCGACCTTGAGCGTGATGACGTCGGCGGGCAGGTCGCGGATCGTCCGGGCGACGAAGGGGTCGAGGTGGCAGTTGCCCGCGAACGCCAGCGACGTCAGGTCGAGCCCGGCGCTCCGCGCGACCCGCGCGGGCCAGGTGCGGGTCGGTCCGCCCGCCTCCGCGCAGTGGCTGATGGAGCTGCCGTAGTGGACCCATTTGCGCCGCGGCGGCCGTCCGGGGGTGACGGTGCCGTCGGCGCGCAGCGCCCGCAGCTCGACGACGGCCGCCTGCGGCAGCCACACCTCGACGTCCTTCCAGCCGGTGCCGAGCCCGTCGAACCGGATGGTCTCGGGCTCGCCGGGCTCGGTCCCGGCGACCTCGCCCGCCCGGACGACGCACAGGTCACCGCGGCGCGCCGGGCGGGAGACGACCCGCGTCCCGCCGACGACCGCGTCGAACTCGACGGGGAAGAGGGGGAAGTGGGCGTTGCGGAACCGGGTCACGAAGACGTCCAGCTCCAGGGCGTCGGCGTCGGTGCGCAGGACCAGCCGCACCCCGGCCGGCCGCGGGACCATCAGGCGCATGTAGGGGTCGGTGATCCTCGGCCGGGTCCAGGCGGGCAGGCGCCGCGGGACGAACCCGGTGGCGGTGCGCTCGACGTCGAGCGCGCCCGCGAGCGTCACCGCGCCGCCGGGCAGGTCGAGGGTGCGCGGCCCGGGCTGCTCTGGCATGGCGGCTACTCCGTCCGGGTCGTCGGGTCCGGGGGGCGGCGCGGCTCCTCGGCGAGCCACCGGTCCACCAGGTGGTCGTGCTCGCCGTGCGCGGGGGCCGGGCGGAACTCCCCGACCGTCCCGGTCGTGCGGACGCCGCCGGCGAGGGTGCGGAACCCGTCGGGCTCGTCGACGACGAGCCCGCGGGCGAGGGCGTGCGGGTGGGACAGCGCCTCGCGGACGCCGAGGACGGGGCCGCACGGCACGCCGCCGCCGGTGAGCCGGCCGAGGGCCTCCTCCCGGGTCAGGTCCGCGAGTGCCGCCTCGATCTCCCGGCGCAGGTCCTCGCGGTGGCGGCCGCGGAGCGCGTCGGTGGCGTACCGGCCGTCGGCGAGCCAGTGCGGCCGGTCGAGGACGGCCGCGAGCCGGGCGAACAGCGCGTCCCCGGCGACGGCGACGGCGACCGGCCCGTCCTTGGCGGCGAACGTCCCGTACGGTGCGCTGATCGCGTGGTGACCGCCGGTCGGCCGCACGTCCTCGTCGGTGTGCAGCGCCCGCATCGCGACCGACTCCAGCACCGAGACCAGCCCGTCGAACATGGACACGTCGATGTGCTGCCCGCGGCCGGTGGCGTCGCGCTGGCGCAGCGCCGACAGCACCGCCACGGCCGCGTACAGGGCGGGCACGACGTCGCCGATGCTGACGCCGACGCGCACGCCCGGCCCGCCGTCCGGGCCGGTCACCGACATCAGCCCGGACATCGCCTGCACGATGAGGTCGTAGGCGGCGCGGTCCGCGAGCGGCCCGGTGCGGCCGAACCCGCTGATGCTCACCGCGACGAGGCCGGGGTTCAGCCGCAGCAGCTCGGCGGGCGGGAACCCGAGCCGGTCGAGGACGCCCGGCCGGAAGTTCTCGACGAGCACGTCGGAGCGGGCGACGAGGGCGGCGAGCCGGTCGCGTCCGGCCGGGTCCTTCAGGTCAAGGACGATGCCGAGCTTGTTGCGGTTCAGGTGCCGGTGGAAGGTGCTGTCGCCGCCGGTGAACGGCCCGAAGTGGCGGCCGTCGTCGCCGCCCGGCGACTCCACCTTGATGACCTCGGCCCCGAGGTCGGCGAGCATCCGCGTGCACAGCGGTCCGGACAGGACCCGGCTCAGGTCCAGCACGCGGACGCCCTCCAGCGCCGGGGGCTCCGGAGCCGGCGGGGGCTCCGGAGTCCCCGGGGGTTCCGGGACGCTCATCCGAACCACCGCAGCCCGCTGTCGCGGACGGCGTCGGCCGCCGCGGGGTACCCGGCGTCGGCGTAGCGCATGATCCCGATGCCGGTGTCGGCGGTGAGCGCCGCGGCGATCCGCTCGGCGGCGGCCGGGGTGCCGTCGGCGACGAGGGTCACGCCGGCGCTCTGCATGTACCCGGCGTAGCCGCCGCCACCGGCGTGGATCGCGACGAGGTCGGCGCCCGAGCCCGCGTTGAGCAGCGCGTTCAGCAGGGGCCAGTCGGAGACGGCGTCGGATCCGTCCGGCATGTTCTCGGTCTCGCGCAGCGGCTGCGACACGCCGCCCGCGTCGAGGTGGTCGCGGGTGAAGGCGACCGGCCCGCGGATCTCGCCGCGCCCGACGGCCTCGTTGACCAGCAGCGCGAGCCTGGCGCGCTCGCCGTGCGCCAGCCACGAGATGCGCGAGGGCAGCCCGGCCTGCCGCACGTGCTCGCGCGCCACCGGGATCCACCGCTGGACGAGCGGGTTGCCGGGGAACTCCCGGACCACCATCGCGTCGATGAGATCGATGTCGGCGGGGTCGCCGGACGTGGCCACCCACCGGAACGGGCCGAGACCGCGGCAGAACAGCGGCCGGATGTAGCGCTCGATGAAGATCGGGATGCGGAAGGCGTCCACGCCGTTCTCGGCGGCCTGGGCGCGCAGGTTGTTGCCGTACTCGAAGACGACGGCGCCGTCGTCCTGCCAGCCGAGCATGCACTCCACGTGCGCGGCGATGGACGCGCGGGCGCGGCGGCCCAGCTCGACGGGGTCGCCGTCGCGCATCGCGGCGGCGTCCTCGGGCGACATCCCGGCGGGGACGTAGCCGTACAGCAGGTCGTGCGCGGACGTCTGGTCGGTGACGACGTCCGGGACGAGGCCGCGGGAGCGCAGCTCGGGCAGCACCTCGGCGGCGTTGCCCAGCAGCCCGATGGAGCCGGGCGCGCCCGCCGCGGCGCGTTCGCGCGCCCACGCGAGGGCCTCGTCGACCGACTCGGTGCCGCGTTCGAGGTAGCCGCTGTCGATCCGCCGGGCGATCCGCGCCGCGTCGACCTCCACGCACAGGGCGACGCCGCCCGCCATCACGGTGGCCAGCGGCTGGGCGCCGCCCATGCCGCCGAGGCCGGCCGTCACCACGAGCCGCCCGGCCAGGTCGCCGCCGAAGTGCTCGTCGGCCACGGCCGTGAACGTCTGGTAGGTGCCCTGCACGATGCCCTGCGACCCGATGTACTGCCAGTCGCCCGCGGTGTAGCCGCCCCAGGCGATCAGGCCGCGCCGCTCCAGCTCGTAGAAGTGCTCGCCGGTGGCCCAGCGGCCGATCAGGTTGCTGTTGGCCATGAGGACCAGCGGTGCCCGCGGCCCGGTGGGGAACACCCCGATCGGCTTGCCGGACTGGACGACGAGGGTCTCGTCCTCCTCCAGCTCCGACAGCGCCTCGATGATCTTCTCCAGGGCCGCGTGGTCGCGCGCGGCCTTGGCGAGGCCCGCGTACACGATCAGCTCGCCGGGCCGCTCGGCGTGCGCGAGGGTGTTCTCGAGCATCCTGAGCAGCGTCTCCTGGCGCGGTCCGCGGCAGCGCAGCGCCTTCTCCCGGTCATGACCCGGGAGGCCGGTCATCACCATGCACGTCTCCTTCCACTCCGCCGCGGGCGAGCGCTCCGGTCACGCCCACCTCGCCGACGTCCCGCCAGAACGACAGGCACGCCGCCTCGATCCGCACGCCCAGGACGAGCGGCGCGACCCGTTTCTCCAGGTCGGGCACGGTCCCCAGCCGCTCCAGCGTCTTCTGGAACTCCGCCAGGCGCTCCTGGTGGTAGCGGATCTGCGTCTCGGCGAGCCGGGGCACGGTGTCGTCGTCGCCCAGCTCGCTGAAGAACAGCTTCAGCTCCGCCTCGTTGCGCACCTGGAACACCTCGGTGCCGGGGTCGCCGAGCCAGTCGCGCAGCGCCTGCCGCCCGAGCGGCGTCAGCGAGTACGTCCGGCGCCGCCGTCCCCCGGTCTCCGCCGACTCCTCCAGCAGCCCCGCCTCGGCCAGCCGCTTGGGCTCGACGTAGAGCTGGCTGTGCGGGAACGGCCAGAAGTAGCCGATCGAGCGTTCGACGGCCCGCTTGAGCTGGTACGACGAGCTGGGCCCGCGCAGCCCGATCAGCCCCAGCACGAGGTAGGAGCTGGACGAGAGGTTGATCGTCATGTTCCGAACTGTACCATCCATTTCGGACGGTCATCGAGCAGTCCCCTTCCACGGGCGCCGCCGGCGGGCGGCACGGTCCCGGGGTCGTGTCAGCCCAGCAGCCGCTGGCGGCCGGCCCGCCGCTTCATCGGCGCGAGCGCGGTCAGGTCGATCTCGATCAGGGACGGTCCCGTCCCGGCGGCCGAGCGGGCGAACGCCTCGTCGAACGCCGCGGCGCCCGACACCCGCTCGCCGGGCACGCCCATCGCCTCCGCGAGCGCCACGAAGTCGGGCGTGTGCAGGTCCACGTCGTTGCGGGCGCCGTCGAAGGTGGCGGACTGGACGTCGCGCAGCACGCCGTAGCCGCGGTCGTTGAACACCAGCACCGTCACCGGCGCGCCGGCCTGGGCGAGCGCCGCCAGCTCGCCGACCGACAGCATGATGCCGCCGTCGCCGTGGACGACGACGGTCCGCCGCCCGCCGCCGACCGCGGCGCCGAGCGCCAGCGGCAGCCCCGGCCCGATCGCGGCCGAGGCCGGGTGCAGCGACGTGCGCGCCGCCAGGATCGGCAGCAGCCGGTCGCCCCAGGCGTAGGCGGGCACGGTCGAGTCGCGGACGATCACGCCGTCCCGCGGCAGCGACCGGCGGATGGACTCCACGAGCGCGCGGTGGTCCGGGCCGAGGGCCTCCAGCGAGGTCTCGCGCGCCTCGGCGGCGGCGCGGCGGGCGGCCGCCGTCCAGCCCGGGTCGGCGGCGCCGGTGGCGACCCGCCCGTCGAGTTCGCGCAGCGTCTCCCGGGCGTCGCCGTGCAGCGCCACCTCCGGCGGGTACGTCCGGCCGAACACGCCCGCGTCGGCGTCGGCGTGGATCAGCCGCCCGCCGATCCGCAGCCGCCACTGGTCGGTGGTGTACATCTGGAAGCGGGCGCCCACGGCGAGGACGACGTCGGCGTCCTCGACGATGCCGCGCAGCGGCGGCACGGCGGCCAGCGGCCCGAGGCACAGCGGGTGGTCCTCGGGGAGCGCGCCGCGGCCCTGCACGGAGGTCACCACCGGGATCTCCAGCCGGTCGACGAGGCGGCGCAGCCCGGGCCAGGCTCCGGCGCTCAGCACCCCGCCCCCGGCCCAGATCAGCGGCCGCGCGGCGCCCGCGAGCAGGTCGGCGGCGGCGCGGAGGCGATCCTCGGGCGGCACGGGGCGGAGCACGGGCGCGGGCCCGGCGACCTCCACGGTGTCGGGCACCCGCGCGTACTGCAGGTCGATGGGGATCTCCACGGCCGTGGGACGGGGCGGCCCGGTCACGGCCGCGCGGCCCGCCGCGACGACGGTCTCGCCGGCGTCCTGGGCGCGCCGCACCGTCCACGCCTCGCGGGTGAGGGTCCGCAGCATCGGGAGCTGCTGCTCCGCCTCGTGCAGGTAGCCCTTGGACCGGCCGTAGTAGCGGATCTCGACCTGCCCGGTGAGGAGCAGGACGGGCGAGCCCGCGAACTGCGCCTCGAACAGCCCGCCCATCGTGTTGGCGGTGCCCGGCCCGGTCGAGGCCAGGGCGACGCCGAGCCGCCCGGTGACGCGGGCGTGGCCGTCCGCGGCGTGCACCGCCGCCTGCTCGTGCCGCGTGGTGACGACGGTGATGCCGCCGAGCCGGTGGATCGCGTCGAGGATCGGCAGGTTGTGCACGCTGGCGACGCCGAAGACGTGCTCGACGCCGAGCGCCCGCAGCGCCTCGGCGACCAGGTCACCGCCCGTCCGCCCGTGCCCGCACGGCTCGGCCCCGCCCGGCCCGGGCCCGCCGTCCGGCCCGGTCATCGCGCGGCCGCCGTCCGCCGCTGGATCGCCTTCAGCTCGGTGAACTGGGCGATGCCGTGCACGCCCAGCTCGCGCCCGTACCCGGACTGCTTGTAGCCGCCGAACGGCGCGAGGCCATTGAACGGGGCGCCGTTGATCTCGATGCTGCCTGCCTCGATCCGCTCCGCGATCCGCAGCGCGTGCTCCTCGTCGGCCGACCAGACCGCGCCAGCGAGCCCGTACTGGGTGCCGTTCGCGATGGCGACCGCCTCGTCCTCGCCGACGTAGGGGATGACCGCGAGGACCGGCCCGAACACCTCCTGCTGCGCGAGGACGATGCGGGGGTCGGACACCGCGAACGCGGCGGGCCCGGTGAAGAACCCGGCGCGCGGGAGCTCCTCGGGCGGGTGGTCCCAGATCGTGCGGGCGCCGTCGACGAGCGCCCGCTCCAGGTGGTCGTTGACGCGGTGCCGCTGGTTCGCGCTGGCCAGGGGCCCGATGTCGGCGTCGGGGTCGCCGGACGGCCCGACGCGGTACCCCGACATCGCGAGGGTCACCAGGTCCTCGGCGTCGGCCATCGCCTCGAAGGGCACCAGCAGCCGGGTCAGCGCGGTGCAGGTCTGCCCGGTGTTGATGCACACGGTGCGGACGACCCGCTCGACCGCCGCGGCGAGGTCGCCGTCCGGCAGCACGACCGCCGCCGACTTGCCGCCGAGCTCCAGCGTCACCCGCTTGACGGACGCGGCGGCCAGCTCGGCGACGCGGCGCCCGGCGCGGGTGGAGCCGGTCAGCGACACCATCGCGGTGCCGGGATGGCGGGCCATGTACTCCCCCACGTGCAGGCCGTTGCCGAACAGCAGGTTGAGCGCGCCGGGCGGGGCGCCCGCGGCGTGCACGGCCTCCGCCAGGACGTAGGCGTCCAGCGGGGTGATCTCGCTGGGCTTGAGCACGACCGGGCAGCCCGCGGCGAGCGCCGGGCCGACCTTCGCGGCGGTCTGCAGCAGCGGGAAGTTCCACGGGGTCATCGCGGCCACCACCCCGACCGGCTCGCGGAGCACGTCCGAGCCGCCGATCCGCTCGGTGAACGGCACATCGGCGACCGCCCGCGCGGTGTTGCGGAACGTTCCGATCGCGGTCCGCACCTGGTAGTCCGCGCAGTGCTTGCGCGGCATGCCCATCTCGCTGGAGATCAGCTCGGCGAGCCCGCCGGCGCGCGCCTCCAGCTCGCCGGCGATGCGCTCCAGCAACGCGGCCCGCTCGCCCGGCGGCATGGCCCGCAGGACGGGCCTGGCGCGGCCGGCGGCCTCGATGGCCGTGTCCATGTCGCCGGTGGAGGACTCGCGGACCGTGGCGACGCACTGCCCGGTCGAGGGGTCGATGACCGCGATGACGTCATCGCCATTGTTCTCGACCCACTGCCCGCCGATGTATGTGTCCGCACGATGGTCCATGTCGCTCCGCTCACCAGTCCTGGGCGATGGGACTCGAAGCCTAGGATCAACCGGCGGATACCTGACCGGCCTGCGCCACCAAAGAATCGGGGCCGCCATTATGTGCCCGGCACAGGACGTCCGGCATCGGCGCCGGCGGCCGTCGCCCGGCGGGCCCTCGCGGCGCTCGGGTCAGGCGAACAGCCGGGCGCGCAGATCGGTGCGCGCCTCTTCCCGGTCCCGGCGCATCTGGATCGCGTCGTAGGCCATCAGCGCGACGTTCAGGTCGCCGATGTCGGTGATCCGGCGCATGTCGCGTCCCGTGAGCGTCGCGATCTGCCGCAGCCGGTAGGCGACCGTATTCGGATGGACGACGAGCTCCTCCGCCGTCCGCTGGAGCGCCATGTCGCAGGAGATGTAGACGCGCAGGGTGTCGAGCAGATGCGGTTTCTCGACGAGCTGCCCGATCCGCGTCTCGATGAGCCGCTTGGACACCCACCGGTTGTGCGCCAGCAGGACCTCCAGGATCACGTCGGTGCACTGGGTGACCTGTCCGCGCTGGTCGCGGTAGATGCTGATCTCCAGTGCCGACAGCGCCTGCCGGCAGCTGTGCCCGGCGGCGGGCAGCGTCGCGCCCGGCTCGCCCGCCGACACGAACAGCGACCGGCCGGGCTCGTCGTCCAGCATCCGGGTGAGCAGCTCCACCAGGCCGGGCCCGGCGCGGTCGATGGGCACCAGCGCCAGCAGCAGGCCGCGCCGCTCGCGGATGAGGATCTCGCGGCGGGGGTCGTGCCGCCACAGCACCTCCATGATCCGCCGCCGGGCCCGCACCCACTGCTGCGCCGTCGGCGCCGGGTCGTGGTAGGCGGCGACGGCCCGGAACCGCTGGTGGGGGTTGATGTTGAGCATCCGGGCCTGGTCGTTGACGGTGCTGGCGTCGACGGCGGGCCCGGCGATCAGGCAGCTCAGCAGGTCGGTGCCCACCCGCGCCTGCCAGCCGGCGAGCTCGTTGTAGGTGCTGGTGAACGACTCCAGCTCGCGGGTGCAGAGCACGTCGAACAGCTCGGCGAGCCGCCCGAGCACCGCGCGTATCTGGTCCCTCCCGGCGGTGGCGTGGCCGAGCACGTGGTCGGCGACGACCCGCTCCAGCAGCCGCAGCCACTCGACGGCCTCGGCGACCGGCTTGCCCTGGAGCGCGACGCGGGCCCCGCGTCCGGCCGGCAGCTCCGCCCCGGCCCCGCGGTCGGCGAGGCCGTCGGCGCACAGGCCGATGACCCGCACCGCCATGTCGAACGCCTCGACCGGCGCCTGACGGTCGACCGAACCCGATTCGGTCGTGCTGACGTACTGGCGGACGAACTCGTTGGCGAGCGCGGTGGACGCCGATTCCAGGTCGCGCGCCACGGTCGTCATGTGATCGGTGATGGTGGCGGACATGTCGGATGGTGCCATGATCACCCTCCAGAAAGCCGGGTCATGGAGATCCGCATCACCCTCCGGACCCAGGTCGTGGACATGTACCACGCCGCGTCCTCCCACGTCAACGGCGTGTGAGGGGCGCCCGAGGCCCCCTCAGGGCGCACGGCGGCCCCGGGGAACTGTGTTCCCGGCACAGGGGCCCCCAGGGACTTTTGTGATCGGGCACCCATGACATGGAGCACACCGCGAACGTTGACTGTGTCGACATGCGGGGCGGGCTTTCCGGCCTCCGCGGAACCGCGTGCCACCCCTTCCGGGCGGCCCGCGGGAACGGGTGCACGAACGATCGGAGGGACGGTGAACCATGACGGCGCGTACCACCGTCACGAGGCGCCCCCCGGGGGATGATCTCCGTCCGGGCCGGGTCCCGCCGAGAAGGCGCGCCCGGCGTCCGGGCTTCGTGACGATGGCGCTCGGGCTGCCGGTCGCCTTCATGGCGATCGTCTACGCCTATCCGGTCGGCGCGATGCTGCTGAAAAGCGTCACCGAACCCGATCCGGGATTCGGCAATTTCACCAAGGCGGCCACCGACGGCGCGATCTGGGAAGTGCTCGCGATCACCGTCCGGCTTTCCCTGGAAGTGGCCGTCCTCACCGTCGTCCTCGGTTTCCCGGTGGCCTATTTCCTGTCCCGGACGTCACCGCGCCGGGCGCGTTTCCTGGCCCTTCTCGTCGTCATCCCCTTCTGGACGAGCATTCTCGTGCGGTCGTTCTCCTGGATCGTGCTGCTCGGCGACAACGGGCTGGTGACGCGGCTGATGGAGCCGCTCACCGGGAACTCGGAGGGGATGCTCTACAGCGAGAGCGCGGTCGTCATCGCGATGACGCACATCCTGCTGCCCTTCCCCATCCTCATCATCAAGGGGACGCTGGACCAGATCGACGCGTCGCTGCCCCGCGCGGCGCGGTCCCTCGGCGCCGGGCCGGTGCGCGCGTTCGCCCAGGTGTACCTGCCGCTGGCCCTGCCCGCCGTCGTCAGCAGCGGCATGCTCGTCTTCATCATCGGGCTCGGCTTCTACGTCACGCCCGCGCTGGTCGGCGGGCCGAAGCAGAGCACGATCGCCGTGGTGATCGCGCAGAGCGTCCAGGTGAACTTCGACTGGGGGCTCGCGGCGACGCTGGCGACGATGCTGCTGGTGCTGGCGACCGCGCTGACGCTGATCGTGCGGAGGCTCACCAAGGTCAAGGGGCTGGTGTCGCTGTGAGCGCGATCGGCGTGGGCTCCGCCGCCGGCGGGGCGGGGGCACCGGCGCGGAGCCGTCCCGGGCCCCCGGCGCGGCGCCGGAAGCGGCTGCCGGCGACACCGGCGGAGCGCGTGCTGCACTGGGCCCTGGTGGGCGTGGTCACGCTGGTCTTCGCGTTCCTCGTGATCCCGATCGTGATCGTGGTCCTGGAGTCGTTCAACAGCGCCGACTACCTGTCGTTCCCGCTGGAGGGCTGGTCCCTGACCCACTACCGGCGGTTCTTCGCCGACTCGGCGTGGGTGGACGCGACGCTGCTCAGCGCGCGGATCGCGCTGCTGGCGGCCGCCATCGCGACCGTGGTCGGCACCACGGCCGCCTGGGGCCTGGCCCGCGGCACCGGCCGGGGCAAGGGCCTGGTCTTCGCGCTGCTGTACTCGCCGCTGGTCATCCCGATCATCGTGCTGGCGATGGCCTACTACTTCACCTTCGCCGACCACCGGCTGATCGGCCAGTGGCAGATGGTCGCGGTCGCGTACTCGGTGATGGGCATCCCCTACGTCCTCGTGTCGGTGTCGAGCGCCCTCCAGCAGTTCGACCCCGAGCTGGAGAACGCGGCGCGGACGCTCGGCGCCGGGCTGCCCCGGACCCTTCTGCGGATCACGCTGCCGTCGCTGACCTCGGCGATCTCGGCGGGCGCGCTGTTCGCGTTCGTGATCGCCTTCGACGAGGCGGTGATCATCCTCTTCGTGGCCGGCAACGACTCGGTCACCCTCGCGCGCAAGCTGTGGGACAGCGTGCGCTACGACCTCACGCCCACGCTCGCGGTCGCCGGAACGATCCTCATCGCCGTCTGCGTCGGGCTGTTCGTCCTCTCCGAACTGATCAAGATCCTCCGTGAACGGCGGGAGCGCCGATGACCGAGCAAGGACGCACCGGGCTGCGGGCGCCGGTGGCCGGCGGACGGCCCGCCGGCCCGGACCCGGACGCCGGGACCGACCAGGTGGTCTTCGAGGGCGTGCACAAGTGGTACGGCGACGCGCCGGCCGTGCACGACTTCAACCTGGCCGTCCGCAAGGGCGAGTTCGTCACCCTGCTGGGGCCGAGCGGCTCGGGCAAGACCACCAGCCTGCGCATCCTCGCGGGCCTGGAGTCGGCGACCGCCGGAGAGGTCTTCCTGGCGGGCCGCGCGGTCACCGACGACGTGCCGGAGAAGCGCAACATCGGGCTGGTGTTCCAGAACTACGCGCTGTTCCCGCACATGACCGTGGCACAGAACATCGCGTTCCCGCTGCGGATGCGCCGGATGAGGAAGGCCGACGCGCGGCGGGAGATCGACCGGGTGCTGACGATGACGCGGCTCACCGGTTTCCAGGACCGCTATCCGCGGCAGCTGTCCGGCGGTCAGCAGCAGCGGGTGGCGCTCGCGCGGGCGTTCGTCTTCGACCCGAGCGTCCTGCTGATGGACGAGCCGCTCGGCGCCCTCGACCGCAACCTGCGCGACCACATGCGGCTGGAGCTGAAGTCCCTCCAGCAGCGGATCGGCGCGACCGTCCTGTACGTCACCCACGACCAGGACGAGGCCCTGGCGCTGTCGGACCGGATCGGCGTCATGCACCAGGGCGTCCTCCAGCAGACCGCGCCGCCGGACGAGCTGTACGAGGAGCCGGTGAACTCGTTCGTCGCCCGGTTCCTCGGCCAGTCGATCTGCCTGCCCGCCACGCGCGTGGAGAAGGGCGCGCACACCGTCGTCGAAGTGGAGGGGATGGCCGGGCGCGTCCTGGTCGACAAGGACAACGACTGCTCCGAGGACGCCGGCGGCGAGTTCATGATCCGCCCGGAGCGGATCCGGCTCGGCGCCGACCGCCCGGACGCGGCGGAGCGCAACGCGGCCCGCTGCTCGGTCGTGACGCAGGTCTACCTCGGCCCCCAGATCGAGGTGCACCTGCGGACCGACCAGGGAGCCGAACTGCAGGTCATGGTGCCGTCCGAGGCCCGGGCCGACTACGCGGCGGGCACGTCGCACTGGCTGAGCTGGGCCCCCGGCGACTGCCGCTTCCTCGCCCGCGTGAACTGAACCGGCGGCCCCGACGGGGCCGTCTCCCGCCTCCCGCCGCGACCCGTGTTCGTCATGCCCTGAACCGCATCGAAAGGCGAAGTCATGGAACTGCCGGCACTCACGTGCTGCACCTGGCACATGGACGGCGACGTCGGCGTGCTCACCCTGAACCGCCCGGAGCGGCTCAACGCCATCGCCAACCGCGACATCGACGAGCTGGACCGCGTCATCATGCGGGCGGGCAAGGACCCCGGCGTGCGCGCGCTGGTGATCACCGGTGCGGGGCGCGGGTTCTGCTCGGGCGCGGACGTCAAGGAGTGGGCCGCCCGCTCCGACGCCGGCGAGGAGTCGTGGCCGGCGAAGATGCACCGCACGATCGCGCGGCTGTACTGGCTGCCGAAGCCGGTGGTGGCGGCGGTGAACGGGGTGGCGGCCGGGTCGGGCTTCGACATCGCGCTGACCGCCGACATGCGGTTCGCGTCGGCGTCCGCCCGGTTCGGGCAGGTCTACGCGCAGCGGGGCATCTGCCCGGACGCCGGCGGCTCCTACCTCCTCCCCCGGATCGTCGGGGAGACCCGCGCGGCCGAGCTGATCTACACCGGCCGCATCATCGACGCCGACGAGGCGCTGCGCATCGGCGTGGTGAGCGGGGTCGTGCCGCCGGAGAAGCTGATGGACCGCGCGCTGGACCAGGCGCGGACCTTCGCCGCCGGCCCGACCGTCGCGATCGGCGAGGCCAAGCAGAACATCCGGCTGGGCCACGGGATCGGCATCGAGGAGGCGCTGCGCAACGAGCAGCGCGGCGCCCGCATCTGCGCCGCCACCGAGGACAAGGCCGAGGGCCTGGCGGCGGCGATCGAGAAGCGCCGTCCCGTCTTCGTGGGGCGATGATGGCGGGGCTGACGAGCGGCCAGGCGACCGCACAGACGACAGGGCACGCGACGGGGCAGGCGGGCGGGCAGGCGGGGCACCGCCTCGACCGGCTCTTCCGGCCCGGGAGCGTCGCGGTCGTCGGCGCCTCCCCCAAGGGCGGGTACGGGCTGCGGACGCTGCGCAACACGCGCGGCGCCGGGTTCGAGGGACGCCTGTACGCCGTCCACCCGACGCGCGCCGAGGTCGACGGGGTGCGCGCCTACCCGTCGCTGAGCGACCTGCCCGAGGTGCCCGACGCGGTGGCCGCCGCGATCCCCGCGCCCGGGATCCCGGCGCTGGCGGCGGAGGCGGCCGGGCTCGGCGCGGGCTCCATGGTCGTGTACGGCGCCGGGTTCGCCGAGCGGGACGCGGCGGGCCGCCGCCTCCAGGACGAGCTGGTCGCCGCCGCCGGCGGCCGGCTGCCGCTGATCGGGCCCAACTGCCTCGGCGTGGCCAGCTTCCGCGGCCGCGCCGCCCTCTGGGGCATCGAGCTGCCGCTCCTGCACGCCGGCGGCGACGGGGTCGTGGCGCTGGCGGCGCAGAGCGGCAACATGGCGCTGACCACGATGCTCTCCGGGCGGCTCCCGTCGGTCGCCTACGGGGTGTCCGCAGGCAACCAGGCCGTCCTCGACCTGTCGGACTGCCTGGAGTACTTCCTCACCGACCCCGGCGTGCGGGTCGTGTGCCTCGTCCTGGAGGGCCTGTCCGACCTGGCGCGGTTCCGTGCCCTGGCGGAGCGGGCGGCGGAGCTCGACGTCGCGGTCGTCGCGTTGAAGGTGGGGCGCTCGGCCGGCGGCGAGGCCGCGACCGTCGCGCACACCGGCACGCTGGCCGGGCGGGACGCCGCGTACGAGGCGCTGTTCCGGCAGACCGGCGTGCACCGCGCCGACGACCTCGACGAGATGGTCGCGCTGTGCTCGCTGCTGGCCGCGCCGCGCAGGCCGCGCGGCGCCTCCGCCGCCGTCTTCGCCAGCTCGGGCGGCGAGTGCGGGCTGGTCGCCGACCTCGCGGAGGACACCGGCGTGCGGCTGGCGGATCTCGACGCCGCCGCCGAGACCGCGCTGGCCGCCGTGCTGCCGCCGTCGATGGCGGTGCGCAACCCCCTGGACCTCGGCGCGAACGCGTGGGGCGACCGGGACGCCTACCGCGCCGCCGCGCTCGCGATGGGCGGCGCGCCGGGCGTGGACGTGGTCGCGTTCGCGGGCGACGCGCCCACGCACTCCGAGCCGCTGGACGAGGTCGGCTGGCCGGAAATGATCGAGGGCGCGGGCGAGGCCGCCGCCTCATTGGACGTGCCGGTCGTGCTGATGACGACGACCACCGACGTCACCCCGGGCCTGACCGCGCTCGCCCGGCGGAACGGCGTCGTCCTGCTGGCGGGGGTGCGGCCCGCGCTGCGGGCCATCGCGCTGGCGGGCGCGCCGCGTCCGGTGGCGCGCCGCACGGGGCCGGGCGCCGTGCCCGCCGCCGACCCGGAGAGGCGCCGCCGGGCCACCGCGATCCTGGGGGCGCCCGGCGCGGCGCGTCACGGGACGCCACTGCCCGAGTGGGAGGGCAAGCGCCTGCTGTCGCTGTACGGGGTGCGGTCGCCGGCCGGGGGCGTCGCGGCGGACGCCGGCACCGCCGCCGGGATCGCCGCCCGCATCGGCTACCCGGTCGTGTGCAAGGTCCACGCGCCCGGCATCGCCCACAAGTCCGACATCGGCGGCGTGGAGGTCGGGCTGGACGGCGAGGAGGCCCTCCGCGGCGCCTTCCACCGCATCATGCGCCGCGCCGCCGCGGCCCTCGACGGCCCCGCCGGCCGGGGCGGTCTCACGGACCGGGACGGGGACCGGCCGCCGCCGGGGGTGCTCGTCGAGCGGATGGCGGGCCCCGGCACCGAGCTGATCGTCGGCGGCCGCAACGACGCCGCCGGGTCGCTGGTGGTCATCGGCGCCGGGGGCGTCCTCACCGAGCTGCTCGGCGACTCCGCGGCGCTGCTCTGGCCGTTCGGGCGCGAGGACGTGCTGGCCGCGCTCGGGCGGCTGCGGATCGGCGCCCTGCTCCGCGGCCACCGGGGGTCGCCCGCGGCCGACACCGAGGCGCTCGCCCGCACGGCCGTCCAGGTGGGACGGCTGCTGGCCGAGCTGCCCGAGGTCGCCGAGATCGACGTCAACCCGCTGCTGTGCGGGCCAGGGGACGAGGGGTGCCTGGCGCTGGACGCGCTGGTCGTCCCCGCCCGGCCGGGCGGCGCATCCGAACAGACCGGGGCATCCGGACAGACCGGGGCATCCGGACAGACCGGGATATCCGGACAGGCCGGGAGAGGACGGCAGGACTGATGGACTTCACGATCCCCGACCACCTCGTGGAGTTCCGCGAGACGGTCCGCAGGTTCACCGAGACGGAGCTGATCCCCCACGAGGACTACGTGGAGGAGCACGACGGCCTGCCCGAGGACGTCGAGCGCCGGATCCGGGAGCGGGCCCGCGCCATCGGGCTGAACTCGATGGGCATGCCCGAGGAGGTCGGCGGGGCGGGCCTGGACGTGCTGTCCCAGGTCCTGGTGACCGAGGAGCTGTTCCGCGCGCTCGGCGGCGTCGCCGAGGCCGTCCCGACGACGCCCGGTGTGCTGCTGGCCTGCGAGGGCGAGCAGCGCGAGCGGTTCCTCGTCCCGTGCGTCCGCGGCGACCTCCAGTGGTGCTTCGCGCTGACCGAGCCGGACACCGGCTCGGACGCCGCGGGCATCACCACCCGCGCCGAGCTCCGCGACGGCTCCTGGGTGATCAACGGCCGCAAGCGATTCATCAGCCACGCCGACTCGGCGGACTTCGCCATCGTCTTCGCGCTCACCCACCCGGACCGCGAGCAGGACCGGATCACCGCGTTCCTCGTGGAGAAGGGCACGCCCGGGTTCGCCGTCGGGCAGCTCCACAAGACGATGGGCCACCGGGGCTACCGGCAGGCCGAGCTGGTCTTCGACGACTGCGCCGTCCCGGAGGCGAACGTGCTCGGCGAGCCCGGACGCGGCTTCGGCATCGCCCGCGGCGGGCTGAGCAGCGGGCGGATCATGACCGCCGCCCGGTGCCTCGGCCCGATGGCGCGGCTCATCGACGACGGCGTCGCATGGGCCGGGCAGCGCGTGCAGTTCGGCCGCCCGATCGCCGACTACCAGGCGATCCAGTTCATGCTCGCCGACTGCGCCACCGACCTGCACGCCGCGCGCCTGATGACCTACAACGCGGCCTGGGCCGCCGACCAGGGCGAGGCGCCCAAGGTGGTGCACGCCCGGGCGTCCGCCGCGAAGCTGTTCGCCAGCGAGGCGCTCGGCCGCGTCGCCGACCGGGTGCTGCAGATCTTCGGCGGCACCGGCTACATGAACGAGACCTTCGTCGAGCGCGCCTACCGCAACGCGCGGATCGAGCGGATCTGGGAGGGCACCTCCGAGATCCAGCGCATCATCATCGCCCGCCACCTGCTCAAACGCGGCATGTTCCGCTGACCCGCCCGCCCGCCCTCGCGTCCCGCCCGAAGCCCGGTCACCAGCCGATCCCCGCGCCCACCCCACGAAGGACGACCGACCATGAAGATCTCCGGCAGTCACCCAGGTCCCTCACTCTCCCGCCGCGGCGTCCTCAAGGGCGGCGCCCTCCTCGCGGGCGGCCTCGCCGCCGCGCCGGTCCTCGGCGCGTGCGGCGGCGGCTCCGGCGGCGGAGGCGGCGGCAAGCGCGTCGTGGTCGCCGACTGGGGCGGCGCGCTCGTCGAGGCCGAGAAGAAGTACATCTTCGAGCCGTTCAGCAAGGAGACCGGCATCGAGGTCGTCGTCGCGGGCCCGCCGACCGGCGCCAAGATCAAGGCGATGGTCGACACCGGGAACATCGAGTGGGACCTCATCGCCGGCGGGCCGGGCACGGTCCTGCCGATCGGACGGAACTACTTCGAGCAGCTGCCCGATTCGCTGCTCAACATCCCCGGCATCGACCCGTCCTACGTGGACAAGAACTGGCTCACCTACTACCTGTTCTCGGTCGTCATGGCCTGGAACACCTCGGTGCTCGGCGAGGGGAAGAAGCTGACGGGCTGGGCCGACTTCTGGGACACCCAGAAGTTCCCGGGACGGCGGTCGCTGCGCGGCGCCGACAACGGCGTCCCCCCGGACATGGAGTTCGCGGTCCTCGCCGACGGCGTCGACACGAAGGCGGTGTACCCCCTCGACATCGACCGCGCGTTCCGCAGCTTCGGCCGGATCAAGGGCCAGGTCCCGCAGTGGTGGGTGTCGGGGGCGCAGCCCGGCCAGATGCTCGTCAGCAAGCAGGTGGCCGCCACCAGCATCTTCTCCGGCCGCATCGGCGAGCTGAAGAAGAAGGGCGCGCCACTGGACTTCACCTGGAACGGCGGCATGTTCGAGCTCGCGAGCTGGTCGGTCGTCAAGGGCGCCCCGAACAGGGAGAACGCGTTCAAGCTGATCGAGTACTCCGTCCGGCCCCAGGTGCAGGCGACGGTCTGGAGCAAGTACCCCAACGGCCCGGCGAACTCCAAGGCCCTGGAGCTGATGGACAAGGAGTTCGCGAAGACGCTGCCGTCCCACCCGGCGAACCTGGAGGTGCAGTTCCTCCAGAACAGCGAGTGGTGGGGCCAGAACCGCGACACCGTCCTGAAGCGGTTCCAGGCGTTCGCCAAGTCCTGACCGGCCCGACGGCTCGCCCGTCCCACCACCGCGGCGCGCGTCGGCGCACGCGGCACCGCACGCATCGAGGAGAACCCTGTGGAATCACTGGCAGGCCGCGCCTTTCTCGTCACCGGAGGCGGCACCGGCATAGGCGCGGCCACCGCCCTCCGCCTCGCCGGGCTCGGTGCGTCGGTGACCGTGGTGGGGCGCCGGAAGGAGCCCCTGGAGACGGTCGCCGCCGAGGTGGCGCGCCGGGGCGGCGACGCCCTGGCGCACACCGCGGACGTCCGCGACCCGGACGCCGTCGACGCTGCCGTCGAGGCCGCGGTCGACCGGTTCGGCCGGATCGACGGGCTGGTCAACAACGCCGCCGGCAACTTCGTGGCGGCCGCCGAGGACCTGTCGCCGAACGGCTGGCGCGCGGTCGTCGACATCGTCCTCAACGGCACGTGGAACTGCACGTCGGCGGTCGCCCGGAGGCTGATCGACACGGGGCGGCCCGGCTCGTTCGTCAACGTGGTCGCGACGTACGCCTGGACGGGCCACCCCGGCACCGTGCACAGCGCCGCCGCCAAGGCCGGCGTCGTCACCATGACCCGGACCCTGGCGGTGGAGTGGGCGCGGTACGGCATCCGGCTCAACTGCATCGCCCCCGGCCCCACCGAGACCGACGGGGCGGGCAGCGCGCTGTGGGCCGCGCCGGAGGACCGGGAGCGGGTCGTGTCGTCGGTGCCGCTGCGCCGCTTCGCTGGCGCCGAGGAGATCGGGGACCTGACCGGCTTCCTGCTGAGCGACCGCGCCGGGTACGTCACCGGCGCGGTCCTCACCGCCGACGGCGGGCAGTCACTCGGGCGGCAGGTCTACGGCCCGCCCATCGGGGACGGGGCCGTGGCCCGGGGCTGACGGCCCGGCGGGGAAGCCGGGCAGCCCCGGCTCGGGGCGCACGCCGAGGGCGTTCAGGGTCACCGCGACCGTCCAGTAGCGGCCGACGACGGCGATCAGGTCGATGACCTGGGCGTCGTCGTAGACCCGCGTCAGGGCCGCCCACGTGGCGTCAGAGAGCCGGGCGTCGTCGTGCAGCTCGTCCACGGCCCGCAGCAGGACGGCCTGGAACGCCGTCCAGCCCTCGGCGTCCGGGCCGAGCGGGACGCGCCCGACCTCCTCGCCGGTCAGCCCGGCGGCACGCCCCATCCGGGTGTGCTGGCCGAACGCGTACTCCGAGCCGCGGCGCCACGCCACGCGCAGGATCGCCAGCTCGCGGTCGCGGGCGGGCAACGGCGACCCTTGGAGCAGGTACTCCTGGAGGGGCCGCTGCGCCTTCATCAGGCCGGGGGCGCGCGCCCACGTCCGGGAGACGTGGGCGGTGCCGGTCAGGGCGCCGTCGCCGAACAGCTCGCGTTCGAGCCGGTGGTACTCCTCGACGGGGACCGGCGGGATGCGGGGCTCGGCGGCGCTCATGGGACATCGTGCCCGACCGTCGCGCGGACACGCCCGTCCGGGCCGCGGTCCACGCCGACGACGGTGGGGATGGGGAAGTGCGGCGCGAGGATCACCGCCCCCCGGTCCGCGGCGAGCGCCGCGATCCGCTCGCGGCTCCGCACCGACCGGGCCGGGTCGTGGTCGATCGACGGCAGCCAGCAGGGGTGCTCCACATGCACGGGATGGTGGACGAGGTCGCCGGCGAGGATCGCCATCCGGCCCCCGGACTCGACGGCGACCGACACATGCCCCGGCGTGTGGCCGTGCGTGGGCAGGACGGTCACCTCGTCCGACAGCTCCAGCCCCCCGTCGAAGGGGCGCAGCAGGCCCGCGTCCGCGACGGCCTCCAGCCGCGGGCGCACCGCGTCGGCCATGACGCGGTTGGTGGGGATCGCGTCCACCTCGTCGCCCGTCCAGTACGCCAGTTCCCGCTCGTTGACGTGGACGGCCGCGTTCGGGAACGTGAGCGTGCCGTCATCGTCCTTGATGAGCCAGCCGCAATGGTCGGCGTGCAGGTGCGTCTGGACGATCCGGTCGACGTCTTCCGGCCCGATGCCGAGCGCGGCCAGCCGGGCGGGCATCTCGCCCGCGCCCGTCATGCCGGGTTTCTCGGCCGCGCGGTGGCCCCAGCCGGTGTCGACGAGGGTGACGTGGCCGTCGCCCGTCACCGCGAACCCCCCGAACGTCATCGTGAACGGGGTGTCGGGGTCGGTGACGCCCACGGCGGGCATCCACTCCCCCGGTTCCGCCCCGGTGAACCAGTAGCGGCGCGGTCCCCGCGCCACCCCGTCGCTGACGTGCGAGATCCTCATGCGCCCGATGTCCACCGTGGCCGACGTCCCGGAAGGCACGCGGCACCACCCCTCTCCGCTGTCGTCCTGCGCTGTCTTCCCCCGCCACCCACCCGGTCAGCCCGCCCGCCGGTATTTGGCCCGCCAGTGCACCCGCCGGCCCTCCCACGCCCGCGGCCCCGGCGTCAGCGCGGCGCCGGACGGCGAGCCCGCCGGCTCGGCGTCCTCCGCCTCGTAGACCGCGTTGTACCGGGGGCAGCCCGGCGCAGGGTGGGTGAACTCGTGCCAGAGCCGGAAGCGGGTGCCCCGGTCGTAGCCGAAGCCGGAGACGATCTCCGGCAGGTGCGTGCGGGTGTAGAAGTCGTCGAACTCCGCGACCTCGGCGTCCGTCGCGCCGGGCGCGGGATCCATGCCGATCATCGCGATCCGGCCGGGGACGAGGTCGTCCGGTCCCGTCGACCCGGTGTTGCGCCAGATCATCCGCCAGACGGTCGTCGCGCGGGTCCACGCGGGCGGGCCCGGGGAGTAGGTGACGCGTCCCTCGGCGGGGCCGCGAACGCGTGCGAGGAAGCGGCGCGCGGCGTCCTCGTCCTCGATGCCGTAGACCGCGAGCCAGTACGGGACCGGGGCCGTGCCCGCCGGGGGGTCGGTCAGCTCGTACCGGGCGGCGCTGACGAACCCGTCGTTGCGCTCGACGACCTCGGCGAGGTGCACGGTGTCGTAGAAGCCGGCGAACGCGCGCGTCTCCTCGGCGGTTTCGCCCGGCCGGGTGTCGAGCCCCACGGCGAAGAAGAACGGGCAGCTCAGCGGTTGTCTCCCCATGGGACGGTCGCCACCTCCACTCCGCAATGGTTCAGAATGAACCATGCAGTTCGAAGGGTAGCAACCGGCGGACCGGGCGCCATACGGCGGGGCCCCGGATACGGCGAGGCCCGCCGCGCCTCTAAAGGCACGGCGGGCCGTGAGCGCTCTTGCGGAGTCCCGCTACATCAGGTCTCGCCCTGGGGAGCGAGGCGGGGTCAGTGCCGGCCCGACCTGGCGCCGCGCGGCACCTCGCAACCGGGCCGGTTCAGGTCGAGCACGGTGCCGGGGGCGATGCACGTGGCGAGGTTGTAGGTCTGCTGGGCGTAGCCGATGTTCGAGCGGACGGTGACCTTGCCCGCCTCGTCCACCTCGCACGGGTTGTTGAGCGTGCAGCGGCCGCCGCTCTCGTTGATGGTGTTGTTGGCGCCGACGACCTTGCCGGTCCCCGCGTCGATGACCGGCGAGCCGGAGGTGCCGCCGATGACGTTGCAGGAGGACGTGTACCGCAGCGAGTCCTTCCACGTCCACTCGGCCTCGCGGACCCGGTAGGCGAATCCGTCCAGCTTGCAGGAGTAGATCCGCTTCCAGTACCCGGAGACCACGCGCAGGTCCGCGCCCGTGGTCGGGTGGTCGGTCTGCATCACCAGCGCCGGGGTGTTGTAGCTCTGCTTGATGGCGGCGTAGGTGGTGTTGAGCTTGTACAGCGCGGCGTCCGTGTCGGTCATCGTCGCGTACAGCACCGTGGTCGCGCGCAGGGTGGCGAGCGTGCGCTGGCCGGAGGAGTCCAGGAGGCTGAACGTCCGGCTGGACGAACGGTTCGTGATCACCTGGCCCGCGCCCGGCTCACCGCCCTCCCAGCAGTGGCCGTTGGTGAGCACCATCGCGGGGTCGGTGTCGGCGGCGGTGGGGGTGCGCACCAGGGAGCCCGAACAGTTGTTGAGCGCGACGATGCTGGTGAAGTCGATGGCGGCCTTGGGCGGCGCCGGGACGGGCGGCGCCGCCGACGCCATGGTGGCGGCGGCGGTCACCGTCGACGCACCGATCACCGCGGCCGCGATCACGCCGAGAAGGCGTCTGGACATGGCGGGGGGTCCTCTCGATGGGGGTAGACGAGCAGGCTGGGAGGACGTGGGGCTACACCGGTGCCGCGTCACGGTCCGACATCGTCCACTCCGGCGCGATGGTAGCCGCGAACCCGCCGGTCGAGAAGACCGGCTTCAACCGACCTGCGAAGACTCCCCGGATTTGGCACGCATTGCCTATCCGCCCCCGGAACCGGGCGGAGGCGGGACGGCGGTCGGTGGGGCGGGCGGGACTCGAACCCGCGACCCGAAGATTATGAGTCTCCTGCTCTGACCAGCTGAGCTACCGCCCCCGTGGCCCGTCCCGGCGGCTACCGTCGGCGGCCGGGGGCGTGCCGCGTGTCATCTTAGCGGCGGGCCATCGGCCGGGGCCACCGACAAAAGGGACCGCTTCGGCCCCGGGAATCACTCTGGAGGACGAGGAGAATCAGACCTCCTGCCGAGTGACGGCGAGATGACCCGTCGGTAGTGTCCGGCGTATGTCACGACGCTTCCTCGCCCTCGCCCCCGTGCTGCTCGCGCTGGTGGCGGCCACCGCCTGTGACAGAGGCGGGTCCGGGCCGGCCAAGGCCGACTTCGACGCCGCGGGGACGCTGCGGCAGGCGTCGGCGGCGATGGCGGCGGTGACGAGTGTCGGGCTCACGATGGACTCGGAGGGCGAGCCGCCGGTCTCCGTGCGGGGCGGCGACATGAAGCTGCTGCGCAACGGGGACGCGCAGGGGACGCTGACGATGCGGCAGTCCGGGATGAACGTGGAGATGAAGGTCGTCGCGTCCGGGAGCAGCGTGTACCTCGACGCCGGGACGGGCGGCTGGCAGAAGGTGCCGCGGGCGCTGGCGGCGCTGAAGTACGACCCGTCGGCGGTGCTGGATCCGGAGCGGGGCATCGCGGGGCTGCTCGGCTCGCTCCAGGCGCCGAAGGCGGAGGCCGTCGAGAAGGTGGACGGCAAGGAGGCGTACCGGGTGGCGGCCCGGCTGCCGAAGGACCGCGTGAAGGGCCTGCTCCCGGGCGTCGAGACCGACGTCGACGGGAAGGTGTGGGTGCGCAAGGCGGACGGAAGGCTCGTCAAGGTGCGGGGGACGTTCCCCGGCGGCAAGGGCACGGTGGTGGTCGCGTTCACCGAGTTCGACGTCCCCTACAAGATCAGCGCGCCGAAGTGAGCGGACGGCGGCGCGTCGCGGTCGGGGCCGGCGGGGCGGTGGTGCTCCTCGCCGCGCTGGACGCCTACGTCGTCACGACGATCCTGGTCCCGGTGATCAAGGATCTCGGGATCCCGGTCAACCGGCTGGAGCGGCTGACGCCCGTCCTGAGCGGGTTCCTGCTGGGGTACGTGGCGGCCATGCCGCTGCTCGGGCAGCTGTCCGACCGCTTCGGGCGGCGGCCGGTGCTCCAGGCGTGCCTGTTCGTTTTCGGCGCGGGGTCGGTCGTCACGGCGCTCGCGCAGGACGTGCCGGTCCTGACGGCGGGGCGCGTCGTGCAGGGGGTCGCGGGCGGCGCGCTGCTGCCGGTGACGATGGCGCTGGCCGGGGACCTGTGGGGGGAACGCCAGCGTCCGGTCGTGCTCGGCGCGGTCGGCGCGGCGCAGGAGCTGGGCAGCGTCCTCGGGCCGCTGTACGGGGCGGGGGTGGCCGCGGCGCTGGACTGGCGGGCGATCTTCTGGATCAACGTGCCGCTCGTCGCGGCCGCGATGGCGGCGGTGCGGTACGCGGTGCCGGGCGAACGGGTGCCGGGCGGACGGGGGCCGGGTGGGCCGGGGCGGGGCCCGCGGCCCGGCGTGGACGTCGTCGGCGGGCTGCTGCTGGCGCTCGGATTGAGCCTGCTCGTCGTGGGCGTGTACAACCCGGAGCCCGCGGAGTCGGCGCTGCCGCCGTGGGGGCCGCCGCTGCTGGGCGCGGGCGGGCTGGCGCTGGCCGGGTTCGTGGCCTGGGAGGTCCGGGCGCGGACGCGGCTGCTGGACCTCGGCGGCGTCCGGCGCGGGCCGCTGCTGGCGACGCTGGGCGTGAGCATGCTGTCGGGCGCGGCGCTGATGGTGACGCTGGTCGACGTGGTGCTGGTGGCGAAGACGCTGCTGGACAAGGACTCGGTGGACGGCGCGCTGGTCCTGACGCGGTTCCTCGTGGCGCTGCCGGTCGCGGCCGTGATCGGCGGCCTGGCCGCGCGGCGCGTCGGGGAGCGGTGGCCGATGGCGGCGGGGATGGCGGTCGCGGCGGCGGGGTACCTGCTGATCGCCGGGTGGCCGGCCGACCTGGAGGGCGCGTCCTACGGGCCGCTGCCGCGGATGGACACCGACCTCGTGGTGACGGGCCTCGGGCTCGGGCTGGTGATCGCGCCGGTGTCGTCGGCGGTGCTCGGGCTCGTCCCGGCCGCGCGGCACGGCACGGCGTCGGCGGCCGTGGTGGTGGCGCGGATGATGGGGATGCTGCTCGGCGTCTCGGCCCTCACCGCGTGGGGCCTGCACCGGTTCCACGCGCTGACGGCGGACCTCAGGCCGCCGCTGCCGTTCGGGATCGCCGACGAGGAGTTCGGGCGGCGCCTCGCCGTCTACAACGCCGCCGTGCGGGAGGCGCTGCGCACCGAGTACCGGGAGATCTTCCTGATCACCGCGGCGATGTGCCTGGCGGGGGCGGTGCTCGCGCTGGCCGTGGGGACGCGGCGGGACGACCCGGAGCCGTCCGCGGCGTCGGAGGAGAGCCTGCTTTCCACGGGATGACGCGCGTGCCCAGGGGGGCGGACGCCGTTTCCGCCGCCATGGCGACCGACCGATTACGGCCATCACACCGGTATAACGACCCAGTTCGGGGAAGGATTCGGTCACAGACCATGTGCCGATCAACGAACTCGGGAATATCCTGGGAAATGTAGGCTAAAGAAGCCTCTTGCCGGGAGGGCACTCCCCGGGGAGGTGACACGGATGCGCAGGTTCGGCATCGGCTGCGGAGGCAGGCCGCTCGCACGGCTGCGCCGGCGGCTCGGGCTGGAGCGCAGCGAGCTGCGCCGGCGGGTCGACCGCGTCCAGCGCCTGGTCGCGCTCGGGCTGCTCGCGCTGCTGCTCGCCACGGCCCCGCCGCTCGCCGCCTGGGCGTGCGGCTGGTCCTACGACTCGGGCGTGCGGGCCGAGCGGGCCGAGCGGGCCGCCCGCCACCAGGTCGTGGCCACCGTGACCTCCACCGGCGGCATCGGGTCGGCCGGTGACCGCTACATCCACGAGACCGTCCAGGCCACCTGGCCCGGCCCGGACGGCAAGCCCCGCGCGGGGACGCTGCCGAGCTGGAAGAACGCCAAGGCCGGCGCCCAGCGGACGATCTGGGTCGACCGCGACGCCGAGCCGACCGTCCGCCCCCGCCCGCACAGCCGCACCGTGACCGACGCCGCCTACGCGTCCGCCGCGACCGTCCTCGGCCTGTCGATGCCGCTGCTGCTGGTGTACGCGCTCGTCCGGCGGCGCTGCGACCGGTACCGCGACGAGATGTGGGAGGCCGAGTGGGCCCGGATGGACGCGGACGCCAATCCCCGCTCCTGACCCGCGGGCCCAGGGCCGCCGCCGGGCGCTGAGGCACCCGCCGCGTCCGCGCGTCCTCGGCGGCGGCCGTCAGTCCTCGGCGACGAGGCGGGCGGCGATCCTGTCGAGGGCCGCGAGGTCCTCGGGCGACAGCGCGTACAGGGCGGGGGGCGGCGTGTCGAGGATGCGCTGGGCCTCCGCGGCCGCGGCCCGCCCGGCCGGGGTCACCGAGACGATCTTCGAGCGGCGGTCGGCGCGGTTGGGGGTGCGCTCGACCAGCCCCCGCTCGACCAGGTCGTCCACCACGAGCGTCGTGTAGGGGCGGTCGGTGAGCAGTTCCTCGGCCAGGTCGCGCAGCGTCATCGGCCCGGCGGCGAGGCGCCGCAGGGCCCTGATCCGGGCGAAGCTCATCCCGAGCGCCTCGGTGGCCTCGTGCCGGCGGTCGCCCCGCTCGTGCAGCAGGATGCGCAGGTTGTGCCAGGCGCGGGCGGCCGGGTGGGGCTCGGTCATCGGGTGCTCGCTCCGCTCACGGGGTGCCGCTCGGGCCCGGTCTCGAACAGGGCGGACACGCGCGCGGCGCTGCGGGCGGCGCGGCGTCCTGTGGTGAGGGTGCCGAGCACGAGCACGGCGGCGGCGCACCCGGCGAGGACCCAGTATGCCGGGCGCGCGGCGCCGACGAAGCGGGACGCGGCGTCCGGCCCCGGGCCCGTCCCCGCCGCGAGGACGGCGCCGATCACCGCGACGCCGAGCGCCTGCCCGACCTGGCGGCTGGTGGAGGCGACGGCCGCCGCGACGCCCGCCTGGGCGCGCGGCATCCCCGACACGGCGGTGTTGGTGATCGGCGCGTTGACCATCCCGAACCCGAGCCCGAACAGCACGTACGCGGTGAACAGCGACACGGTGCCGGTCTCGGCGTCGAACAGCGCGAACATCAGCCCGCTGGCGAGCATCGCCGCACCGGCGATCTGCAGCGGCAGCCGGGGGCCGCGGGCGCCGACCAGGCGGCCCGACAGCGGCCCGAAGGCGGCGGTCATGACGGCCATGGGCAGCAGGAACAGGCCGGCGCGCAGCGCCGACAGGCCCCGCACGTTCTGCAGGTAGAGCGCGTTGACGAACAGGAACCCGGCGAGGGCGGCGAACCCGCAGACGGCGATGACGGTGGCGCCGGAGAACGGGACGCTGCGGAAGAACCGCAGGTCGATGAGCGGCTCGGCGGCCCGCCGCGCATGGGCGACGAACGCGGCGAGCGCGGCGGCGGCGACCAGGGCGCCCCCCGCCACGGCAGGCGAGGTCCACCCCGTCCCGGGCGCCTCGATGATCGCGAAGGTCAGCGACGCGAGCGTGACGATCATCAGGCCCTGTCCCAGCGGGTCGACGCGGCGCGGGCGCGGCGCGCGCGATTCGGGGACGAACAGGGCCGTCAGCACCAGCGCCGCCGCCCCGATCGGCAGGTTGAGCCAGAAGATCGCCCGCCATCCGACGGAGTCGACGAGCAGGCCGCCGGCCAGCGGGCCCAGGGCCATGCTCAGCCCGACGACCCCGCCCCACACCCCGATGGCGCGGGCGCGCTCGCGCGGCCCGGTGAACACGTTCGTGATGATCGACATCGCGACCGGGTTGAGCATGGACCCGCCGACGGCCTGGACGACGCGCGCGGCGACCAGCCATCCCAGGGACGGCGCGAGGCTGCACAGCACCGACCCGGTGACGAACAGCGCGAGGCCGGTCTGGAAGACCCGGCGCCGCCCGATCCGGTCGCCGGTGGACCCGGAGAGGATCAGCAGCGAGGCCAGCGTGATCAGGTACGCGTCGATCGTCCACTGGAGGCCGGGCAGCGACGCGTGGAAGTCGCGCTGCAACGCGGGCAGCGCGACGTTGAGGATCGTGTTGTCGATGCTGACGATCAGCAGGCTCAGGCAGCAGATGCCCAGCACCAGCAGCCGGCGGCGGGGGGACAGGTCCGGCAAGGTGCCTCCAATGGTTATATGGATACAACCATTAGGGACATACAACTATTCCGGAAAGGATATGGCAACGGGGTGATCAGATCCGTCCCGTCCGGCGTTCGGTCACGAGGAGCCAGACCAGGTACCCGCCGCCGAGGAGCCCGGTCACCACGCCGACCGGGAGCTGATGCCCGGGGAAGGCGCGCTGCGCGGCCCAGTCCGCGGCCACCAGCAGCGCCGCGCCCATGCACGCGGCGGGCAGCAGGTTCGGGCCGGTCGTGCGGGTGAGGCGGCGGGCGAGCTGCGGCGCGGTGAGCGCGACGAAGGACACCGGCCCGGCGGCCGCGGCGGCGAGCGAGGTGAGCAGCACGGCCGCGGCCAGCATGATCAGCCGGGCCCGCGCGATCGGGACGCCGAGGCCGTGCGCCGCGTCGTCGCCCATCTCCAGCATCCGCAGGGCACGCCCGCAGCCGACGAGGACGAGGGGCCCGAGGACGGCCAGCGCCGCGAGCACCGGCGCCGCGTCGGCCCAGTCGCGGCCGTCCAGGCTGCCGGTCAGCCACAGCACGGCGCGGGCGGCGTCGATGATGTCCGCCTGGGTCAGCAGGTAGCCGTTGACGCCGGTGAGGATCGCCGCGACGCCGATGCCGACGAGGACGAGCCGCTGGCCGTGCGCGCCGCCGCGACCGGCGGCGGCGTACACCAGCAGGCCGGTCGCGATGCCGCCGGCGGCGGCGCCGGACGCGACCGCCGCGCTGCCGCCGCCGGCCAGCACGATGACGGCGAGCACTCCGGTCGCGGCGCCCTGGGTGAAGCCGAGGATGTCGGGGCTTCCGAGCGGGTTGCGGACGAGCGACTGGAAGATCGCCCCGGCCAGGCCGAGCGCCGCGCCGACGGCGAGCCCGGCGGCCACGCGCGGCAGGCGGATCTCGTTGACGATGAGCGAGTCCGCGGGCGAGCCCCGCCCGGCGAGGGTGCGAACCACATCGGCGGGGGCCATCGGGAAGTCGCCGCTGCCGATCAGCACGACACCGAGGCCGAGCGCCACCAGAAGGCAGACGGCGGAGACGGCGAGCGCGCGCGGGCGGAATCGAAACGACAGCCCCCCGGGCGTCCGGACGACGGCGAACCGCTGCGTCCGCCCCGGGTCGCCCCCGCTCACGCCGCGGCCGCCCTGCCGCGCGGGCGCCGGACGAAGTACAGGAAGACGGGCCCGCCCAACACGACCATCACGATGCCCACCTGGAGCTCGGACGGGCGGACGAGGACACGTCCGAGCACGTCCGCGCCCAGCATCAGCGCGGGCGAGAGCACCGCGCAGTAGGGCAGCAGCCAGCGCAGGTCGGGGCCGGTCAGCGCGCGGACGAGGTGCGGCACCATCAGCCCGACGAAGACGACGGGCCCGCATGCCGCCGTCGCGGAGCCGCACAGCAGCGTCACCGCGGCGATGGCGGCGATCCGGGCGCGTCCCGGGCGGGCGCCGAGCGAGCGCGCCGCGTCCTCGCCCATCGCCATCGCGTTCAGCGGCCGGGCGAGCAGCAGGGCCAGGACGAGGCCGGCCGCCACGAACGGGGCGACGCGCACGACCGTGGAGGGCTGCGCGGCGCCGAGGGAGCCGACCGTCCAGAACCGCATGCGGTCAAGCGACGCGGTGTCGAGGAGCTGCACCGCGTTGACGTAGGAGAACAGCGCGGCGTTCAGCGCGGACCCGGCCAGCGCGAGCCGCGCGGGGGTCGCGCCGTGCCCGCCGCCGACGGCGTAGAGCAGCACGGCCACGACGCCCGCGCCCGCGAACGCGAACCACACGAACCCGGCGAACGAGGAGATCCCGGCGAACGAGATCGCCGAGACCACCGCCGCGGACGCGCCCGCGTTGATGCCGAGGAGCCCGGGATCGGCGAGCGGGTTGCGGGTGAGCGCCTGCATGACCGCGCCGGCGAGGCCGAGCGCGACGCCCGCGAGGAGCCCGAGCAGGGTCCGGGGCAGGCGCATCTGGTGGACGACGGTGTGGCTTCCGGAGCCGCTGTGGACGAGACCGTCCCACGCCTCCGCGGGCGACAGCGGCTTCGCGCCGACCGCGAGGCTCAGGACGAGGACCGCGAGCAGGAGCAGCAGCGCGCCGGCCAGCCCGGCGGCGCGGGCGGAGCGGGAGCGCACCGGCCGGGCCGCGCGAGCGCCCGAGGCCGGGGCGGGGCCGCCCGTGCGGCGTGCGCGCGGCGGGCCGGAGGCGTCCGCCTCGGCCTGCGTGGATCTCGTCGAGGGCACGAACGGGGCTCCGGGAGGACGGGCCGGGGACGCCGGCGGCCCCCCGCTGGGACAAGACTTAGGTTAGGTTAACCTAAGCTCCGCACGGGTCGGAATCCGACCACCGTAATACGGCTGGAGAACGAACCGAAATGTCGATCACCGGTGTCCGGCACCTCACCCGCCGCGGCCTCCTGGGCGCGGGCGGCGCCGCCGCCCTCGGGGCCCTCGCGAGCGCGTGCGGCGGCGGGAACGGCGCCGCCTCGTCCGGCGGCGGCGCGTGGACCTTCACCGACGACCGCGGGACGAAGGTCGGGCCGAAGGCCCGCCCGAGACGCGTCGTCGGCTATGTCGGCACCGCCGCGGCGCTGTACGACTTCGGAGTCGAGCAGCAGCTGGTCGGCGTGTTCGGCCCGACGCGGCTCAAGGACGGCAGGCCCGACCCGCAGGCCGGGGACCTGCCCGTCGGCCGGCTGATGGTCATCGGCAACGCCTACGGCGAGTTCGACATCGAGAAGTACGCGGCGCTGCGCCCCGACCTGCTCGTGGCCAACATGTTCGTCGAGGACGAGCTGTTCTACGTCCCCGCCGAGAGCAAGGACAAGATCTTCGCGCTGGCGGAGAGCGTCGCCATCTCCACCGGCGCGGTCCCCCTGCCGAAGCCGATCGAGCGGACCGCCGCGCTGGCCGCCGCGCTCGGCGCCGACCTGAAGGCGGCCAGGGTGACCGCGGCGAAGGCCCGGTTCGACAAGGCGTCGGAGGCGCTGCGCGCCGCCGCCGGGGCCAACCCGGGGGTGAAGGTGCTGGCCGCGTCCGCGAGCCCCGACCTGTTCTACGCCTCCAGCCCGGCCAAGAACACCGACCTCATCTACTTCAGGGAGCTGGGCGTGGACCTCGTCGTCCCGCGCAGGCTCGGCCAGAACGGCTACTTCGAGAACCTGAGCTGGGAGAACGCCGACCGGTACCCGGCCGACGTGATCATGCTCGACAGCCGCACCCAGGCGCTCCAGCCGAAGGACCTCGGGTCCAAGCCGTCGTGGCGGGACCTGCCGGCGGTGAAGGCGGGACAGGTGATCCCGTGGCAGCCGGAGCCCCGGTTCTCCTACGCGGGCTGCGCGCCGATCCTCGAAGCCCTCGCGAAGTCCATCCAGTCCGCCAAGAAGACCGGCTGAGGAGAACACGATGACGGCTCCCGCACATCCCTTCGGCTTCTTCGAGCTGCACGTCCTGCGGGTCGCGCGGCTCGGCCCGTCCATGGCCCGGATCACCTTCGGCGGGGCGTGCCTGGACGCCTCGGCGCGGGGCACCGGCGCGTTCGTCACCGGCGGACGCGACCAGCGGTTCAAGCTGTTCCTCCCGCACCCGCACCAGGACGCGCCGCTGATGCCGGACGACTGGTCGCCCGACACCTGGTTCGCCGACTGGCGGGCCCTGGACCCGGCCGAGCGCGGAATCATGCGCTCCTACACCGTCCGCGGGCAGCGCCCCGGCGAGCTGGACGTCGACTTCGTGCTGCACCTGGACGGGGCGTCCGGCCCCGCCGCGCGGTGGGCCGCGTCCGCGCGTCCCGGCCACCGCGTCGTCGTGCTCGGGCCGACCGGACCCGACAACGGCGGCTACGACTTCCGCCCGCCGCCCGGCGTGCCCGTCCTGATCGCCGGTGACCTGACCGCGCTGCCCGCCATCGCCGGCAACCTCGCCTGGCTGCCCGCCGGGACGCCCGCGCGGGTGTGGATCGAGGTGCCCGGCGACGGCGACCGCCAGGACCTGCCGACCGCCGCCGACGCCGAGATCGCCTGGGTCTCCCCCGGCACGCTGCTGGACGCCGTCCGCGCCGCCGAGCTCCCCGACGGGCCGTACGCGTGGATCGCGGGCGAGTCCGCCACGGTCAGGGCGCTGCGGCGGCACCTGGTGAACGAGCGGGGGCTCGACCGCCGCTCGGTCACCTTCACCGGCTACTGGCGCCGCGGCGCGACCGAGGAGGACCTGCTCGCCGAGGTCGTCGCGGGTGGCGGCCCGGCCACCGGGGAGTGACCCGCCCGGCCGCGCGGCGGCGTCACCGGGGGTCGTCCGCCCCGGGGCCGCCGCGGGCCGTCGCCGGGTCGCCCGCGCCCGGCGCGGGGCCGGCGGCCGACGCGCGGACGGTGTCCTGGTGCCCCGGCCACCAGGCGGCGTGGCCGAGCAGGACGGTCACCGCGGGGACCAGGAACATCGACATCACGAACGCCGCGAGGATCACGCCGAGCGCCACCGTCGTCCCCATCTCCTGCATCGCGTCCGCCTCGGCCAGCAGGAACGTCGCGAAGCTGCCCGCGAGGATCAGCCCCGCGGACGCCACGGTCGGCGCGGCCTGCTCGAACGCGTGCCCGACGCCCCGCCGCGGCGGGTGCCCGGCCCGCGCCTCCTCGCGCAGCCGCGCGATGACGAGGATGTTGTAGTCGGTGCCGAGCGCCGTCACGAACAGGTACACGATCAGGGGCAGGAAGAAGATCACGCCCGTGTGCCCCTCGCCCCACTGGAACAGCGCGACGCTCGCGCCGATCGTGCCGAGGAAGCTCAGCACCACCGCGATCATCAGGTAGACCGGCGCGACGACGCTGCGCAGCAGCACCCCGAGGATGATCGCGATGAGCAGCCCCGCGATCGGGAACACGACCCGGTAGTCGCGGTTCATCGCCTTCTGCAGGTCGACCATGACCGCGGTCTGCCCGCCCACGATCACCTCGGTGCCCGGCGGCCCGGAGGCGTGCGCGGTGTCCCGGACGGGCCCCGACACGGTCTTCATCGCCGCCTTGGACAGCGGGTCGTCCGCCAGCTGGACGTTGACGAGCGCCGTCCGCCCGCCGGCGCCCCGCTCCGGCGGCTCGACCACCGCGACGCCCTTCGTGGTCCTGAGCCTCGCCGCCACCGTCTCGGCCGCCCCCGGCGGGAGCGGCCCGCCGCCCGTGCCGGTGACGAACACCTGCGTGGCCTCCTGCACACCGGCGGGGAAGCCCTTCTCCAGATCGTCCAGCCCCTTGGCGGCCTCCGTGCCCGCCGGCGCGGACGCCATGTTGAAGTTCGCGCTGAACCCGAGCGCGCACACCGACAGCGCGACGAGCACGGCGCCCGACACCAGCGCCACCTGCCACGGGCTCCGCCCGATGAAGCCGCCCAGCCGCGCCGCCTTGCGGTGCGGCGGCTCGGCCCGCCACGACTTGCTCGGCCAGAAGACCTTGGACCCGAGCAGCGACACCACGGCCGGGATCAGCGTCAGCGCGGCCACCAGTGTCGTCGCGACCGCGATGCCCATCGCCGGTCCCATCGACTTCAGCATGCCGAGCGACGCCAGGATCAGCGCGCTGAACGCGACGATCACCGCGCACGCCGCCGAGGCGATCACCTCGCCGACCCGCTCGACGGCCGACACCATCGCGGTCTTGCCGTCCTCACCCGCCCGCAGCCGCTCCCGGTACCGGAACAGCAGGAACAGGATGTAGTCCGTCCCCACGCCGAACAGCACGATGGGCATCAGCGACTGCGTCAGGCTGTCGCCCTTGAGGTCGAACGCCGCGTTCACGCTGCCGATCAGCGCCAGCGCCACCATCATCACCAGCCCCACCGTGAGCAGCGGCAGGAACGCCGCCACCACGCTGCGGAACGTGAAGATCAGCAGGACGAAGATCACCACGACGGTGGCGCCGAGCGTGATCGAGTCGCTGCGCTCATAGGACTCCTGCGCGTCGGCGTTGATCGCCGCGTTCCCGGTCACCCGCGCGGTGAGGCCGGTCCCCCGCGTGCCCTCCGCGAGCGTGTCGCGCATCTCGTCGATGCCCTTGGCGACGTCCGGGTCGTCGAAGCTCTCCGACGTGAACCGCGCGTTGATCATCTCGACCTCGCGGTTGGGCGAGACGGGCCCGGGGAGCACCTGCTGGACGCCCCGGGGCCGCTCGTCCTCCAGCGTCCGGGCCAGCCGCGCGGTGACCGCCTGGTCCGCCGGGGTCAGCGCCCCGCCGTCCGAGCGCGTCACCGCGACGATCGCGTTCTGCCCCCGCGTCTGCGGGAACGCCTCCCGCGTCAGGTCGAACGCCCGCACCGACTCATAGGAGCCGGGCAGGAAGTCCGTCTGCTCCGAACTGGCCTTGAACCTCGGCGCGAACCCCGTCAGCAGCACCGCGGCCACCACCCACGCCGCGATCACCCACCAGCGGCGCCGCACCACGAAGCGTGCCAGTCCCCCGAACATACCGACCCCCGATCACGGCATTCCGGCGACCTCCTACCCGCGGTTATGAAACAGACACATCCGGCGACTGCCGGACATCTTCGCGACACGCTCCCCCACCAGGGAACGGAGCGAAACGTGATGTAAATAAAGGTCAAAATCACCAAATGAAACCATATTTGGGACGAGCCTCAACCCGTGTCCACCCCGCGACAGTGGAACGCTCCCGACCGCACGGCCGTCTTCTCCCCGAGGTCACTAACGCGACCCTCGACGGAAACATAGGATCCTTCCCGTCCGGTCACGTACTTCCGAGGAGTCGACGTTGTCCGCTTCTGGCACGTCTCCCACTAACCCGCCCGCGAATCTCCCTCCCCATTTGCCCCAATATGCCGCAGAACGGTTTCGAACCGACATTCCATCCCCGGCGCGGGCGTGGAACTACTGGCTCGGAGGCAAGGACAACTACGAGGTCGACCGCACGATCGGGGACGCCACCGCGGCGGTGAACCCCGAGGTCGTCACCATCGCCCGGCAGTCCCGCCTTTTCCTCGTCCGTGCCGTGCGCCACCTCGTCTCCGACGTGGGGATCCGCGACTTCCTGGACATCGGGGCGGGGTTGCCGACACAGTCCAACACCCATGAGATCGCCCAGCGGGTCGCGCCCGAGGCCCGTGTCGTCTATGTCGACAACGACCCGATGGTGCTGGCCCATGCGCGGGCGCTGCTGCGCGGTACCACGCCCGAGGGCGTCACCGACTACCTCGACGCCGACTACCACCATCCCCGGCAGATCCTCGACGAGGCCGCCAACATCTTGAACTTCGGACGGCCCATCGCGGTGATGTTCATGGGCGTCATGGGGTTCTGCCAGGACTACGCGACGGCAAGGCAGATCGTCGCCGACACCATGGCGGGCGTCCCCTCGGGCAGCCACCTTGTGTTGTGGGACTGCACCGACACCACCGACGCCGCCCGGCGCAGCACCGAGACGTACGCCGAATCGGGGACCCTCCCCTACCATCTGCGCAGCGTCGCGGAGATCGACGGGTTCTTCGACGGCCTGGAGAAGATCGAGCCGGGCACGGTCTCCATCACGCAGTGGCGGCCGGACCCCGCCCGGGACGGCGGGCCCGGCCACGTCAACGGCTACGGCGCCGTCGCCCGCAAGCCCTGACCGGCACGCGGGGGCGCCTGGTGCAGGACCTCCCTCTGCCAGTGCTCCCGCGGCTGGACGTGCAGGTCCCAGTAGCGTTCGGCGATCAGATCGGGATCGAAGGCGGTGCCCGGGGCGACGGCGCCGTCCACCGTCACCGAGGCCACGTGCACACCCTCGGGCCCGTACCGCAGGTGCAGCAGCTCCACGAGCGTGCGCACGCCGGCCTTGCCGAGCGACAGGCTCACGTACTCGGGCCTCGGCTCGGGCATCCCGCCCGTGACCAGGAACGACCCGGTCCCGCGCCGCGCCATCGCGGGCACCGTGCGCGCCGCGGCCGTCAGCGCCCCGACCACGTTGACCGACCACGCCTCCAGCTGCGCCCGCGCCGGCAGCCCGCCCACCTCATCGGGCCGGACGACCGCGGCGTTGTACACCACCGCGTCCGGGACGCCCAGTTCCCCCGCGGCCACGTCGAGCGCCCCGCACAGTGCCGTCTCGTCGGCGCTGTCGGCCGTCAGGGGCACCACCCGCACGCCCAGCGCGGCCACGTCGTCCGCCACGGCCCGCACCGTCGCCTCCGACCGGGCCACCAGCGCCACCGGCAGCCCCTCCCTGGCGAACCGCCGGGCGACCGACCGCCCGATCCCCGGCCCCGCCCCGATCACCACCACTCCCGGCATCGAACGCCCCTTCCCCGTGATTATGCGGCCTGTGAGTATCCGGCCCGTGAGTATGCGGCCCGTGAGTATGCGGCCTCTGGATATCCAGCCAAAGAACGGCCTTCTCCACGGATGACCGCAGACGGTTCGGACGTTAGAGCCTCACATCGTGTGAGGGTCAATCGTGCGAGGGCCAACGGAGGCGGGACGAGCATGAGGATCGGTGAACTGGCCGACCGGACGGGCGTGAGCCCGCGCCTGCTGCGCTACTACGAGCAGCAGGGCCTGCTGCGACCGGCCCGCCTGGGCAACGGCTACCGCGAGTACCGCGAGGCCGACGTCACCGCGGTCCGGCGCATCCGCGCGCTCCTCGACGCGGGCCTGCCCACGTCGGTCATCGCCGTCGTCCTGGACTGCGTCCACGAGGACGGCGGCACGCTGATGCCCCGGCCGTGCCCCGGCATGGTCACGCACCTGAGACGGGAGCAGGCCCGCGTGACCGACACGATCACCCGTCTCCAGGCGTCCCAGCGGACCCTCGACGCATGGCTTTCGTCCCTGTCGTCTCTGTAGTCCCTGACGCCTGACGCCTGACGCGCGGCACCTCCGAACACCGGAGACCCGACCGCCGAAAGGAGGCGCCAGGCGAGCCGTCACCGTCTCCTTAGTCGTCTCACTCCTCCTCTGAGAGCACCCGTTCTCCTCCTTCAGAACCATGGCCGGGCCGCCCGCTCGTACGCGTTTCTCAGTAGCGGAATGCCTTGACACGCATGATTACGGGAGAGGGCGCGGCCGGAGAGCCTTAGGGGGTTCCCGAACCAGATACGGAGACCCCTTTCATGGCGACCTTCCTCTACAGGCTGGGACGCGGGGCTTTCAGATGGCGTCGCTGGGTGACGCTTCTGTGGCTCGCGGTCCTGGCCGCCGTCTTCTTCGGTGCGCAGAACGCGGGCAAGGCCCCGTCCGACTCGGTGTCGATGCCGGGGATCGAGTCCCAGAGGGCGTTCGACCACATCAACGACACATTCCCCGGCGCCGCGGCCGACGGCGCCGACGCGCGGGTGGTGTTCGTCGCCCCGGACGGCCAGAAGGTCACCGCGCCCGGGAGCCGGGCGGCCATCGATGCGCTGGTGGCCCGGGTGTCCAGGGGGCCGCAGGTCGCCGGCGTGGAGAGCCCCTTCGACGAGGACGCGGTGAGCGACGACGCGTCCACGGCGTTCGCCACCGTCACCTACAAGACCACGGCCGAGGACCTCACCGACGCGAGCAAGACGGAGCTGAAGGACGCCGTCGACCGCGCCCGGGAGGCGGGGCTGACCGTCGAGCTCGGCGGATCCGCGCTGGAGACGGAACCGGCGGGCGCCGTCGGCGAGATCCTCGGCGTCGGCGTCGCCGCGGTGGTCCTCCTGATCACCTTCGGATCGCTGGCAGCCGCCGGGCTGTCGCTGGTCACCGCCCTCGTCGGGGTGTTCGTCAGCCTCCTGTCGATCACCGCCCTGCAGAGCGTCCTCGACCTGTCCTCGACGACGGGCGAGCTGGCCATGATGCTCGGCGTCGCGGTCGGCATCGACTACGCCCTGTTCGTGGTCTCCCGCTACCGGGAGGAGCGCGCCGCGGGACGCGAGCCCCGGGAGGCGGCAGGGCTGGCCGCGGGCACCGCCGGCACCGCGGTCGTGTTCGCCGGGCTCACCGTCGTCATCGCGCTGGCCGGGCTGGCGGTGGTCGGCGTCCCGATGCTCACGAGGCTGGGGATGGGTGCCGCGGGCGCGGTCGTCGTCGGCGTCCTGGTCGCGCTGACCCTCGTCCCGGCACTGCTCGGCTTCCTCCCCGACGCCGTCCTCCCGCGCCGCACCCGCACGCGGGGCCGCGCCGGAGGAGGCGGCGAGATGGGCGCCCGGTGGGCGCGGTTCGTCCTGCGGCGGCCCGTGCCCGTGCTGCTCGCCGCGGTCGCCGCCCTGGGCGCCGTCGCGGTCCCGTCGCTGACCATGCGGCTCGGCATGCCCGGCGACGAGACCAAGCCCACCTCGACCACCGAGCGCCGTGCCTACGACGCCCTGGCGGACGCCTTCGGCCCCGGGTTCAACGGCCCGCTCACCCTGGTCGTGGACGCGGGCGGCGCCGCCGACCCGAAGGCCGCGGTCGCGAGGGTCTCCGCGAGCATCGCCCGCACGGACGGCGTGGTCTCGGTGTCCCCGCCCCGCTTCGACAAGGCGGGGCGGACCGCGGTGCTGTCGGCCACCCCGTCCACGGCGCCGACCAGCGACAGGACGAAGGACCTCGTCCGGGACATCCGCGCGGGCCGTCCCGCGATCGAGTCCGCCGCCGGCGCGACCTTCGAGGTCACCGGCACCACCGCGCTGAACATCGACGTCGGCGAGAAGATGCGGAAGGCGCTCGTCCCCTACCTCGCGACCATCGTGGGACTGGCCTTCCTGCTCCTCCTGCTGGTGTTCCGCTCCGTGCTGGTCCCCTTGAAGGCCGCCCTCGGTTACCTGCTGTCGGTCGGCGCCGCGTTCGGGGCGCTCGTCACGATCTTCCAGGAGGGCCACGGAGCCGGGATCTTCGGCGTCGACCAGCCCGGCCCGATCATGAGCATGATGCCGATCTTCCTGGTGGGCATCAGCTTCGGGCTGGCCATGGACTACCAGGTCTTCCTCGTCTCGCGGATGCGCGAGGCGCACGTCCACGGGGAGCCGCCCGGCCAGGCCGTCGTCACCGGCTTCCGGCACAGCGGCCGGGTCGTGATGGCCGCCTCCCTGATCATGATGTCGGTGTTCGGCGGGTTCATGACCGGCGCCGGGACGATGATCAAGATGGTCGGCTTCGGGCTGGCGTCCGCCGTGCTGTTCGACGCCGTCGTCGTCCGCATGGTGATCGTGCCCGCCGTCCTCGCCCTCCTCGGCAGGCGCGCCTGGTGGCTGCCGCGATGGCTGGATCGGCTGCTGCCGCGCGTCGACGTCGAGGGCGAGTCCCTGCGCCGCGGTCCGGCGCCGCCCACCGCCGTGCCGGACGGTCCCGAGCGCCACACCGCGCACGCCTGACGCGCATCCGGGGGCCGTCCGCACACCCGCGCGGGCGGCCCCCGCCGCTCCGTGCCCCACCATGGGTACAGGGAACCCGGGAGACAGCCTCATGATCACGGCATGGCGGCGGTTCGCCGACCATCACCCCCGCCTCGTCGAGGCGGCCTTCCTGCTGCTGGTCTACGCGGCGTCCGGCTGGCAGTACGCCGAGGACGCGCACGGCTGGTGGCCCGGGGCGCTCCCGGCGACCGCCGCGTGCCTCGCGCTGCTGTGGCGCCGCCGCCGTCCGGCCATGGCCGCCGCGTGCGTGTCGGCGTGCGTCGTCGCCGCGGGCGGCCTCGGGTATCCCCTCGACCACCTCATGCTCGTCCCGCTCATCGTCGCGTTCTACGAGCTGGGCGTCCGCGTCCCCGAGCGGATCGCCCGCGTCCACGGCCTGGCCGCCATCGCGACGTTCGCCGTGGCGGCGCAGCTGACCATGGACGACGACGAGGCCCAGAAGCTCGCGACGTTCGCCCCCGCGTTCTGGATCATCGTGGCGGTCGTCTCGGGTGCCGCCGTGCGGGGCAGGCGCGCCTACCTGGACGCCGTGCACGCCCGCGCCGAGTACGCCGAGCGCACCCGCGAGGAGGAGGCCCGGCACCGCGTCGCCGAGGAACGCGTCCGCATCGCCCGCGAACTCCACGACGTCGTCGCCCACCACATGGCCCTGGCCAACGCCCAGGCGGGCACCGCGGCCCACCTCCTGCGCACCCGTCCCGAGCAGGCCGCGCGGATCCTCGACGAGCTGACCAGCACGACCGCCTCGGCGCTGCGCGAGCTCCAGGCCACCGTCGGCCTCCTGCGCCGATCCGACGATCCGCAGGACCCCCTGGAACCGTCCCCCGGGCTGGCGCGCCTCGACGACCTGGTCTCCGACTTCGGCTCCGCCGGGCTCCGCGCCACCATCACCGTCGACGGGGAGCGGCGCCCGCTCTCCCCAGGCGTCGACCTGGCCGCGTTCCGCATCGTCCAGGAGGCGCTCACCAACGTCGCCAAGCACGCCGGTGCGGACACGGCCGACGTGACGCTCACCTACAAGGCCGACACCCTGACCCTCACGATCAGCGATGACGGCGGCACCGTCCCGCGCCCCCCGGCTCCCGGCGGCGGGTTCGGCCTCATCGGGATGCGCGAACGCGCCCAGTCCGCCGGAGGACGTCTCCGGGCGGGCCGCCGCCCCGGAGGGGGCTTCGCCGTCACCGCCGACCTGCCCATCCACCCCTGATCACCGGAAGGCCCGGATGACCATCAGCGTCCTTCTCGCCGACGACCAGACCCTGCTGCGGGCGACCTTCCGCATACTGATCGACTCCTGCGAGGACATGGAGGTGGTCGGCGAGGCCGCGGACGGCGGGCAGGCCGCCGAGCTCGCCCGCGCGCACCGTCCCGGCATCGTCCTCATGGACATCCGCATGCCCGGCGTCGACGGCCTCACCGCGACCGAGGCCATCTGCGCCGACCCGGACCTGCGGGACACCCGCGTCCTCATCCTCACCACGTTCCAGACCGACGAGCACGTCGCCCGGGCCCTGCGCGCCGGGGCGAGCGGCTTCCTCGGCAAGGACGTCTCCGCCGACGGCCTCCTCACCGGCATCCGCACCGTGGCCGCGGGCGACGCGCTGCTGTCCGGCGCGGCCACCCGCTCCCTCATCAGCCGCTTCCTCACCACCCCCGAACCCGGCGCGGAACAACCGTTCCCGTCCGAGGTGTCCGCCCTCACCGCCCGCGAACGCGAGGTGACGATCCTGGTCGCGGACGGCAAGTCCGACACCGAGATCGCCGAGGAACTGTTCCTCAGCCCCCTGACCGTGCGCACGCACGTCCAGCGGGCGAAAACAAAACTCGGCGTCCGCGACCGCGCCCAGTTGGTCGTCGTCGCCTACCAGTCCGGCCTGGCAAGAACCCCGTGGTCGTGAACACACGAAGCGGTCGTTCTAGCAAACGAAGCCCCGGCCCAGCTGACCAAGACTCACCGTCCGGGCGGTCAGCGCTTCAACACCGCCACCAAGCCCGCGAACTCCCCACACCCCACCACCAACCGGGGCCCATCCGGATCCTTGGAGTCACGGACGGCGACCGCACCCGCCACAGAAGCCAGTTCAACACAAGCGCCGCCGTTGTTCGTGCTCCGGCTGCTCTTACGCCACAGCGCATCACTCACGTCCACTTCTCCTCAACCACCTTACGGATCAGCTCTTCGGTGTCGCGGGTCAGGGTAGGCGCGCCGGTTCTGCCTCAGAAGGTCAAAGGACCAACAACCGTCGTCCTTGATCGGCCGTCTCATGGGCGGATTCGCAGGCTAGGCTCCGCCCTCGATGACCCGGGTCGTCGAGCGGACGTCCGTCCTGTTTCCCTGTTCGGCCGAAGGGAGCCCGCCGGGATGAGCACGGTGCATCGGTCGATCGTGTGCGCCGACATCGAGGGTTTCGGCGACCCCCTGAGGTCCGACGCCGACCGGGTGGTGGTGCGCGGCGGACTGTACGAGGCGTTGTCCAAGGCGTTCGACGGTTCGGCGGTGCCGTGGGACGACTGCTATCGGGAGGATCGCGGCGACGGGGCCCTGGTACTCGTGTCATCCGAGATACCCAGGAAGGTTCTCGTCACCGATCTCCCAATTCTGCTCGCCAAGGAATTGGCCGCCTACAACCAGGAATGCGAGTGGCAGGCTCGGATCCGGTTACGGATAGCGATGAATGCAGGTCACATCCAGTATGACGAACACGGTGTCGTCGGGAGCGCGATCAACCTGACGTTCCGGATATTGAACGCCGAGCCGTTCAAGCAGGCACTGGCGTGTTCCTCGGGGCTTCTCGCACTCGCGGTCTCCAATTCCTTCTACGCGGAGGTCGTCCGGCACGAACGGCGAAGCTCGCCCTTCTCGTATCGCCGGGCGCGGGTGCTGGAGAAGGAGACCAAGACCGACGCGTGGGTGTGCCTGCCCGACCGTCCCTTCCCGGACGACGCGGACCCCGCGACGCTCCCGCCGCTGCCAACGCCCCGGCCGGTGAACGACAACTGGTCTCCTCCACGGCAATTGCCCGCGGACACGGCGCATTTCACCGGTCGGGACGACGAACTGTCGCGGCTCCTGCACCTCGCCGCGGACGGGCGGCGTCCTGCGGGCGTGGCGGCCATCTCGGCCATCGACGGCATGGCCGGGATCGGCAAGACGGCCCTCGCCGTGCACGCGGCCCACCTCCTCGCCGATCGGTTCGACGACGGATGCCTGTTCCTGGATCTCCACGGGCACACTGACTCGGTCGACCCGGTAAGTCCCGAGGACGCGCTCGAACGGCTGCTGCGGGCGTTGGGGGTGCCCGGCGAGCGGATCCCCCACGACGTGCACGAACGCGCCGCGCTCTACCGCAGCCGGCTGGCCGGGACCCGGACGCTGATCGTGCTCGACAACGCCTCCGGCGCGGAGCAGGTCCGGCCGCTGCTGCCGGGGGAGGCGGAATGCCTCGTGCTGGTGACGAGCCGGCGACGGCTGATCTCCCTCGACGAGGCCCTGCCGATCTCGCTGGACGTGCTGGCCCCCGCCGACGGGCTGGCCGTGCTCGTCGCCGGTGCCTCACCGCGCCGTATCGGCGCCGACGAGATCGACGCGGCAAGGCGGGTCGTGGACCTGTGCGGGCGGCTGCCGCTTGCCGTCCGGATCGCCGCCGCGCACCTGCGTTCGCGTCCGGCCTGGACCGTGACGTACCTGGCCGGACGTCTCGCCGAGCATCGCGGCGCGCTCACCGTCCTGAACGACCGGGAACGCGACGTCGCCGCGGCCTTCGCGCTGTCCTACCGTGCCCTCACGCCCGACCAGCGGCGGATGTTCCGGCGCCTCGGCCTGCACCCCGGAGCGGACGCCGACGTCCACGCCGCGGCCTCGCTCGCGGGCACGACCGCCGAACAGGCCCGCCGCCTGTGCGAGGACCTCCTCGACGTCCACCTCCTGCACCAGCCCGCGCTCGGACGCTACCGGTACCACGACCTGACGCGGGCCTTCGCCGCCGAGACCGTCGCGGCCGAGGAGTCCCCGGACCGGTGCCGCGCGGCCCTTACCAGGCTGTTCGACCACTACCTGGGCACCGCGGCCGCCGCGATGGACGTCCTGTACCCGGCCGAGAAGGACCGCCGTCCCCGCGTCCCGGCGGCCGAGACGCCCGGCGCGCCGGTGGACGAACCGGCCGCCGCCCTCGCCTGGCTGGACGCCGAACGGCCCAACCTCGTCGCCGTCTGCGCCCACGCCGCCGCGCACGGCCTGCCGGAGCATGCGACCCGCCTGGCCGCCACCCTGTTCCGCTACCTCGACATCGGCGGCCACCTCACCGACGCGGAGAACCTCTACGGCCATGCCCGCCGCGCGGCCGCGGCCTCGGGCGACCGAGGCGGGGAGGCGCACCTCCTGACCAGCCTCGGCGGCGTCCACTGGTACCAGGGCCGCTACGAGCGCGCCGACCAGATCGTCCAGGAGGCGCTGGCGATCTTCGAGGCGACCGGCGACCGCTACGGGCAGGCCCGCGCCCTGAGCAGCCTCGGCATCGTCCACTGGCGCCAAGGCCGGTACCGGCGGGCCGCCGACGGCAACCGGCGGGCCCTCGCCCTCTACCGCGAGATCGGCGACCTGCCAGGGCAGGCCCGCGCTCTCGGAAACCTCGGCCTGGTGCGCTGGCGGCAGGGCGCCTACGCCGAAGCGGTCAGCGCCCTGTGGGAGGCTCTGGCCCGCAACCGCGGGCTCGGCGACCGGCGCGGTGAGGCGCGCATGCTGGGCAACCTCGGCAACGTCCACCACCATGAGGGCCGGTACACGCAGGCGGCCGACCACCACCTCCGCGCCCTCGCGCTGTACCGCGAGATCGGCGACCGCATCGGCGAGGCGGACGCCCTGACCAACCTCGGGCTTCCCGTCCGGCGGCAGGGCCGACCCCGGCGGGCCGCCGACCACCACCTCCGCGCCCTCGCGCTCTTCCACGAGCACGGTGACCGCAACGGGCAGGCCCGCGCGCTCAACGGCCTCGGCGAGACGCTCCACGACCTCGGACACGACGGCCGGGCCCGCGTCCAGCACGAGCTGGCCCTGGCCATCGCCCTCGAAACGGGCGACCGCTACGAGCTCGCCCGCGCCCACACCGGCCTGGCCGTCATCCATCTCGGCGCCCCAGCCTCCGGCCACGACCGGGACCACGCCCGCCACCACGCGCGGCAGGCCCTCGCGATCTACACCGACCTCGACGTCCCCGAAGCCCGCGACGTCCAAGCCCTCCTCAAGGGCGACCACCCGACCGATACCGCCACAGAACCGCCATGATCCCGTTCCGGCGGGAAGCACCACACTCACTCATAGGTGAGGGGCAGGCCGAAGGAAGCGAACAGGGCCTGGTCGATGAAGCTCGAAATGTGGACGATCCCGGCACGCGAGACGGTGAGCACCTGGATGGAGTGCGCGCGCAGTAGCCCGTCCTCGCCTCGCAGGTACATGCCGAACGCCGGCTGGCCGTTCGCGCGGGTGGGGACGAGCCGGTTGCCGCCGGGACCCGAGGACAACCGCTCGGTGAGGAGCCGCCCGATGGAGTCCCTGCCGCTGAACCACTGCGGGACGGGCGGCATCTCCCAGGCCGCCTGCTCGGTGAGCAGCCGCGTGATCGCGGGGACGTCGACGGCCTCGAACGCCTTGGCGAACCGGTCGAGCAGCTCCCGCATCTCCGGTTCGTCCGGCTCGGTGATCTCGTCGCTGGCGGGGACGAGCCGCTCCAGCCGGGCACGGGCGCGCAGCAGCGTGCTGTTCACCCCCGTGCCCGTCATGCCCAGCAGCTCGGCGACCTCCGCCGCCGGCCACGCCAGCACGTCCCGCAGGATCACCACCGCCCGCTGCCTGCCCGGCAGGTACTGGAGCGCGGCGATCAAGGCCAGCCGCAGCCCGGCCCGCGCCGCCACCACGGCGGCCGGGTCGTCCGGCGCGCGTCCGATCAGCCTGTCGGAGAACGGCTCCAGCCAGGTCACCTCGGGTGCGCGCGAGCCGACCGGCGGCACGTCGTCGGACGGCGCTCCGAGGCCGGAGGGCAGCACCCGCCGGCTGCTGTGCTCCAGGGCGTTCAGGCACGCGTTGGTGGCGATCCGGTACAGCCACGTCCGCAGCGACGCCCGGCCGTCGAACCCGGCGTAGGAGCGCCACGCGCGCAGGTACACCTCCTGCACCAGGTCCTCGGCGTCGTGCACCGAACCCAGCATCCGGTAGCAGTAGGCCAGCAGCTCCCGCCGGAACGGATCGGACAGCCGCGCGAACTCGTCGGGATTTCTCTCATCGGTCTGCATAGGACGCACCTCCCCTTGTACTGACCGGCGGTGCCCGTCGAAGTCGTCGGCCTCCGCCCGCCGAATCCGCGGCGCCGCCCGGTCTGTACAGGCGACCGATGGAATACCGAGGAACGCAACCCGGAGGAAACGCGCATGTCCCAGAGGACAAGCGGCTGGCTGCTCGGCCTGACCGCGGCGGCGTCACTGATGGTGGCCCTGGACGCGACGGTGGTGGCGACCGCGCTGACCAGCATCCGGCTGGACCTGTCCGCCACCATGGAACAGCTCGAATGGACGGTGAACGCCTACACCCTGAGCTTCGCCGTCCTGCTCATGACCGGCGCCGCGCTCGGCGACCGGTTCGGGCGCAGGCGGATGTTCGTGGGCGGGATAGCGCTGTTCACGGCGGCATCCGCGGCGTGCGCCCTGGCCCCCGGCATCGGTTGGCTGATCACCGCCCGCACCGTCCAGGGATGCGGTGCGGCGCTGGTGATGCCGCTCGCGATGGCGCTGCTCAGCCACGGTTTCCCGCCCGAACGACGCGCCAGGGCCCTGGGCGTCTTCGCCGGGCTCATCGGCCTGGCGGTGGTGGCCGGCCCCGTGCTCGGCGGGATCGTCACGGAGGGCCTCGCCTGGCAGTGGATCTTCTGGCTCAACGTGCCGATCGGGGTGGCCGTCATCCCCCTGGTGCTCCGCCGCGTCCCGGAGAGCCGTGGCGCCGCGGCGTCCTTCGACCTCGGCGGCGTCGCCCTGGTGACCGCCGGCGCGCTCGGACTGGTCTGGGGCCTGATCCGCGCCAACACCACCGGCTGGACGGCCCTGGAGGTGGACGGTGCCCTGGCGGCCGGCGCGGTGCTCCTCGCGGGCTTCGTCGCGTGGGAGCTCCGCGTCCGGCAGCCGATGGTGCCGATGCGGCTGTTCCGTTCGCGCGGCTTCTCCGCCGGCAACGCCGCCGCGCTCTTCATGTACGCGTCCCTCTACGGCTCCCTCTTCTTCATGGCGCAGTTCCTCCAGACGGCCCTGGGCGACGGGCCACTGGCCGCCGGGCTGCACCTCGTCCCGTGGACGGCGACGGTGACGGTCGTCGCCCCCCTCGCCGGAACGCTGGTGAACCGCGTGGGAGCCCGCACGCTGACCGTCACCGGCCTGACCATGCAGGCGGCAGGCATGGGATGGATCAGCCTCGAAGCAGGCCCGTCACTCGCGTTCCCCCACCTGATCGTCCCGATGATCCTGGCGGGCGCCGGGATCAGCATGGCGATGCCCGCCGCCCAGACCTCCGTCATCAACGCCGTCGCGCCCCAGGAGATCGGGACGGCCTCCGGCGTCTTCAATACGCTCCGCCAGTTCGCCGCCGTCCTCGGCGTGGCCGTCCTCGCCGCGGTCTTCGGCGCCAAGGGCGGCTACGGCACCGCGCAGACCTTCTCGGACGGCTTCGCGCCCGCCATCGCCGTCAGCGGCGCGCTGTCACTGGCCGGCGCGTTCGCCGCCGTCCTCCTCCGTCCGGCCCGGCCCCGGCCCGGGCCGGCCGATCCGCCGGCCTCCGCCTCAGCCCGTCCCGCGGCGCGGCGCCGTCCCGTGCCCGGGCCTCGCTGAACCGGCCGCGAAGGCCCGCCAGAGCGACGGCCCATTCCCACTTCATCCGAACAACGAAGGCACGACGAGAATGGCTCGGGCACAAACCCGCAGGTCACAGCGCGCTCCTTGCCAAGCGGCCACTATCAGATGGCGGAACGCGACCTCGGAGGATACAGGTGGTAGCGTGCGTTTGACGTGCCGACTCCTTCAAAGGAGACGAAGCCCATGCAAGCCGATGAACCACCGGGGGATCTGGCATTAACGGGCGACGACACCGACGCGCTCGACCTGCGCACCTTCAACCCGTTCGGCCCGCATATCGGCTCGGCCTACCGTTTCCTGGAAAAGGCCCGCGCACAGGAACCCATCTTCTTTTCCGAGGCGCTGCAGTCCTGGTGCGTCACCCGATACGACGACATCAAGCAGATCGCCGCTGATCCGAAGACGTTCTCCTCCAGCGATTCGTTTCCCAGACCCGTCGGGCTGCCGGACGAAGCGCAACGGGCGGCGGATCTCCTGTTCGACAACACCATCGTGACGGTCGGCGATCCGCCACGGCATACCGATGTGCGCCGGATCGTGCACAAGGGCTTCAAGCCCGGCGCCATCGCCGCGTTCGAGCCGTCGATCCGCGAGATCATCGCGCGGAACGTCGACCGGCTCCCCTCGTCCGGCGCCTTCGACCTGGTGAGCGAGTTCTCCGATGTCGTGCCGCTGGAGGTCGTCATGCACGTGACCGGCTTCCCCTCCAGCGAGCACGACCAGCTCCGGCGGTGGATCACCCACGAGATGGCCTTGTTCGCCGGGACGGCGGGGCTCGGCGAAAGCGAGCTGATCGTCCACGGCCGGGGCTTCACCGAGGCGATGGCCTACCTCCGCGACCTGGTGGAGACCCGGCGGGCGCAGCCGGGCGACGACCTCATGTCGGTGATGATCCTCGGAGACCCGCACGGACGTGTGCTCACCCCCGACGAGATCGCCGCCCAGACGATCGGCCTGATCGCCGCCGGATGGGAGACCACCGGCAACGCCATCACCAACATCGTCCGCGCCCTTCTCGAACACCCCTCCCGCTGGGCGGCCCTCGTGCGCGGGGACGTCGCCGCCGACCAGGTCGTCGCCGAGGGCCTGCGCTTCGACACCTCCGTGTTCGGACTGTTCCGCACGGCGACACGAGAGACGACCGTCGGCGAGGTCACGTTCGCCAAAGGCGACAGGCTCTTCCTCTTCTACGCCTCGGCGAACCACGATGCCGACCATTTCTCATCGCCAGGAGAATTCAGACTCGACCGGGCCAACGCGAAACAGCACCTCAGCTTCGGCCACGGAATCCACAACTGCATCGGCGCCCCCCTCGCCAGACTCGAACTCGAGATCGCCCTGGAGCTTCTGGCCGGGCGCTACCCCGGGCTGCATCTGGAAGACGGTGAACGGCCCCCCGTTTACAGACCCTTCAGCCAGTTCAAGGGCCCCGCGACACTACGGGTCGTCCCATGACGGCGACCGAGGACGCCTGAAAGGGCAGGACCGCCTTAGCCGAACCGCACCACCCGGATATCGGCCCGCCCACCCACCGGATCAATTCAGTAGCTGAAGGTGGTGGCGCCCTCGTCGCCGATCCACTCCCACATCGGGACCGTGCCGCCGAGCTCGGCGCCAGCGATCAGGCCCTTCTCGTCGAGCTTGCGGGAGTTGAAGCAGATCGGGCAGACCAGGAACCGGCCGCCGGCCGCGGTGTAGCGGGCGACCAGGTCGGCGAGCGGCGGGCAGCCGTCGCAGGCGACCCCCGTCGCCACCCCCTCGACGGCCAGCCGCGCGGCCTCCTTGGTGAGGAACATCAGCGTCGGACGCCCCTGCTCGGCGGCGCCGACGGCGACCAGGAACGCCACGGTGACACGCTCCGGGTCCTCCAACCCGGTGATAAGACTGACCACGGCTTTTCCGGACATGATCTCGCTCCTTCGCTCGTCCTGCCGACGATCCTTCGGCATGGCCCGGTCCCGAACCAGTACATTTTCTGTAGTGCAGGACATCGGCGAACGGAGGCGGGGACGTGGATCGTCACGGTCACCAGTGAAGCGCTACGGCCAGTACTGCCCGGTCGCCCGCGCGGCCGAGATCCTCGCGGAGCGCTGGACGCTGCTCGTCATCCGCGAACTGCTGTGGGGCCAGGACCGGTTTAACGCCATCGCGCGGGCCGTGCCCCGGATGTCCCCGACGTTGCTGGCCGCCCGGCTGCGCCAGCTCCAACGGGCCGGGCTCGTCGAGCGTCACCTGGTCGACGGTGAGGCCCGCTACCGGCTGACCCCCGCGGGCGAGGAACTGCGCCCGGTCCTGGAGCTGATGGGCGCATGGGGCGTCCGCTGGATGCAGGAGGTCCTGCCGGAGGAGTACGACCCGGCCCTGCTGATGCTCGACATCGGCCGCGCGTCCGATCCGGAGCGCATGCCCGAGCGCCCGGTCACCGTCCAGGTGCACTTCGCGGACGCCTCAGCCGGTCAGGAGTACTGGTGGATGGTGCTGTCCCGCTCCGAGGGCGCCGACGTCTGCGACACCGACCCCGGCCGCCCGGTGACCATCTGGCTGGACACCGACGTGCCCGTCCTCACCCGGATCTGGATGGGCGACCTGACCTGGTCGGCCGCCCTCCAGACCGGGTCCCTCCGCCTCACCGGCGACCGCCCGTCCTGCCGCGCCCTGCCCACCTGGCTGCACGTCAGCGGCTTCGCGGCCGTCCCCCGCGCAACCTCGCCCCTACCCCGCTGACCACCCGGGCCTGCGAGCCCCACCCAAGACCGCAACCACGTCCCCGCCGAGTGCTCCCACGAGGCCGGACGGGACATCTGCCGCCACGAATCGCAGGCCCGCCCGAACGAACAACACCACGGAGCCGAACCGCATCGTCGAACGACATCGGCGGACCGGAGCCAGACAGAATGTCGCGCAGACACGGAAACGGCCCCGCTCCGGCTTCACGGATGGGGCCTGAACTGCGACGATGAGAAGATCCTCTTGCTCCCGCGATTGGACTCGAACCAATAACCTGCCGGTTAACAGCCGGCTGCTCTGCCGATTGAGCTACGCGGGATCGTGCCTGCCGGGCCCGGGGGCGTACCGGCGGGTCTAGGTTAGCGCATGTCCAGGGCTGTTCGCGCACGCGTTGCGGGCGGTGTGGATGGAGGCGCCGATCGTGGGTATGGGTGTGGGACCTTACCGCCAGGACCTGGGAGTTGACATGAAATACGCGTTCATCGCCGGCGCCGCGATCGGCTACGTCTTCGGGACGAGGGCGGGGCGCGAGCGCTACGAGCAGCTGAAGGAGTGGTCGCGGCAGGTGTCGGAGAACCCGAACGTCCAGGAGGCCACGGAGAAGCTGCGGGCCAAGGGCAACGAGGTCGCCGGGGTCGCGCGGGGGAAGGCCGAGAGCCTGACGTCGTCGGCCAAGGACAAGGCGCCTGAGCAGGTGCAGGGCGGAGAGGGCGCGAAGGCCGGCGCGGAGCCGAACGCCTATCCGGGTTGACCGGCTCCGCTGGTCAGAGGCCGGTCTGGCGGCGCAGGTCCTCGAGGATCTGCTCGGCCTGGGCCCGTAGGCCCGGGTCGGCGGGGTCGAGGCCCGCGCCGAAGACGAAGGACCAGCGGACCTCTCCCCCGGCGGCGGGACGGCGGCCGGCGATCCGGACCTTTCCGCCGCCGGGGAGCCTGGCCTGGTGGCTGACGGCGATGGTCGCGGTGACGCGTTCGCGGACGGTCTCCGGGACGGAGCCGGGGTCGGTGAGGCGCACGTGGTGCTCGGCCCCGGCGGAGGTCTCCTGGACGTGGAGCCAGCCGTCCTTCCAGGACGCCTGGTCGACGCGTTCCCAGGGGATGCGGGTGAAGCCGCCCTCGGGGGTGGGGACGTGCAGGGCCGTGGTGGTCGCCGTGACGTGGGAACCGCCGCGGGTGGGGGCCGTGGCGAGGACGCGTTCGCCGCGTTCCAGGGCGACGCCGGCGGGCACCCGGCCTCGGAGTAGGCGCATTCCCCCACGGTAGGCGATCAGGCGGCCTGCGGGGCGCGGCGGGCACCGAGCAGGTCCAGGACGAGCGCCGCGGACCAGGAGTGGTCGTGGGAGCCGCGGCCCGTCCCGTCGAAGGGGTCGAAGAACTCGCGGAAGCCGGACTGGCGGACGAGGCGCATGGTCGACCCGTAGAGCAGGTCCGCGACGACCGGGAGCCCGTGGGCGAGGGAGCCGTACCAGAGCAGCCAGTTCGTGCTGATCCAGGTGGGTCCGCGCCAGTATCCGCCGCGGTCGAAGGCCGGGGCCTGGATGTCGCAGGTGGGGACGGGGTAGCCGGCGGCCCCGGCGAAGCGGGCCGACAGCAGGAGGTCGACCAGGTCCCGGACGATCGGCGCCGGCAGGTCGGGGTCCAGGAGCGGGCCGAAGGAGGCGGCGGTGACGACCGGCAGGAGCCGGTCCTCACGCAGGTCGCGGGCCCGGAAGCAGCCGGCCTCGGTGTCCCAGAGGCGTTCGCGGAGCGCGGCGTGGACGTGCCCGGCGCGCTCGCGATGCGGGACGGGGTCACCGCCGACGAGCGCGGCGATCTCGGCGAGGGCGTGCGTGGAGGCGATGTAGGTGGCGTTGACCAGGGGGTCCTCGACGGCGAACGGATGCGAGTCGCGGAGGTAGCCGGGGTCGTAGCCGGCCTCGCGCATGAGGATGGCGAGCCGGACGTAGCGGTCGTAGTCCTCGCCGGTCGGGAGGGTCCGGGGGACGTGGGCGGGCGCGTAGGCGGTGGGCGGGAGCCGGAGCCGCCCGAGGGGCCGGTCCCAGGCGGGGCTGTTGTCCAGGCCCGACTCCCACGGGTGGCAGATCGCGATGAGGCCCCCGCCGGCCAGGTCCCGGGTGCGGGCGAGGTGGCGGTGCTGGGCGGCCAGCAGCGGATAGAGGCGGGCGAGGAACGCGCGGCTGCCGTCGGCGTCGGGGGCGCACTTGTGGAGGCGGAGGGCGGCGAGGGCGTGCAGCGGGGGGTGGGTGAGCCCGGAGGTGTGGACGCCCCGGGGCGCGCCGGGCTGATGTTCGCTGCGCCACAGTTCGGGGCCGGGGAAGAACGCGTGCCGGGCGAGGCTGCTGTTGAATACGAGGTGCGGGAGCATCCCGTCCGCCCACTGGCCGCGGAACAGCGACAGCAGCTCGGCCTCGGCGCGGTCGGGGCGGTGCCGGGCCAGGCCCATGCTGATGAACGCCGAGTCCCAGCTCCACTGGTGCGGGTAGAGCCCCGGGGACGCGGCGGTGGCGGCGCCGGTCCAGTTGGCGTCGAGCACCCGGGCCGCGGCCTGCCACAGCGCGGTCTCGTCACCGGTGAGACGGGTGCTCATGTTCTCAGGGCGCCCTCCCTGGTCGTGGCCTCACCGTGATTGTGACCGCGGAAACGGGCCGCGACGACCCCTGGCGGCCGGTCGATTCTCCACGCGCGGGTCGCGCGTCCGGTGATTTATTCCGACGCGACGAGATCGAGCAGCCGGCCTGCGATCTCCTCGCCGGCGGCGATGCCGCGGGACGCGGTCACGATGGCGGTGGCGGACGTCCAGCCGGTGTCGTGCAGTTCGCCGTGGGCGGGCCGGACGGCGACGTCGGCGGCCTCTAGGAGGTCGAGGTCCAGGAGGGAGTCCCCGGCGGCGATGGTGCGGGACGCGCCGGTGCGGCGGGCGACTTCGGCGGCGGCGGCCGCCTTGGTCAGGGAGGCGGGCAGGCAGTAGACCTTGCGGCCTTGCAGGGACGTGCGCCAGCCGCGCTCCCCGCACCAGCCGGTGAGGTCCTCCACCCAGCCCGCCGGGAGGGCTGTGCGGTCGACGACCGTATAGGCGAACAGGTCCGAGGCGGTCCTGCGCTTGAGGACGAACTCGCCGCCCAGGCGGATCAGGTGGTCTTGCACTTCCGTAAGGGGCGCGCATGCGGACGCGACCCGGGAGCGGACTTCGGACGACCACGCAGGGTCGTCCACACCGTCCACGAGGAGGTGCCCGCCGTTCGCGCAGATCGCATACTCGGGCGGTTTCTCCAGCAGATGCACGCGACGGTACTGCTCGGGAGTGCGTGTCGTGGTGGGGACGAACGTGGCGGCTCTGGCGAGGGCCTCCAGGGTCTGCGCGGCCGTCTCGGTGACGTAGGAGAGCGGCGCGCCCTGGTAGAACTCGACGCAGAGTAGGCGCGGCATCGCCTCGTCGGGGCCGTCCAAGGCGAACGCGGCCGCAGAGTAGATGAGCGTGCGGTCGAGGTCCGAGCACACCAGGACGGTCACTGCACCGCTCCCTTGCCGAATCGGGGGTGGATGAGGCCCATGCACGCGTACGGGATGTCGTCCACGTCCAGTACGGGCACGCCGCGTTCCTCTGCCAGCAGCCGGATGTGCGTCAGGTCCGCCTGCGCGCCGGTCCGCGCGAGGACCTTCCAGGGGACGCGGCGTAGCAGGACCCGGGTCGTCTCCCCGACGCCCGGCTTGATGAGGTTGAGGTCGTCCACGCCGTGCGCGGCTCCGACGCGGCGGACGGCCTCCCAGCCGGACCAGTCGGGGGCCCTGTCGGAGGCGCGCAGGTCCGGAAGGTCTTTCGCGACCCGCTCGGCGACGTCCGCGAAGCGCGCGCAGACGGTGTCGAGGAAATGGGCCGACACGTCGTCCGCGGCCAGGTCCGCATAGAACTTGGCGCCGTGGAAGTCACCGGGTCCGATCAGATCGTCGTTCAGGACCGTACGGCTGACGAGACCCGACACCGTGGAGTTGAGGCAAGCGGACGGGATGAGGAAGTCGTCCCGTGTGCCGTACAGGGTGGTGCACCGTCCCGGGTCTGCGAGAACGGCGAGATCGTCGGGGAACCGGGCTCCGGAGTACGCCGACAGCGCGGCCGTCAGCTCACGGGAGATCGCGCCCTTCCCCGTCCATCCGTCCACGAACATCACGGTGGACGGGTCGTGGCGCCCGGCGAGGTACCGGAGCGCGACGGTGTCGATGCCACGGCCCCGGACGATGCTGACCGCGTAGTGCGGGAGGTCCAGGCCATGCGCGAACCGCGCCCAGCGGCGGACGAGGATCCCGACCGGGGTACCCGCGCGCGCCAGCGAGACCAGGACGGTGTCCGGCCCGCGCTCGGCGAGGACCATCCCGGTGAGGAGACCCGTCGCATACGCCAAGCGCTCCGCGGACTCCTTCAGAGCCGCGGCGAACAGCCGCCGGTACTCCGGGCCCGGCTGGTACTCCACCGGCAAGGACTCGGCGTAGTGGGCACGACCCGCCTGAATGGCCGCCTCACGCTCCTCGGTCGGAGCCTCCAAGCGCGCATGGGACAGGTCCTTGAGCAGCCACGCGACGTCCTCGGCGGCGTAACTGCCGAACGCCGGGCCGTAGAGCGGCTCGGGCAGGGCCGAGGGCGGCGTCACGGCTCGCTCCTGCTCAAGGTCCGCTCCTGCTCAAGGTCCGCTCCTGCTCAAGGTCCGCTCCTGCTCAAGGTCCGCTCCTGCTCAAGGTCCGCTCCTGCTCATGGCTCACTCCTGCTCATGGCTCGCTCCTGTAGGACGGGATCGTCGCGAGCAGCACCGGCGCAAGCGCGCGCAGCCGCTCCAAGAGTCCCTTGGAGAGCTCCTCGGTGTCGCCTATGTCGTCCACTACGAGCACGATGCGATCGAACGAGGCGTCCACGTTGTAGGCGTAGCGCTCCCCCGGTCCGTCGGACGGGTCGTCATGCGAAGGGAACGCCAGACGCGTCCTGATCGCGTACCCCGGGTCGTCCACCGCGAGGACGGGCGAGCGGGTGGTGGTCGAATACCGGACGTCCACCTCCGGTATCAGATCGGCGAGCGCCTCGGCCAGCCGCAGCGGCGCGTACATCAGTTCCTCGAACCCGAGCACCAGCACACGTCCGGCACCGCTCAGAGGGCCCGCGAGGGCGTCACCCATACGCGGGAGGTCTTTCTCCAGCCGTGTCCTGTGGACGGGAAGGAAACCGTGGCGTCCTCCGTCCGGCACCCCACTCGGCCACTCCAGGTCCACCCGGGTCACCTCGAACCGGCCAGGGGCGTCCTCCCGCACGACCTGGGTGGACAGATCCTCCACGAGGCTCCGCCCCGCGCTCAGGATGCCCTCGGGCAGTTCCACGCGGCCATGGGCGAGCGCGACGATGTCGATCCGCGTATTCAGCCGCCGGGCGAGGGCACATACACGGGCCTCGTCGTCCTCGCCGCGCAGGTCGACCAGGACCGCCACCACGTACCGCCGGTGGGGGCGCGCGGCGTGGAGCGCCTCGATCGTGTTGAGGACGGTCTTCCCCGTCGACAACTCGTCGTCCACCAAAACGACGGGCACGTCCCGGTCAAGCGCCGTCGGGTCGCCGGGTAGCAGCAAATGGCTCGTCGCGTGGCTGTGCTCTTCCTCGAACCCTCCGTAGGGGATGAAGCCCGGTACCGCGCGGCGCGTGGAGTGCAGGTAGTAGGCGCCGCCCAAGGCGTCCGCGACGGAATGCCCCAACGCCGTCGCCGTTTCCGCATAGCCGAGGACGACGGCGTCGACAGACGCGCACGGCTCCCGCAGAGAGTCACGCAGGCCCGCAGCGGCCGCCTTCACGCCCAGCAGCGCATCCGCCAGGTAGGCACCTCCGTAGGAGGCGTCCGCGCCGCGCAGGCGCGCGCGCACAAGGTCCCCCAAGAGGAGACCCGCCCCGTACACGAGCCGAGGGTCGGTGGGCACATGCTTGCCCAGCACGGCCGACACCAGCAGATGAGCGCGCTTCGGGTTCCGCCGGACGGCCAGCCCCACCAGATCGGCCAACCCCACCAGGTCGGCCGACCCCGCCAGGTCGGCCGACCCCACCAGATCAGCGAGCCCCACCAGATCCGCCGGATCCGCGCTATCGACCAGCCGCACGCCCAGGCGGGACGCCACCCACGTGCCCCGCCACGGCACCTCGCCCGCCCCCGTCAACGGCTGCCCGCCGCTTCCAGCAGCTCGACGAAGGTCACGCCCTCGGCCGCCACCCCGAACACCCGGGCGCGCAGCATCAGCCGCTCCGCCCACGCGCGATGCGGTTTCGCCTCGTTCATCTTGTTCGCATACGAGCTGGCCATCGCGCCTCCACCCGCGACCCCGAGGATGTCGGCGGCGTCGCAGTACTCCTCGTGCGTCACGACCGACAGCGCGTGGACGGCCGCCACATGGCTGGGATGGATCACGGTCTTGCCGGTGAGCCCGTTGGCCTTGTCCAGGTGCACCTCGCGGATCAGCCCGTCCAGATCGGAGGTGATCAGCCGCTGCCGCAGCGGCGCGGCGTGCTGCGCGTCGAACGGCGACTGGCGCAGTTGCGGCTTGAACATCCGCTCCCCCGCCGAGAAGTACTCCCAGACCGGGCCCGTCACGACGAACCCGGTGCCGTCCGCGCGGCCGAGGATGTTGACGACGTCGCAGATCACGCCCGCGACGGGACGGATGTCGTAGATCGTCAGGTCCGGGGGCCGGCGCAGCCCGTAGGCGGCCGACATGTCGGCGGCGCCCAGCCGGACGGCGAGGATCCGCTCCCGGTGCTTGGCGAGCAGCCGCGCCACGTCGTGCAGCATCTCGGTGCGCGTCTCGGCGTACACGGCCTCGGGGCTCTCGATCACCGGCATGGCGAGGAGCCGGAGCCCGGTGCGGGCGGAGGTGTCCGCCAGCGCGTCGAGGAACGCTCCACCTCCCGCCGGGCCGAACTTCGGGAGGACGAACCCGCTGACGAGCGGCGCGGCGTCCCCGAGCCGGTCCACCAGGTCGCCGATCTGCTCGGGCTCGCGGACCCGGACGAACAGCAGCGGCACGTCCGCTCCCCGCCCCCGCAGCGCCCGCAGCTGGGCGACCGCGTTGGCCTCCCCGGCGGCGACGTCTGCGTCGGCGATGGCGTCCTCCAGGCAGACGACCATGCTCATCACGCCCCGCCGCGACGCCTTCTCGATGTCGTCGGCGAGGACGGGGCGGGTCGCCGGGCTGTAGAGCGTCGCGCCGAGCGCCACCGCCAGCACCGCGGGATCGTCGTGACGTTCGAAACGCCGCGGATGCCGGTAGAAGAGGTGCTTGCGATGGGCGGTGTCAATGTGATCGAAATGCCGCATTCACAAAGTTCCCCTCAGGATGCGACCGCCGACACGCGGATCGTCGGCCCCTGCCCGGGTCGTCCCCCGGAACGATTCAACACTATCCGCCGCACACAACGATTCACCGGCGGAGGCGTCCGGCCCAGGGCAGGGGGCGGCGCCGCCGGGACGGATCGTCACGGCGTCAGGAGAGGTGCGTCACAGATGCGTCGCCACCGCCGGGAGGAGGTGCTGGAACGTGCGGCCCGTCGCGGTGGCGCCGATCGCGGTCATGGACCAGCCGTCCCCGTCCCGCGCCACCTTCGCCATGATCTGGGCATTGTGGCGGCCCGCGCCGGTCAGGTCGTAGCGGGCGATCTCCTCGCCGGTGGCCTCGTCCACGAGCCGGCAGAAGGCGTTCTCGATCTGCGAGAAGTCCTGGCCGGTGAAGGAGTTGACGGTGAACACCAGCTGGACGACGTTGGCGGGCAGGCCCTGCAGGTCCACGTTGATGACCTCGTCGTCGCCCTCGCCCGCGCCGGTCAGGTTGTCGCCGGTGTGCTGGACCGAGCCGTCCTTGCTGCGCAGCTGCCGGAACCAGACCTGGTCGGCGAGGTTGCCGGCGGCGTCGAACAGCAGGCAGGACGCGTCCAGGTCGATGGACTGGGCCTTGGACCGGCCGAACCGGCCCTTCTTGGCGACCGCGTCCCAGCCCAGGCCCATCCGGACCCGGGTGAGCGTGCCTCCGCCGGGCTTGGCCAGGGAGACCTTCTGCCCCTTCTGCAGCGAGATCGACATGGTGGGTGGGCTCCTTACGGTGTGATGCGCGTCGCGGGGTGCGGAGCGTGGTGGAGCCGCGGCCGCCGCGGGCCGCGGACCGGACCCGGGCCGTCCGGGTCCGGCGCGGGTCAGACCTTGCCCGCGGGCAGCCGTTCCCCTTCGCCGGCCCCGGCGGAGGCGTCCTGGCCGTCGCCGCGGTTGCGCACCACCGACGACACGAACGCCGCGATGATCAGGCCGGCGCCGAGCCCCCCGGTGATCCACTCGGGGACGTGGTGGCCGATCGAGACCAGCATGCAGACCGCCAGCGCGCCGATCGCCCAGTGGGCGCCGTGCTCCAGGTAGACGTACTCGTGCAGGGTGCCCTTGCGGACCAGGAACACCGTCAGCGACCGGATGTACATGGCGCCGATGCCCAGGCCCAGCGCGATGATGATCGGGTCGGTGCTGATGGCGAACGCGCCGATGACGCCGTCGAAGCTGAACGAGGCGTCCAGCACCTCCAGGTACAGGAACAGGAAGAATCCCGCCTTGCCGGTGGCCAGCGCCAGCGAGCTCGGCCCGGACCTCCCGGACGCGCCCTCCCCCGCCGCGACGCCCGCGGGACCGTCCTCGCCGGCGTCCTCGTCGTCCTCGTCACCGCCCGCCTCGGAGAACAGCTCCCCGAGCCCGTTGACCAGGATGTAGGTCACCATGCCCAGTACACCGGCGATCATGACGTCGCCCGGGTCCTCGGCGTACAGGCCGGCCACGAACGCCAGCGCGCCGCCCGCGACGACCACCGACAGCTGGTCCAGCTTGCCGATGCGGGCGAGCGGCTTCTCCAGCCACGGCAGCCACTTGTCGGCGCGCTCCTCGAACACGAAGTCCAGGAACAGCATCATCAGGAACATGCCGCCGAACGCCGCGATCATCGGGTAGGCGTCGGTCATCAGCTCGTGGTAGCGGTGCGAGTCGTTGATCGCCAGGTCGAACGCCTCGTAGGGGTTCAGCTTCGCGGTGATCCCCACGATCAGCAGGGGGAACACCAGCCGCATGCCGAACACGGCGATGGCGATGCCGACGGTCAGGAAGATCTTCTGCCAGAACGGGCTCATCCTGTCGAGCACCTTGGCGTTGACCACGGCGTTGTCGAACGACAGCGAGATCTCAAGGACGGCCAGCACCGCCACCAGCGCCAGGCCCGTCGCCCCGTCGTACAGCAGGGCGATCAGCAGGCCAAGGGCCGTGACGGCGAAGGACCACCCGAAGGTGCGAAGAATCATGCTCGTGTCTCTGACTAGGAGGACGACCGGGAAGGCCGCCGTGCGGGGTGCGCCGGCCGTCAGCCGACGTTGACGCCGAAGTCCAGGGCGATACCGGCCAGTCCAGAGGCGTACCCCTGGCCGACGGCCCTGAACTTCCATTCGCCACTGTGGCGGTAAAGCTCGCCGAACACCATGGCCGTCTCGGTGGAGGCGTCCTCGGTGAGGTCGAAGCGGGCGAGCTCGTTGCCGTCGGCGCGGTTGACGATGCGGATGAACGCGTTGCGGACCTGGCCGAAGTTCTGGTGCCGGTTGTCGGCGTCATAGATCGACACCGGGAACACGATCCGCTCGCACTCCGCCGGGACGCCGGTGAGGTCCACGTTGATCGACTCGTCGTCGCCCTCGCCCTCCCCGGTCAGGTTGTCGCCGGTGTGCTCCACCGAGCCGTCCGGGCTCTTCAGGTTGTTGAAGAACACGAAATGCTGGTCGGACATGACCTTGCCGGTCCCGGCGAGCATCAGCGCCGAGGCGTCCAGGTCGAAGTCGGCGCCCGTGGTGGCGCGCACGTCCCAGCCCAGCCCGACCGACACGGCGCTGAGGTTGGGTGCGGCCTTCGTCAGCGAGACGTTGCCGCCCTTGGCGAGTGAGACTCCCATGTTCGGGCCACTCCCTTCCCGGTGGTGGGGTCCGGTGGAACTGATCAGATGTTGACGCCGAAGTCGGTGGCGATGCCGGCGAGCCCCGAGGCGTACCCCTGGCCGACCGCGCGGAACTTCCACTCCGCGCCGGACCGGTACAGCTCCCCGAACACCATCGCGGTCTCCATCGAGGCGTCCTCGGACAGGTCGTAGCGCGCCAGCTCCGCGCCGTCCCCCTGGTTCAGGACGCGGATGTAGGCGTTGCGGACCTGGCCGAAGTTCTGGCCGCGGCCGTCCCCGTCGTAGATCGACACCGCGAACGCGACCCGCTCGGCCGTGGCCGGCAGCGCCCCGAAGTTGACCTTCAGCTGCTCGTCGTCGCCCTCGCCCGCGCCGGTGGTGTTGTCGCCGGTGTGCTCGACGCCGCCGTCCGGCGTGCGCAGATTGTTGAAGAACACGAAGTGCTGGTCGGTGAGGATCTTCCCGGAGGCGTCCAGAACCAGCGCGGAGGCGTCCAGGTCGAAGTCCGTCCCCGTCGTGGTCCGCACGTCCCAGCCGAGCCCGACGGTGACCGCGGTCAGCCCCGGTGCCTGCTTGGTGAGCGAGACATTGCCGCCCTTGCTGAGACTGACACCCACAGTACGCCTCCAGGATCGCATGCCGTATCGGACGCCGACCCGGCGCCACGTTATATCGACGTAGCAGTGATGCTATCCGTTCCCCACGTTGCAAAGGCATCACCTCGGAGGGCCTCGCCACACGGCCCGGGCCCGGCTACGCGAAACCGCGCCGCCTGCGCCAGACTGGGCAGGGAACGAAGGGAGGCGGCGTTGCGGGGACCGGGCGACCAGCGCCGGCGGGGCCGGGGGACGCAGGCTGCCGCCTCGGCGGCGGTCGAGGCGCGCGAGGCGGCCGCGGCCGCCTTCTACGAGATGGATCAGGCGCAGAAGTACCTCGACGGCCGCGTCACCGTCTTCGAGGACCTGGACGCCTCCGCGGCCGCCCCCGCGCGCCGCGAGTTCGCCGGGCTGTCCGAGGCCGCCGACGCCGCCTCGGTGGCCTACATCTCCGTCCTGGACGCCCACGACCTCGATGATCAGGACCGGACACCCGCCCAGCTCGACGCCGCACGCCGCGCGTTCATCGGCTCCGCCGACCGGCTCCGGGAGATCACCGGGAGGCTGAACGGGTTCGCCGAGCGCCTCTCACCGGGCATGGCGCGGCTGGAGGCCGCCCTGGACCAGCTCCCGCCCCGCCTGACCGCCGCCCGCGACGCCGTGGCCGCCGCCGACACCGCCATCGCCGCGGCCCGGGAGGCGGGCATGGACGCCTCCGATCCCGAGGCGGAGGTGGCACGCGCCAAGGAGGCGCTCGCCCAGCTCGGCTCGCAGGGCCTCGGCGGCCTCGGCCTCGACGGCGCGCTGAAGAAGGCCGACGAGGTGCGCGCCATCGCCGCCGCCGCCCGGGAGGCGGCCGAGGAACTGCCGCAGATGGCCGGGAAGGTCCGCAACTCCCTCGCCTCGGTCCGCACCCGCGTGGACGTCGTCGCAGGCCGCGCCGAGCCCGTCAGGCAGGCGATGAAGGCCCTCCTGCGCGGCTACGCGCAGGCGTGCTGGCAGGACCTCCGCGGCGCTCCCGAAGCCATCGAGTCGGGCGTCACACGGGCCCGCGAGCGCCTGAACGAGGCGTCCGCGCACGTGGCCCGCAACGAATGGAAGCAGGCGCAGCAGGCCCTCACCGCCGCGCGCACCGAACTCAACGCCGCCGACCGCCGCGCCGCACAGGTCACCGGACGGGTCACCGAACTGGAATCGGTCGCCGCCGACCCCGCCAAGCCCGTCGAGGCCGTCCGCTTCGCCATACGCGACGCCCAGCGCCTCGCCATGGCCCAACCAGGCGGCGCCGCACCCCAGCACGCCCGCGTCCTCGACTCGCTCGTAGAACGCCTCGAAAAGGCCCCCGGCAAGCTCACCGCCCCCCACCCCGACTACTGGGCCTACCTGCAAGAACTAGAGTCCATCAAAACCGCCGCCGGCGACGTGGTCACCAGAATCCGCGCCGAACGCGCGGGTTGATTGCAGTGCCCTTGGCGTCAGGCGCTGGGGCGCCTTCCTTCGGCGGGCACTGCGCGCGATCGCTGCATCGCTCCGACCTCGCCCTAGAGGGCTCGCTGCGCGATCAGGTTCTCGCTCCGCTCGCACCTGGCTTCGCACGCGATCGTGGGTTCCCGCTTGGGTGGGGGCGGGGTGGGCAATGTCACGTGGTTGAGGCCGCCGGGGGGCGGGGGTGGCTACTTGAAGAGGGTTTCGCCCCAGAAGCCGCCTTCTTGGACGCCTGGGGGGCATGCGTAGATGCCCGAACCCACGTGCTGGACGTATTCGTTCATCGCGTCGGCGGCCAGGGACTGCTGGATCCGGATGAAGCCGGTGCGCGGGTCGCGCTGGAAGGCGATGAAGAACAGGCCCGCCTCCAGGCGTCCCAGGCCGTCCGAGCCGTCGGTGAACGAGTAGCCGCGCCGGAGGATCTTCGAGCCGCCGTTGGAGTCGGGGTGGGCGAGCCGGACGTGCGCGTCCGGCCTCATCCGCGCGAGGACGATCTTGTCGCGTTCCTTGCGCGCGCCCGCCGGGGCGCCCTCGCCCTTGTCGCGGCCGAAGATCTCCTCCTGCTCGCGCAGGGACGTGCGGTCCCACGTCTCGATGTGCATCCGGATCCGGCGCGCCACCATGTACGAGCCGCCGGCCATCCAGTCCGAGCCGTCGCCGGCCGCCGCCCACACGTGCCTGCCGAGCAGGGCCGCGTCGGTCCCGGGGATGTTCTCGGTGCCGTCCTTGAACCCGAACAGGTTCCGGGGGGTCTGCGCCTCGGGCGTCGTCGAGGACGTCTTGCCGAACCCGAGCTGCGACCAGCGGACCGCGACGACCCCGAACCCGATGCGCGCCAGGTTCCGGATGGCGTGCACGGCCACCTGCGGGTCGTCCGCGCACGCCTGCACGGCGATGTCGCCGCCGCCGCGGTCGGGGTCGAGGTTGTCGCCGGGGAAGTGCGGCAGGTCGACGAGCGCCTGCGGGCGCCGCGCCTTGAGGCCGAACCGGTCCTTGCCGTCCTTCTCGAACAGCGTGGGACCGAAGCCGATCGTGAGCGTCAGCCGGGACGGCGGCAGCCCCACGGCCTCGCCGGTGTCGTCGGGCGGCGCGACGGCGGGCCCGCCGACCGCGCCGTGCCCGACGGACCTGCCCGCCGTCATGGCCGCCGCGGCGGCCGTCCATTCCTGGAGCATCCGGACCAGCTTCGCGCGGTCGCCGGTGGTGACGTCGAACGCGGCGAAGTGCAGCCGGTCCTGGACGGGCGTCGCGATCCCGGCCTGGTGCGCGCCGTGGAAGGCGATGGCGCCGCCCGCGGAGCGGTCCTCCTCGGCGGAGGCGACCCGGTCCAGGCCCACACCGGCGGCGGCGCCGACGAGCAGGCTGGCGCCGCCGAAGCCGAGCATCCGCCGCCGCGACGGGCCCAGGGCCGTACCCTCCGCCGCGCCTTCCCGTCCCTCAGAACCGGCTTCGGTCATTTACTTCGCCACCACTCCAGCGAGTTTCGACAGGGGCTCACCCAGCGCGTTCACGGCGTCGGCGAGCTTCTTGCGGTCGCTCTTGCCGACCGTGTCGTACGAGACGTAGCCGTCGCCCTTCTCGTACTTCTTCAGCAGCGCCTCGACGGCGGCGAAATTGTCGTCGAGGTCCTTGGCGAGCTGCGCGTCCTTCTCCTGGACGACCGGCTTGAGCAGCTCGTACACCTTCTTGGCGCCGTCGACGTTGGCCTTGAAGTCGACGAGGTCGGTGTGGCTGAACGCCTCCTCCTCGCCGGTGACCTTGCCGGTCGCGACCTCGTCGAGCAGTTCCTTGGCGCCGGCGGCCATGTCGTTCACCGGGTCCAGGGTGAGGCCGGGCAGCCGCCCCTTCAGGACGCCGAGGTCCTCCAGGAGGCGGTCGCCGTACTTCTCCTTGCCCTTGACCGAGCCGTCCTTCCAGAGGGCCTTCTCCAGCAGGTGCCAGCCCGACCAGTCCTTCTTCTCCGCCGGGCTGAGGTCGGCCTCGCGGGCGTCGACCTTCGGGTCGATGTCGCCGAACTTCTCCGCGACGGGCTCGATCGACTCCCAGCCGACGCGGGACGGCGCGTACAGCTCCTTGGCCTTCTCGACGTCGTTCTTCTTGACCGCGTCCACGAACAGCCGCGTCTTGGCGATCGTGTCGTCGAGGCTCGTGATGACGTAGGACTTGTAGTCGGCGGCGGCCTTGGTGAGGCGCTGGTCGCCGACGCCGTTGGCCTGGCCGCTGACCGTGATGTCCTGGGTCGGGCCCTTGCCGGTCTGCCCGGCGCTGCACAGCAGCTTGTACGCGCCGGCGGGAAGGTTCACGACGAAGTCGACGGTGGTGCCGGGGCCGATGTTCTCGCGCTCGGACAGGATCTTGCCGTCCGGCTTCAGCACCTCGAACTCGTTGACCTTCGAGCCCTTGTTGGCGACCTTGAAGGTGGTCTTGCCCGCGGGGAGGTCCTTCTTCGCCACCTCGCACGAGTCGTCGGTGGCGGTCACGGCGACGGCGTCCGCGGCCTCCGCCTTGCCGTCGTCACCGCCGCACGCCGAGAGGAGGGACATCGACACGGCGGCCACGCCGGCGATGGCGAGGACGGGGACAGGACGCATGGGTAAACTCCAGGGCGCAATGGTTAGGCTTGCCTAAATTAGCCAAAGCTAACCTCAGTACGTCAAGTCGCCCCCTCGACAGTGGGTCATCCCACGTCCGGCCAGTTGATCGAGTGGCTTGATCGACGAGCCCCGCCGTCCTCCGCGGACCGCCCGGAAACCCTTCTCCAGCGCCTCTCCCGGCCCCTTTGAGGCGCATTCGCGGCATTCGGCGCGCGGCCGTCGCCGACGGGCGTCCGCCGCGCCGTCCGGACGGTGCGTCCAGAAGCGGTCAGCGGGGGCGATCGTGCAGGCCCATGGTCAGATTGCGCGCGGCCATCGGCGGGCCGCCCGGCTGCGGGTCGCCATACGGGGGCATCTGCCCCTGATGTCCCTGCGGGATGGGGTGCTGCTGCGGCATCTGCTGCATGTGGTCGCGAGCCTGGCCCGCGGGCTCGGCCCAGACGGCCGTCCCGTACGCGCACACCTCGTAGCCGCCGCCGACCGCCGCCGTGTCGAACCGCATTCCGACGACCGTGTTCGCGCCCTTGTGGCGCGCCTCCTCGCCGAGCCGGGCCACCGCCTCGCGGCGCGCCGCGGCCAGCCCGGCCGGGGGCTGCTCCCCGGTCACCCGGAACGTGGCGCTGCTGCCCTGCCCGTGCGGCCCCGCCGCCCTGGCCTGATCGGTCTGGACGGCCGTCCCCTGGACCTCGCCGAGCACGCTGCGGATCTCGTACCCGGCCACGCCATCAGTCGTCACGATCAGCATGCGTCAACGGTAATCCACGACACGGACGAATGGTGCCACTCGGACCGGTCCGTCCGGTCGGCCCAGCGTGCCCGGATCGCCTGCTCGGCGCATGCCTCCTGGTCCCGGCCGCATGCCCGTCCGGTCGTCCCCGCCAGTCCTCCCTGCCAGTCCTCCCTGCCAGTCCTCCCTGCCAGTCCTCCCTGCCAGTCCTCCCTGCCAGGCGCCCCCGCCAGTCCTCCCTGCCAGAGCACCCAGCAAGTCCTCCCCGCCGGCGCTTCCGTCTGGCCCTCCCGGCCGGCGACCGGGAGGGCCACCGCGTCAGTCGAGGTATTCGCGCAGCATCTGCGCGCGGGACGGATGGCGCAGCTTCGCCAGGGTCTTGGACTCGATCTGGCGGATCCGCTCCCTGGTGACGCCGAACTCCCGGCCGACCTCCTCCAGGGTCCGCGGGTGCCCGTCGGTCAGGCCGAAGCGCAGCTGGATGATGCGCTGCTCCCGCTCCGAGAGCGTGCCGAGGATGTCCTCAAGCTGGTCCTGCAGCAGGATGAACGCGGCCGCCTCGATCGGGACGACGGCGTCGGCGTCCTCGATGAAGTCACCGAGGTCGGAGTCCTCTTCCCCGATCGGCGACTGGAGCGACACGGGCTCCTGGGCGATCCGCTGGATCTCCACGACCCGGACGGGCGACAGGCCCATCTCCAGGCCGATCTCCTCGGGGGTGGGTTCGCGGCCGAGATCCTGGTGGAGCTGGCGCTGCACGCGGACCAGTTTGTTGATCGTCTCCACCATGTGCACCGGGATCCGGATGGTCCTCGCCTGGTCGGCGATGGCACGGGTGATCGCCTGCCGGATCCACCAGGTGGCGTAGGTGGAGAACTTGAACCCCTTCGTGTAGTCGAACTTCTCGACCGCACGGATCAGACCGAGATTTCCCTCCTGGATGAGGTCGAGGAAGAGCATCCCCCGTCCCACATAGCGTTTCGCGATCGAGACCACCAGCCGCAGGTTGGCCTCGATCAGGCGTTGCTTCGCCCGCACACCATCGCGGGCGAGCAGTTCGAGGTCGAGGCGCTCGCCGCGGGCGAGGATGGCGACGTGCGCCATCTTCTCCTCGGCGAACAGCCCCGCCTCGATCGATTTCGCGAGTTCTACTTCATCTTCTGCCGTGAGAAGCGGTACGCGACCGATCTCTCTCAGGTAGATCCGAACCAGGTCGCTCGTCGGCGCCCGCTTGCCGAGGTCTCCCTCATCCGCTCGCGCGACGTCCTCGGTCTCCTGCTGAGATTCGAGGACCTCCACCCCCTGCTCTGCGAGCATCCGGACGACCCGTTCGAGGGAGTCGTCCGGCAAGTCCGAGCGATCGAGCGCGGCAGCGACGTCATCGACGGTCACACCGCCGCGTTCTCTGCCACGTGCGACGAGGTCCGCCACCTGATCAACCGATGGCGCCTCGCTAGGCAGCACCGAAGGGCCCACGCAGACAGTTTGCGTCAAATAGGGGCTAGATCACAGGACCTATTTTGCGGACACTTGACTTACTGGGCCCCAAGTCCGCGCTCCCGCAACACCCGTCTCTGCTGCTCAAGCGCGACAAGATCGCCGAAGAGCCGCGGGTACTCCTCCGGGGCCTCGTCCGGATTCAGCCGCTGGAGTTTAGATTTGGTGTCCGCGATCATGCGGGTGAGCTGGCGCTCCTGTATTCGGGCCAGCAACTCGACCGCATAACGGTCGTCCGATTCCTGGGCGGACCGTACCGGTTCGACTCCGAGCTTGGTGACCAGATCCCGGACGGGGTCGTTCGGCGCCCGCTCCAGGAGCAGCGCGACCCACTCGGCGACCGCGCCCGCCGCCGTCACCCCGCCCGCGTCCGCGATCACCGCGCGCACCGCCGCGTGCGGCGGCGCGATGAACGCCTCCGCCGGAACGTCGTCGAACGCCGGCCCCAGCACCGCGGGCCGCTGGACGGCGAGCTTGAGCAGCTCGCGCTCCCGCTGCACCTCGGGGTCGTTCGGATCGTAGGCGGGCCGCCCGCCTCCGGGACCGTTCGCCGCACCGGGACCGTTCGCCCCTCCGGGTCCGTTCGCCGCACCGGACTCGCGGCCACCCGCGCCACCGGGCCCGTTCACCGCGCGCCCGTCGCCCGTCCGCGCGCCTTCCCGGCCGTTCCCCGCCTGGCCGCCACCCCCGCGGCCGCCGTTCGCCCGCCCGCCGTTCGCCCGCCGGCGGGCCTGACGGCGGGCGGCCAGGTCACGGACGCGCGCCAGCACGAACTGCTCGTCCATGATCCCGAGCCAGCGGTCGAGGCTGACCGCGTACATCTGGCGGAGCGCCCGGTCCTTGATCGCGGCGACGACGGGCGCCGCCGCGTCCAGCGCGCCGAGCCGTCCCTCGGCGGTGTCGAGGTCGTGCTGCTCGATCGCGCTGCGCACCTTGAACTCGAACAGCGGCAGCCGCGAGGCCACCAGGTCGCGGACCGCCGCGTCGCCGTGCCGCACCCGCAGGTCGCAGGGGTCGAGACCGTCCGGCTGCACGGCCACGAACGTCTGCGTGACGAACTTCTGCTCGTCCTCGAACGCGCGCAGCGCCGCCTTCTGCCCGGCCGAGTCGCCGTCGAAGGTGAAGATCACCTCGCCGCGGAACTCGTCCTGGTCCATCAGCAGCCGGCGCAGGATCTTGATGTGGTCGTCGCCGAACGCCGTCCCGCACGTCGCGATCGCGGTCTGCACACCGGCCAGATGGCACGCCATCACGTCGGTGTAGCCCTCGACGACCACGGCCTGCCGCCGCCGGGCGATCTCCTTCTTCGCCAGGTCGGCGCCGTACAGCACCGAGCTCTTGTGGAACAGCGGCGACTCGGGCGTGTTCAGGTACTTCGGGCCTTCGTCGTCCTCGTACAGGCGGCGGGCCCCGAATCCGATGACGTCGCCGCTCAGGTCGCGGATCGGCCACATCAGCCGGCCGCGGAACCGGTCCATCGGCCCGCGCCGCCCCTCTTTGGCCAGCCCGCCCGCGATGATCTCGCGGTCGGCGAAGCCGCGGCCGCGCAGGTGCCGGACGAGCCCCTCCCACTCCCTGGGCGCGAACCCCACCCCGAAGTGCGCGGCGTCGGCCGCCTCGAAGCCGCGCTCGGACAGGAACGTCCGCCCGATCGCCCCTTCGGGCGAACCGAGGTTCCCGACGTAGAACTCGGCGGCCGCCTTGTGCGCCTCCAGCAGCCGCGCACGCTGCCCGCCGTCCCGCCGGGGGCCCCCGCCACCGCCGTCCTCGTAGCGCAGCTGGACGCCCGCCTGGGCCGCCAGCCGTTCCACCGCCTCCGAGAACGACAGGTGCTCGATCTCCTGGACGAACTTGATGACGTCGCCGCCCGCCTCGCAGCCGAAGCAGAAGTAGAGCCCGCGCGAGGGCGTCACGTTGAACGAGGGCGACTTCTCGTCGTGGAAGGGGCACAGGCCCTTGAGATTGCCGCCGCCCGCGCTGCGCAGCTGCAGGTACTCGCCGATGACGGCGTCGATGGACGACCGCTCCCGGACGAGCGCGATGTCCTCATTGCGAATGCGGCCTGCCACGACGAAGGAGTCTACGGCGGCGCCACGACATCCGGCGCATCGCGCCGGAACCGGCATCGCGGCGGCCGCCACACGATACTGGGGGGATGACGAGATCGCTGGTGTGGGTGAAGCCCGAGGGCGCGGAGGTCGCGGACGTCGAACTGGACGCCGGGCGGATGGCGGCGACCGGGTCGGCGATCGGCGGCGGCCCGATCCCCTACCGGCTGGAGTACGAGCTGACCACCGGCGAGCGGTACGTGACGGCCCGGCTCGCCGTCCGGGCGCACGGCACCGACGCGGAGGCGGGGCCCTGGCGGCGGTGGCTGGAACTGGTCAACCGGCCCGAGGGCGAGTGGACGGTGACCGCCCGCGCCGAGGGGCACGTGGCGCTCCCGCCCCCGGGCGGCGACGCGGCGGCGCTGCGCGGCGCGCTCGACTGCGACCTCGGGTTGTCGCCGCTGACGAACACGATGCCGGTGCTGCGGGGCCGCCTCCTCGACGGCCCCCCTCCCGGTGGCTCCCCGGACGACGGCGCCCCGGACGACGGCGCCCCTGACGATGGCCCCTCGGACGACGGTGCGCCGAGCGACGGCGCGCCGGTGGAGCACCTGATGGCCTGGGTGTCGGTCCCGGACCTCGTGGTGACACCGTCCCGGCAGACGTACAGGTTCGTCCGCCGGGACGGCGACCGCCGCGTGGTGCGGTTCTCCAGCCCCGGGTTCACCGAGGAGATCGTCTTCGACCAGGACGGCCTGGTCGTGGACTACCCCTCGATCGGGCGCGCGGTCAGCGGACCCTGAACCGGTCGAACAGCCGGTACATGAACTCCGTGCCCTGGCGGAGTGCGGCCACGGAGATCCTCTCGTCGTTCCCGTGCATGGTGACGAGCTGGTCGTTGTCGAGGACGTACGGGTAGACGCCGTACCCGGGGATCCCGCGCGACGTCCACGGCGACAGGCTCGTCCCCGCTTCGAACAGGGCCGGAGCGAACACCGCGTCCGGGTAGGTCTTCCCCGCGGCGGCGCCGATCGCCTGGTAGAGCGGCGAGTCGATGCTGGACGGCGGCTTGGCGAACGTCTCGTCCAGGCGCTTGAGGGCGTCCTCCTCGGACTCCCCTGGGGCGCCGATGAGCTTGACCGTCACGTCCCTGTCCTTGAGCCGCCCGCGGAAGTCCGCCAGGAAGTCGCGGGGGCGCTGGCCGCCCGGGACGCCCCGGCAGTTGATCCGGAGGGTGGCGGTCGAGGGGATGACGTTCTCCTTGTAGCCCGCGTTCTCGATGACGAACGAATGGGTCGTCCGGAGGAGCGCGCGGTGCAGCCACGGGTAAGAACTGCGCTTGACTACCAGCGCAGCAGCCCGCTCACGGGCCTGCTGCGAGCGGGCGGAGAGCAGCAGCTCCAGGGCCCGCTTGAACCCGTCGTCCTGGGTGGCCTTGGCCAGCGCGGAGAAGTACTCCCGGGTGACGGGCGTCAGGGTGACGGGCGCGAGCCAGGTGTCGACGGCCGTGACGGCGCGCGAGAGCTTGGCTATGGCCGAGTCGGGATTGGGCTTGGACGAGTGGGTGGCCGTGCCGTCCGCGACGAGGTCGATATTGAAGTAGACCTTGTCCTGGCGCGTCACGGTGATGAGCATCGGCGTCGTGCGGTCCTTCTGGGCGAGGAACCAGCCGCCCTCCGTGAGGACCATCCCCGCGTTGATCTTGTCCCAGTGGTGCTCGGCGAGCCACCGCGACCCGTACGGCCCGGACTCCTCGTCGCAGTCGGTGAGGACGATGATGTCCCGGTCGAAGCGGCCGCCCTCTTTGAGGTGGCGCAGCAGCGCGGTGACGAACGCGGCGTTGGCGCCCTTCATGTCGAGGGCCCCGCGCCCGTAGATCTCACCGCCCCTGACGACCCCGGCGAACGGATCGACGGTCCATTTGTCGCGTTCCACCGGCACGACGTCGGAATGCCCGAGCAGCAGCAGCGGAGCGGCCGCCGTGGTGCCCTCGATCCGCGCGATGAGGTGGACGTTGTCCTTCTTGGGAGTGGGCACGATCTCGGCGGGGACACCCGCCGACCCCCAGACGGCCTTGAGCATCTCGGCGTGCGGGCGCGTGACGCCGCCGTCCCCGAAGTTCTGGGTGTCGAACGCCAGCATCCGCTTGAGCAGGACGAGCGGATCGAGGTCCGCCGGTCCGATCCGCGCCGCGGCCTGCCGCACGGGAGCGGCGGCGGCCGTGCCCCCCGCGAGGACGCCACCCGCGAGCAGGACGGCACCCGCACCGGTGCGGTGCAGAAAGGCCCGCCGGGTGACACCACCAACGCCCGCAGGGAACACCCCAGCTACACGGGACGGTGTTGCATCGGCCGGTGTTGCATCGGCCGGTGTCGCATTCGACTGCGTTGCATCGCACTGCGTTGCATCGCACTGCGTTGCATCGCACTGCGTTGCATCGCACTGCGTTGCATCGCACTGCGTTGTATCGCACTGCGTTGGATCGGACGGTGCTGCACTGAAGTGCGTTGCGCCGGACGCGCTCGCACGAAATGTGCTCGCCTGAGGTGCGTTCCCCTGAGGTGCGTTTCCCTGAGGTGCGTTTCCCTGAGGTGCGTTCCCCTGAGGTGTGCTCCCCTGAGGTGTGCTCGCGCGGGACGTGCTCGCGTGGGATGTGCTCGCACGGGATGTGTTCGTGGGTGAATCCGCTGATTGGGAGTCGGCCGGTGAACTGCCGGCGGGTGGGAAGTCGGACATGGGAGCTCCTCCTTCGGACCCTGGTCGGGGCCGGACGGAGCGACACCGCCGGACGCGGGCCGGCCTCCGCCTCGATCAGCAGCGTCGCACGGCGGTTTCGCGATCTCCAGTCGGACCCGCGAACACGAGAACGGCCTAGACACGCCCCGTCTCAGCACCTGGCCGCACCCGGACCGGTTAACGGCGAGTAATCCCAGGCTGACTATGGACAAACCGTCCGGCGCGCGATGGGATAACGCACCCAGATCCTGCCCACCCTCAGGCGGCACCCGATGACGGATGTTGTGCTCGACGGCGTTGACAAGGTCTATCCCGGCGGACAGATGGCCATCCGTAACGTCCGGCTTCGCATCGACCACGGGGAGCTGTTCGTCCTGCTGGGGCCGTCCGGATGCGGCAAGTCCACGATCCTGAGGATGATCGCCGGCCTTGAGGAGATCACCGCGGGCGAGCTCTGGCTGAACGGCGCTCTCGCCAACGACCTCCAGCCGCGTGATCGGAACGTGGCAATGGTGTTCCAGGAAGGCGCGCTTTACCCGCACCGCACCGTCAAGGGCAACATGATGTTCCCGCTGGAGGCGGCCCGCGGGGACCGCACCGCCGCCACCGCGAAGGTCGTCGAGCTGGCGCGCGCGCTGGGCCTCAGCACGATGATCGACCGGCTGCCGCAGACGCTGTCGGGCGGCCAGCGTCAGCGGGCCGCGATCGGCCGGGCGCTGATCCGCGAGCCGTCGCTGTTCCTCCTGGACGAGCCGTTGTCCAGCCTGGACGCGGGCATGCGCACCGAACTGCGCGTCGAGATCGCCGCGTTGGTACGCGCCAGCGGCACCACCACCGTCTACGTCACCCACGACCAGGTCGAGGCGATGACGATGGCCGACCGGATGGGAGTGCTGCGCGACGGCGTCCTGGAAGACGTCGGAACCCCCGAGCAGATCTACGCGGACCCGGCGACGGTGTTCGTCGCGGCGTTCCTCAGCAACCCGCCGATCAACCTGCTGCAGGCGACGCTCTGGGCGGTCGAAGGCGAGGGCATGATGCTCGACCTCGGCTCGCAGCGACTGGCCCTCCCCTGGGACGATCCCCGCGCGTCCTGGCTGATCACCCACCACGGAAAGCCCGTCATCGTGGGTATCCGCCCCGACATGCTGGCCCCGATCGCCCCCGGCTCCCCCGCGGCCCCCGGCACCACTCTGTCCGGGCAGGTACGCGCACTGGAGTTCCACGGACACGAATGGCTCGCCTACGCCGAGGCGGGCATGCCGACAGTGGACGCGAACGACATCGGCGCGACCCGGCCCCCCGATCCCCCGGCCCACTCCGAACCGGCCGGTCTCATGGCCCGGCTGCGGACGCGCCTGCACCGCCCGTCATTCACGGACGAGACCCCGCAAGAGAAGCACGCCGGCCACCACCGCCGCTCCGACCTTCTGTTCCGCATCGCCTCCGGCGACCGTCCGAACCACGGCGACCACGTCGCCCTGACCGTCGACTTAGAGCGCATCCTGCTCTTCGCCGCCGACGGCCGCCGAGTCACCCCCGTCCAGCGCTAGCCCCGCAGCACCCCAGGCTGACGCCCCGACGACGGCAAGCCACTCCCTTCGGCCAGCGCCACCCGCCTTCGGGTGAGCACCAGTCCCGCCAACCGGACGCTCAACGCGGCCACCCTGGTCGCTCACGTCAGGTCATCCCAGCCCCGCGACGATGTCGCATAGACGTGCGAGACCCACATCGATCTCCGGCCGAGCCACGGCGCCATAGCCGAACACCAACCCGAGGACGGACGGACCATCGACGGCGAACTCCGACAGCGCGAACAGACCGACGCCCTCCGCGAGCGCCCGCCGGACGAGCGCCGCGTCGTCCGTCCCGTCCGGGAGGGTCGCGCTCAGGTGCAGCCCCGCCGCGGACGGGACGAGGGTGAGACCCGGCCAGTCCCCGACCAGCTCGGCGACCCGCTCGTGCCGCGCCTGATACTCCCGTCGCGACCTGCGGATGTGTTGCGCGAGCAGCCCGTCGTCGATGAACCGGGCCAGCGCGGCCTGCGACGGCAGCTCCGCGTGCCAGGACGAGACGTACCGGGCGATCCGGAACGCGCGGTGCAGCGACGGCGGCGCCACCAGGAACCCGAGCCGCAGCACCGGTCGCATGATCTTGGAAAACGTGCCCAGGTAGAGGACCCGCCCATCCTCATCGATGCTCTGCAGCGGCTCGATCGGACGGCCCCCGTAGCGATATTCGGTGTCGTAGTCGTCCTCGACGACCACGACGTCCCGCCGCCGCGCCCAGTCGAGCAGCTCCCGCCTCCTCGGCAGCGACATCGGCATACCCAGCGGGAACTGATGAGACGGCGTGACATAGACCGCTCGCGTGCCGTCCGGCAGCGCGTCCACCCGCAGCCCCTCGGCATCGACCGGGACTCCCCGCACCCGCATGCCCGCCGCCTGGAACAGCAGCCGCGCGGGCGGGTACCCCGGATCCTCCACGGCGACCACGTCACCCGGCTCCAGCAGCACCCGGACGATCAGGTCCAGCGCCTGCTGGATCCCCGAGGTGACCACGACATCATCGGCGGACGCCCGCACGGACCGCGAAACCCCCACATGCCGGGCGATGGCCCGCCGCAGATCCGGGAGACCGGCCGGGTCGCCCGCCGCGGCGGCATCGTCCAGCGCCGAGGGCCGCAGCCGCCCCGCCATGATCCGCCGCCAGGACTCGTACGGGAACAGCCGCACGTCGGGCAACCCGGCGCGGAAATCCCACCGGACACCCGGCGTCCACGTCGGCCACACGGATACCTCGTCCCAGATCGCCCGCGGCCTCAGCGGCGACGCTTCCGGGGCACCGCGCGGCACCGGCCCCGCCTCCTGGACGAACGTCCCGGCGCCCACCCGCCCACGCAGAAACCCTTCCGCGATAAGCCGGTCATACGCCACGGCCACCGTGTTGCGGGAGATCTCCAGCCGCCGCGCAAGCTCCCTGGTCGGCGGCAGCGCCTCGCCGACGCGGAGCCGCCCGTCCAGGATCGCCGCGCGGAGCTGCCGGTAGATCTGCCCGGCGAGATCGCGGCGCCCCACGAGGCTCACATGAAGATCCACCCGCCGACCCTAAATCGGCTCAGTCATTTCCTGCAATTTTGGCCCTGTACCTGGGCCTCTCGGCCTTCCTACCGTGAGGCACATGCTGACCGAGCTGCTCGACACCGACTTCCGTCCGCTCGACCTGAAGGCGCTCGACCTCTACCTCTCCACGGTCGCGCAGGTACGGCCCGACCAGCTCACGCTGGCGACGCCCTGCCCGGACTGGACGCTGCACGGCCTCCTGCGCCACCAGGTCAGCCAGGACCAGGGCTTCGCCGCAGCCGCCCGCGGGGACGGCGCCCGCCTCCGGAACTGGCGGAACGGCGATCTCGGCACCGACCCCCTGGCCGCTGCGAAGACCTCCGCCGACCTCGTCACCACCGCCTTCGCAGGGGCGTCACCCGACCAGGAGTTCATCCTTCCCGAACTCCTCGACAGCGGCGGCTTCCCCGCCGCCCTGGCGATCAGCTTCCACTTCGTCGACCTGGTCGTCCACGCCTGGGACGTCGCCACCACGATCCAAGTGCCCTGGGAGCCGTCCGAGGAACTCGTCACCGCCTCCCTCAAGGTCGCCGCCATCGTCCCCACCGACGACCGCGGCCCCGGCACCGCCTTCGACGAGCAAGTCCCCGTCCCGGACGACACCGCTCCCCAGAACCGCCTGCTCGCCCTCCTCGGCCGTACCCCATGAGAACCCAATGGCGTCCAGGGCCCGCGAAGGCGGAAGGTTCCGTCCTGATCAGCGTCACCGATTTCACCGGCACCGCCCGAGACTTGCCCTCCATCTACAGAGCGGGCCTGTCACTCCGCCGCGCTTGGCCCACCCTCGAAGGCGCCGTCGGCCTATGGCTGTGGTCCAACCCCCTGCAACGCCGCAGCGGTTCCGTCTCGGTCTGGACGACCGCCGCCGACCTGAACCGCTTCGTCGCCTGGCCACCACACGTCGCCATCATGCGCCGCTTCCGGACACGCGGCCGAATCCGCTCCCATACTTGGACCGCCGACCGCTTCGACCCATCCGAGACCTGGGCTCACGCACAAGCACTACTCGACTCCCGGCAGCCCGCAGACAGCCGACAACAATGACAGACGAGCCCGAGCCGCCCACGATCCAGCGCGCAATGCACACCGAAGCCACCCGGCGCACAGATCGTCCACCCGGCCAGGCACGCCCGGGACAAGGCCCGGACGCGCGCAAGCAGTAGGTCTGAGCTCTCAGGACGTGAGTGGTTGCGGTGCGTAAGCGGGCGGGGGCATAGGGCCTGTCGCAGATTGGCCTCAGCCGCCGCGCAAGCCGCGTTCCCCGATCAATGAGGTGCTACCGGAGGCGAACACCGGGCCTCGGGGTTCGGGCCTCGGGCCTCGGGCCACACCAGGCGTATCGCGAAGCAACGTCGCGCTCGTCCAAGCACAGCTCTGACGTGCGGGCCACCGGGGCGGAGGGTCGTTATGGGGTCCGTTGCGGAGGACCGGAGGGTCGTTATGGAGGGCCGTTACAAAGGGCCGGATCTCGAGACACCGGCTGATGTCGGTCACCCAGGCCGAGTCGGTCACCCAGGCCGAGTGAGCCACCCAGTGAGTGAGCCACCCAGGCCGAGTGGAGAGGCCGAGCGGGGCACACAGGCCAAGCGGGGCACACAGGCCGAGTGGGTGGGCATCAGAGACAAGCGGAAGAGGCGGTGCTGGGCACGCAGGTGGCCAGCAACTGCGGAAGTCGGCTGCTCTTCAGGCCAGCGTGGTCTCGCGGAAGGCCCCTTGGTAGATGCCTATCTTCCACTGGATCTGCTCCTGCTGCTCCCGCAACTTGGCGATCTGGTCCTCCACCCGCCGGTCGTGATCCTGCAGAATTTCGAGCCGCTCCTGGACGGTCTCCTCCCCACCCCGGGCGAGCTCCGTGTACCGCAGCATCTCCGCGATCGGCATACCGGTCTCCCGCAGGCAACGAAGCATCCCGAGCCATGACAGGTCATCGTCGCTGAAGACCCGTCGGCCCGATGCGTTCCGCGCGATCCCCGAAAGCAAGCCGATCTTCTCGTAGTAACGCAGCGTGTCGATGCTGAAACCGGTCTTCTCGGCGGTCTCAGCTGGAGAGTATGAACTCACGCGCCCAGAATCCCACCTGGAGCGCACTCCAGGTCAACAGTCCTTCATGCTCGGTTCCCCCGGACCTGCGTGGTGAGAGTTGCAGACGATGACCTCACGACTCTGCACAGGTTGTCTGAACTGCCCTCTCGGATAATCGTTGAATCTCCCTCGCTGGTAGCGCGGACCACAAAACCCATATCGATTTCGGGATGGTGCGGTGCAAGGTGATAGATCGAGTAGTCAAAGTTGCCAGAGCCATCTATCCACGGGCGCCCGAAAAGACTGCGTTCTTCCTGGACGGTGGGGGCGGCGCTGCGTACGGGGCCGCCCCTCCAAAGTCAAGGGCGCTTCGCGTCGCTACGCGATGGGACTCCGTCCCACCCTTGACTTCGGAGCCTCTGCGGCCCCTGGGTGCAGCTTTCATCGGGCAGGCTCCGCCTGCCCCCGCCCGACGCGCCGCCCCCACCGTCCCCCGTCCGCCAAATCAACCGGCAGTCCCGTTTCGTCATACGTGACCAGGCCAACGCCACGGCGGAGTCGCGTTGATCGCGGAGTAGCGGACGTGGCGGAGTAGCGGGGCTGGCGAAGTAGTGAGCAGTGGCGCTTCGTGGTCAGTCCAACCAGGTCAGCATGGCATCGCCTCGACCGGCTGCGGCCCGGAAGAACGGTTCGAGATCCTCGAACCAGCCACGCACCCATTCGAGCGCGTCCTCGTCGTCCCAAATAGACGGATAGATTTCCGCAGCTGACAGATCCGCAGGAGCCACCTCGGCGATCAGATCGTTGTATGAAAGGTTCGCAAGCGCATCTGCTGCTTCCCTGACCCGCTCGGGGGTCAGATACCTCGGCGGACCATAACCCCAGTCCTCATCGGTGAGAGCCTGGTCACCGTAGACGATATAGTCGCGAAAGCCAGCGCGTTCCAGCAGGAAAGCGATCGCATGCCACGCTTTATGCGTGGTCATGCAGCGAGCCTCAGCAGGGGGCCGCTGGGGCTCTCCCTCCGCATCCATGACCTGGTAAGCCAGTTTCAAGGCCCATCCCGGTTCTTTGATCGCCTTGTCGAGCTGCGCAGCTGTGACCGCCAGGTACTCCCCGTTCATGCTCATGGGCCCAGAGCATGCACCACCGCACCGACACTCCAAGGCGCGTCCACACTTCGCGTCCCAGGGCAAGTCGAGCGGCTGACCTCGCGAGTACGCTTCCTTGCTCACCTTGCGCTACCAAGGGCTGTCACGTAGCTCGCAGGCCGGATGGGCCGTTGCCAACTGCGTCAGGACGGGTGCAACAGGCGGTGGCGGTTAGGTTGTGGGGATAGGCGATGCCAGCCGGGGTGTCCCGCAGGGTGTGCCCTTACGACGGCGGTCGCGCAGGGTCTTCCGGTTCTTCGGCCCGACCAGGGCTCGTCCGGTTCGGGCGCGGACGCTGCGGTGCATGGAGTTGAAATCTGCCAGGGCTCCCGGGCGCCGCTGCCGCAGGGCTTGCCGCCGGGAATGATCACACCGGGGTTGCCCTGGCGGGCGCCGTCGGTCATCACATGCCGCCCACGCGGGGTTTGGTCGATCACCGAGCCGCAGTGGGCTTGCAGTCGTCATGGTTGGCCGACAGCGGGGCGCCGGCCGCGGCCATCAGGCATGTGTCGGCATCTGATGGCGATCTGTGTGTTGGCCTAGTAGTCGGTTCTTGCTGCGCTCGGCCAGGGGCCGGTCTCGCACGGGCACCAGCGCGCCATCCACGATGTTCACCTTCTCCAAGCCGTGGCGCCGCACGGGTGCTGGCGCCAGTCAGAGCGACAGCGTCTCCAGCACGCGGTGCGCCAGTACACCGCCTCCGACAGGGCGCAATCGGTTAGCGGTGACGCCCACGGACACCGGGCCGCTCATCGGCGATCTACGCGGCGCCCGCTCGGCCATCACCCGCACCAGCTTGCACCTTGCCCACCTGCCGGTTGGTGTTCGCCGACGCAAGTTTCGCCGAACGCCTGCTGGGCTCCCGCCGCTCCGGCGCCGCCAAGCAGGACGGCGGGCGGGGCGGACCCGCGACAGCCTGTGCACCACGATCGGCTTGTCCGCAAGCCTGCGAATCGGGAGGGGTTCGCCGTGCTCCCGCGCCGGTGGGCGGTCGAGCGGCTCTGGCATGGCTGACCGCACACCGGCGGCTGGCACGCGACCACGAACGCGATCCCGCCACCAGCGAAGCCATGATTCGGTGGGCCGCGATCGGCCTTATGACCCGCCGCCTGGCACGTGGCGGACGGCCCGCCGTCCGCCAAGGCCGACGCATTCTCGAGTGCCAATAAAAGGATCGATCAACACGCACTGAGAGGGCGGATGGCGGGCAGCGGTTGGTGGCATGCCACGGTTGAGAGGTAGGCCGCTCCAATTGACCGGTTGGGGGGACATCGGCTTGGTGGCGTGGCCTTTCGGTGGGGTTGACGCGAGTCATAGCCCCTCGGAATCCATTCTCTGCCTGCGGACGCTTCCTGGCGGCGGCAGGACACGGTAGATGTAACGGCCGTCCGCACCTCGGCTGATTCGGATCTGTTCAGCGTTGGTGTGTTTGAAGCGGTTGTGCCATCCGCAGCACAAGGCAAGCTTGTCGATGTCGGTTGGGCTGTTGCCGAGCGCCCAGCCGTCCACGTGGTCAATCTCGCACAGAGTGCCCGGAATCTCGCAGTCATGAACGGCGCAAGTGGAGTAGAGGGTCTCCAGTACCCGGCGTTGCCCGGGGCTCGCGAAGCGGTGCCGGTGGCCAAGGTACAGCGGAACGTGGCCGCGCCCGAGGATGAGAGGGGACACCCCGGCCGACAGAGCGATGCGGCGGGCGTGTTCGGCGGGTATGGGAGTGCCGTCGGTGAGGCGGGCGGGGGCCGTGCCGCCGGTGAGGGTCTCCAAGTCACAGATGACGGTGACCTTGGTGGCGGTGTGCCCGCCCGCCAGGACGGAGGTCACGGCGGCGGCGGTGCGCTCGGGCAGGTCGCGATGGTCGTCGGCCCCGGCAGGTGCCGCCAGCGGCGCCACGGTCCCTTCCCACACCGCCGCGTCTTCGGCGTTGAGCCAGCCCTTGAGGTAGCGGCCGCCGTCCAAGGAACGAGTACAGGTGATCCATGAGCGGGTGTAACCACGGCTCGACTCCGGGTCGACCTGACCGGTGCCGTCTCGCTCGGCTATGACATCGCGGATGCGGCGGCCGAAGGAGGCCAGCTTCCCCGGAGAGAACCCCTGGCTGGTCATGTCGAGCAGCAGGCTCTCCGCCGCACCGCAGTCGGAGTCGTCCAGGCGGGCGACGGCGTCGGAGATGGTGGCCGCGTAGTCACTGGACAGTTCTCCCGCCGCCCAGAGCTTCGTGGTCTGGGGCAGGCGGTGGCGCTGACGCGCAGAAGTGAGGCGCTGCTTGGCGTTGTGGTCACGCATGCCCAACCGTGAGCGGAGCCAGGCTCGGGTGGAAGGCAACCCCCAACGCTGCACCTCGCCATGGGTGTCGACACGTCCGATGAACCCGGCAAGGACGCTTTCGCACAGGTCGCTGGCGGCTGCGAGGGTCTCGGTGAGTTCCATACACGCCGCTGACGAGTCGGGCGTGGGCCGCTGTGCGAGTTCGGCAGCGATCATCGAGAGAGCGTTCACCATTTCCGCGGTGGACGCCTCATCAAGATCGATCGCCATCGAACGCATATTCGAATGATATCGCCTCCCGGTCAAGATCAACGCTTAAATCAGGTTCGTCTATTGTCACCTTCGCGACAGGAAAACATCCGAGCACCACAGCTGTCTGAATTGAGATGAATTATCCCCACTTTTGGCATTGATGGGGCGGTGGGGGCGGCGCGTCGGGCGGGGGCAGGCGGAGCCTGCCCGATGAGAGCTGCACCCAGGGGCCGCAGAGGCTCCGAAGTCAAGGGTGGGACGGAGTCCCATCGCGTAGCGACGCGAAGCGCCCTTGACTTTGGAGGGGCGGCCCCGTACGCAGCGCCGCCCCCACCGCGAATCTCCAATTTCGAATATCCGATCCTCGATACTCGGCATAGAAATTTGAAAGTCAGATGATCGCCGAAGCATTTTACAAGCCGAGAAACTTCGGTGGGCCAATTAGGTGGCAGTCACGGACCACAGGCCGGGGCGTCCGCCGGGACGTCAGCCCATCTCGCCGACGCAGCCGGGCACCGTCCTGCATCACGCACACACATCGGCGAGCACCCAAAGCGCCGGATTGCACATGCACCGCCGGAACGCACATGCACAGCCGGATCACACATGCGCCACCGATTCACACACTTGACGCATCACACTGGGCAGCAACGTCCAGCCGGGCAGTGGCAGGCGCAGCATGATCGTTCGTGTGTACCGCGAGGCCCATCGCGCAAGTCGGTGTCTCTACGGACACGACGAGATCGCTCGGGACCAGGGTTGCTGCGCCCGTCTGGCGGTACAGACGAGGAGGAGGGCGAAGGCCGAGGCTTGACCTGGAGCGCACTCCAGCTCGCATAGTTGTCTCCGATATTCGGTCTGCGAGCTCGCGAAGCACATGACGAACGTGAGGATCTGCCATGCATATCGGACTGCAAGTCCCCAGTTTCACCTTTTCCGGCGGACCTGAACAGATCGGGCCGACATTCGGTCGCATCGCCAAGGAGGCCGACGAGGCCGGACTGCGTTCCTTCTGGGTGATGGACCACTTCTTCCAGATCAACGTGGTGGGCGCGGCCGAGGAACCGATGCTGGAGGGTTATTCGGCACTGGCGTACGCGGCGGCGCTGACCAAGCGGATCACCCTCGGAACGATGGTCACCGGCGTCACCTACCGGCACCCGGGGCTCCTGGTGAAGACGGTGACAACGCTGGACGTCCTCTCGGGCGGACGGGCCTGGCTTGGCATCGGCGCGGCGTGGAACGACGAGGAGTCGCGGGGTCTCGGCGTCGCGTTCCCGCCCACGGCGGAGAGGTTCGAGCGGCTGGAGGAGACGCTGAAGATCGCCCACCAGATGTGGCAGGGCGACGAGTCGGCGTTCGAGGGCGAGCACTACCGGCTGGAGCGTCCGTTGAACTCTCCGCCCGCGCTTCAGCGGCCGCATCCGCCCATCCTGATCGGCGGAGGCGGCGAGAAGAAGACACTGCGGTTCGTCGCAAAGCACGCCGACGCGTGCAACCTCTTCGACGGCGAGGAACTGCCCCGGAAGCTGGAGGTCCTGCGGGAGCACTGCGAACGGGAGGGACGCGACTATGCCGACATTCAGAAGACCGCGCTGGCTTTCCTCAGGGACGGAACATCGGTGGACGCGGCCGTCGACACCGTCGGGCGGCTCGCCGAATCCGGGATCGATCAGGTGATCTTCTCCCAGGCCACCGGTCAGGACCTTGCGGGCGTCCTGGGCGAGGCGGTGGCGCAGACCGAGAAGATCGTCCCTGCAGGGCGGTGAGGACGAGGCATGTCCGTCGGCACGTCCGTCGCTATCCGGCCCGCCCAGGCAGACCCTGAAGGGCGGGCTCAGTCTCGGACGGGCGGCCTGAGTTTCAGTGGCACTCCGAACAGGTTGAGCGCGTTGATCAGAGACACAAGTCCGACAAGGTCTCCGAGTTCACGGTCGTTCGGATAGTGCTCGCGCAGCGTGTCCCAAAGTTCGTCGCTGACCGGTTCGCGACGCGTGACGGCCTCTGTGTAGGCGAGCGCGGCGCGTTCCGGCTCTGTGTAGAGGTGCGATTCGCGCCAGATGGTGGTGTGGTGGATGCGCTCCTCGGACTCACCGAGCGTGCGTGCGTCCCGGATGTGAGCGTCCACGCAGAAGGCGCATCCGTTCAGCTGTGACGCGCGGATCTTGATCAGGTCCTGAACCCGTCGATCAAGAGGGCCTTTGCGGATCACTCGGCCGATGTCCATGAAACCCTTGTAGACCTCGGGTGTGGCCTCACCCAGAAGTATGCGTGCCATCGTCGTTCTCCCTTCGTCACCAGGAAGACGACGTTGCCGACCACGCTGTGACTGTGTGGAGCGGTAGGCAGAAGCAGAGCGGTGCGGTGCAGAACGGAGCGGTGCAGGGCGGTGCGGCTTCTATGGGAACGACGACGTTGCCGCTGGGGGCAGTTGCAGCTCAGGGAGTTGAGGCGATTGGTGCGCGGCTCCCTGCGTGGCGGTTGTGCGCGTGCCACATGCGGAGGAGCAGTATCAAGTTGCGGCCACCCACCGCGGAAAGGACGAGCGCAGGGTCATCGAGACACTTGTCTTTTACAGCTCGCCGTCAACAGACGCATTGGGTAGGCGGTGTTCAGTATGGACGGCGCACGGCTGGGTGCGTCTCCCATCCTGCTCGACGGCACTCGACGGCACTCGACGGCAGCGGCCGCCTCGCCGCGACGGCGGCGTCCGTCCTTGGATCAGGACTGTCGGCCAGATGATGAGATCAGCTGCGCTCCGGTAGACCATCGCCGCCGCCTGCGGCGCGAGAAGGTTGAGGATGAACAGGGTCAGCCAGAACAGCGCTGCTAATGGTTGAGTGGGGGCCACACCTGCGCATCGGGTAGGCGGACGGTTCCCGGTCACCGGGGCGACGGGGCACCGGCGGGTGATCCTCTAGTCAGCAGGTCGCTCGATGCGCCGACGACGCGGAGGGCGCTGGCACGGTATCTAATGAGGGACGCGGCGAGCCAGTTCAAGAGTCGTCGCAGAGCAGAGGGCCGCAAGCCGCTGCTGGTCCGGTGCCGGGAGCCACTCGGTGGCGGATGGCATCGCGTCCGCTCTGAGGCTCTGGGACTGGCACCAGGATCTGCGGGTGACCAGGGCTGCGGAGGAGGACGGCGGTCCGTGATTGTCGCGGCGATCCGTTGTGTCGAGGGCGGGTGGCCCATCGCCGTCTGACGTGGCCGCCCGGCTTGCGGTCGCCTCGACCAGGTCGTTCGGAGTCTGCCTTTGCTGTTCGGCTTCGCTTCAAGGGCGCGTCCGCTGTCCGGACCGGACGGGCAGGCAGGCGCCCTTGAGGGGCGAGCCCGTCATGGGGCGGTTCAACTGGGCCGGGCGTGGCTGGCGGAGCCGACCGGGGGTGTGCTGGGCCGCCAGGTGAAATGGCTGGCCTGGCTTGTTCGCGGACGCGGTCTTGTCTAGGCGGTTCGAGATCCTAGTGGTGGAGGTGATTGGTCAGGGGGGCGAGTTTGTCGGGATTCAGGACGCGGCGGTAGGCGGTTATGCGGCCCTTCTGGATCTCTATCGTGTCGACGCCGGTCACGCGGCCGTCCGTGTGGACCAGCAGGGCCGGTTCGCCGTTGACTTCGGCGGGAACGAGACGTACCCGGTGGCGCGCGCCCACCCTGAGCAGGGTGTTGATGACCCGCGCCGCGCCGACGATGATCTTGCGGGCGGCGAAGACCTTGCCGCCGCCGTCGGTGGTGTACGTCGCGTCCGGGTCGAGCAGGTTCATCAGCGCCGCGCCATCACCTTCCTCGTATGCGGCGCGGAAGGCCGTCAGTACCCTCTCGCGTTCGGCGCGTGAAGCGGGACGGGCGGGCTGGGCGGCGGCGACCTTGCGGCGGGCCCTGGACGCGAGCTGCCGGCAGGCCGCGGGCGACTTGCCGAGCACCTCGGAGATCTGGTCGTAGGGCACCTGGAATGCCTGGTGCAGGACGAACGCGACTCGCTCGGGGGGCGTCAGTTCTTCCAGGACCAGCATCATCGCGGTGCCGACGGTGTCGTCCACGAGGACCTTGTCGGCCACGTCCGGGCCGGTCAGGAGGGGTTCGGGCAGCCACGGGCCGACATAGTCGACGCGGCGGGCACGGGCGGTGCCGAGGACGTCGTAGGAACGGCGCGCGGCGACGGTGAGTAGCCAGGCGCGCAGGTCGCGGATGCCATCCAGGGATTCCTGGGCCGCGGCGCGCAGCCACACGTCCTGGACGATGTCCTCGGCGTCGGCGACGCTGCCGGTGATGCGGTAGGCGGCGCCGAAGACCGCCGACCGGTGCTGGGACCATTCGTCGTCAAGGCGGCTCGGCCGGTTCCGGAGAGGCGTGCTCATGGTGTGTACGACCCGATCTCCGCCCTGGGCATTCCCAGCAGAAGCGGAGGATGCCAAGGCGGTCAGGAAGGGCAGGCGGTCAGGAAGGGCAGGCGGTCAGGAGGAGCAGGCGGTCAGGAGGAGCAGGCGGTCGGGAAGGGCGGAGGCAGGGTGCCGCCGGTCAGGGCGACCCTTCGCAGGGCGCGGGATGCCAAGCGGCAGGCAGATAGGCGACTGACAGGTAGGGCTGCGGGTTGCAGGCTCAGTCGTCAGGCGGCCGCGTGGGTGAAGACCCACTTCTTGTACGACCAATAGCGGAACGCCGCGCCGAGGCCGACGCCGGCGAGCAGGCCGAGGTTGTAGGCGACGCCGCCGTGCAGGCCGAGGGTGTAGTAGGTGAATCCGGTGCACAGGACCTGGATGAGCAGGCCGACGCCGTTCAGCGCGAAGAAGACCACGACCTCGCGGCCGGAGCCGTCGCTGTCGCGGTGCCGGAACGTCCAGAAGCGGTTGGCCAGGTAGGAGGTCAGGGTGGACACCACGGTGGGCACGACGACGCTCGTGACGGGGCTGCCGCCGAGCCAGGCGCGCATCAGGTTCGCGCCGAAGATCATGATGAGCGTGCCGACGAAACCCACGAAACCGAAACTGAGCAGTTCGCGAAGGAACGTGCGGTAGGCCGGGGCGGACGAGACCGTTCTGACCGGTCTTGACCGCTGCATGGTGTTCACTCGCCCAGACCTTACCGGAGCCGGACATATGCCATGGTCACAACCTGGGCAAAAGATCAGCACGCGGCGCGCCGGGTCGGGTGGCGGTTCAACGCCCGGCCGTGGCGGCCGCCGGAGCCAGCAGGAAGATCAGGCCGACGAGACCCACCGGGACGGCGAGTGCCCAGCCCAGGCCGATCCCCTGTGCGACGAAACCGATGATGGGCGGTCCGCCGAGCAGCCCGGCATAGCCGACGCCCGTCACTCTGGAGATGCCCGACGCGGCGGGGACGCCGGGCACGTTGCCCGCGGCGCTGAAGGTGACGGGCGCGACCACGGCGATGCCGAGGCCGAACAGTGTGAAACCGGCCACGGCGGCGGACGGGTCACGGACCGCGAGCCCAAGCCCGAGTCCCACGGCGGCGGCCAGGGACCCGGCCCGCAGTACCGGGACGGGACCGAAACGCGCCACGACCTTGTCCCCTGCGAGCCGTCCGATCGTCATGGCGACGGCGCATCCGGCGAACCCGAGGCCCGCGACGCCGGGGCCGGTGCCGAGGCTCTCCCGCAGGTAGATCGCACTCCAGTCGGCCATGGCCCCCTCACCGACGAACGAGCAGAGGCCGATGATCCCGAGCATCGCCAGGAGCCAGCGCCCAGAGCCACCGGCCGGTGTTGGGGTGGGGATGGCCTTGGGCGTGGTGGAGGGACCGTCCGGCTTGCTCGGTGTTCTCGGCTCCTCGGGCTCCTCGCGGATGGGGTCGTGGGTGGGGTCGTGAGTGGGGTCGTGGGTAGAGGCATAGGCGGGGGTGGCGGAGACAAAAGTGCCTGGTGAGTCGAGGGTGCCTGGTGAGTTGAGAGGGTCGGAGGAGTCGAGGGTGTCGGCGGAACGGTCCATGAGGTTTCGGCAACCGAGCAGCAGGACCATCATCAGCACGGCCGCCGCCAGGGACAGGTGCACCGGCACCGGGACGTCCTTGTGGGCCGCGGCGGACCCGATCAGGGCGGCTATGAGGGTCCCGATGCTGTACGCGCCGTGCATTCCGGACATCAGGGGGCGCCGGTAGAGGCGCTCGACGGCGACGCCCTGGGCGTTCATGGCCACGTCCATCAGGCCCAGAGAGGCGCCCAGCACCGCCAGAGCGCAGATCAGCGCGGCGAGGTTCCAGGCCAGTCCGAGGGGGACGAGCGACAGCGCGCCGGTGATCCCGCCGCCGATGGTCGTCGCGCGACTTCCCCAGCGCGCGACGATCATGCCCGCGAACCGCACGGCCACGGCGACGCCCACGGGCGCGCCGAGGAGGGCCACGCCCATCGCGCCCTCGCCGAGGCCGAGATGCTCCTTGATCTGCGGGATCCGGGTCACCCAGGCGGTACCGGCCAGGCCGTGGACGGTGAACGCCACCGTCACCGACGTCCGTGCCCGGACGGGCGGCGTGATCTTCTCCGTCACCACCCGGACGACCTTACGTTGCTGACATCCCCGGTGGAATGCTCTCAGGCGGATCAGCGGCGACGAGGTGCCGCGTCCAGGTGGTTGGTCAAACCTGGTGGCTCAGACCTGGTGGTGGCCCAGGCCAGGTGGTTGGTCAGGTTAGGTGGCTCAGCTCTGGTGGCTCAGACCAGGTCGGCCAGGGGGGTCGCCGGGTCGGCTAGGCGGGTGGTGTCGACGGGGCGGCCGGACCTGATCAGTGCTTGCACGTCACCGGTCACGTCCCACACGTTGACGTTCATCCCGCCGACGACGCGTCCGCCGGACAGCCAGAAGGCGATGAACTCGCGGCCCTCGACGTCTCCCCGGAAGACGACCTCGTCGTACTCCCCCGGGGTCGCGATGCCGGACATCTCCATGCCGAGGTCGTACTGGTCGCTGAAGAAGTAGGGGACGCGGTCGTAGGTGACGTCCTGGCCGAGCATGGCACGTGCGGCGGCCGGGCCGCCGTTCAGGGCGTTCGCCCAGTGTTCGACGCGGATCCGGCGGTCGAGGAGCGGGTTGTAGGCGTTGGCGACGTCGCCGGCGGCGTAGATGTCGGGGTCGGACGTGCGGAGGGAGGCGTCGACGAGCACGCCGTTCGAGACTTCCAGCCCGGCCTCTTCGGCCAGTCGCGTGTTCGGGCGGGCGCCGATTCCGACGATCACGACGTCCGCGGGGATCTCGGCGCCGCCGGAGGTGACGACGGCCGAGACCTGCCCGGCGCCCCAGAATCCGGCCACGCCCTGGTCGAGGCGCAGGTCGACGCCGTGTTCGCGGTGCAGCGCGGCGAAGACGGCGCCCAGTTCGGGGCCGAGGGCGGCGTGCAGCGGCGCGGGTTCTGGCTCGATCACGGTGACGTCGTTGCCGTAGGAACGGGCCGCGGCGGCGGTCTCCAGTCCGATCCACCCCGCCCCGGCGACGACGACGCGGCGGCCGCCGGGTGCGAGCGCCTGCTTCAGGGCGGCCGAGTCGGCCATCGTCCGCAGGTAGTGGATGCCCTGGAGCCTGGATCCGGGGACCTCCAGTTGCCGCGGGGACGCCCCGGTGGCCAGGAGGAGCTTGTCGTAGCCGATCGGCTCCTTGGTCGACAGGCGCACCTGGTGCGCGGCGCGGTCGATCGCCGCGACGGAGACGCCGAGCCGCAGATCGACCTCGTGCTTGTCGTACCAGTCGGCCTCGTGGACGTGGGCCTTCTCCCTCTGTTCCTTGTCCAGCAGGAAGCCTTTGGACAGGGGCGGCCGCTCGTACGGGCGTTCGATCTCCTCGCCGATCAGCACCACGCGGCCGGTGAAGCCCTCCTCGCGGAGCGTCTCCGCCGCCTTGGCACCGGCCAGGCTGGCGCCGGCGATGACGAACGTCTCCTCGGGCATGGCGACCTCCTGTAGATGACTTCTTGCTATCACTACAGCGGCCCCTCCGGAGAGACAAGGGTCGGCGCTGGGCGCGTCGGGCCTACCTGGGCGCGCCGGGCCTACCTGGGCGCGCCGGGGGCCGCAATGGATCGCTAAGTGGTGGGTCAGGACCTGCCAGACGAGACGGTGGGCGGAGACCTGGTGGAGGACGGGCGAGAGCTGGTGGAGGACGGGCGAGAGCGGCTGGAGGGCGGGCGAGGGCTGTTAAAGCGGCAGGCCGGCCCTGCTGGTCGGACGGGGCAGGGCTGCGAAAGGGGACCGCAAGGCCGCCGACCGTGCGGGGGTCAGTGGCAGAGGACGGGCGAGGGCTGAGCTGGGAGAGGGGACGCAAGGCCGCCGATCGTGCGGGGTCAGTGGTCGCGGTCGCTCAGCATCGCGTGCCGGGTGGTGGCCGAGAGGTCGGTCAGGGACGCGATCTGGTCGACGACGGCGCGCAGGCGGGCCGCGTCGTCATCGGCGTCGGTGAAGGCGGCGCGGAAGCCGGGGTCGAGCGTGCCGGGGGCGCCGGCGAGCATCATCTCGGCCAGTTCGGTGATCAGCGTCCGCTGGCGGGCGCGGATCTCCTCGTGGCTGATCCACACGTAGTGCGCCGTGATGCCCTTGAGCAGCGCGTTCTCCAGGCGCTGCTCGCGCGGGACGATCAGCTCCGCCGCGTACCGGGTCAGGGGGCGGTCGCCGTAGGCGTCGCGGGTGGCGGTCTCGGCGGCCACGCAGAACCGGCCGATCAGGGTGCTGGTGAGGTTCTTGAGCGCGGCGAGGTCGCGCGGGGTGCCGTCGTAGTGGTCGGGCCAGCAGGGCTCGGCGAGCAGCACGGCGAAACGCTCCTCCAGCTCGGCGAGGTCGGCGTCGGCGCAGTACAGCTTGATCGCGGTGGCGGCGACGAGGCGCCGCTCGGCGGGGTCGGCGAGCCGGGCGAAGTCGATGTGCCCGGCGACCAGCGCGTCCTCCAGGTCGTGGACGGAGTAGGCGACGTCGTCGCTCCAGTCCATGACCTGGGCCTCGAAGCAGGTGCGGCCGGGGTGGGCGTCACCCCGGACCCAGCGTGCCACGTCCACGTCGTCGGCGTAGATGCCGAACTTCCCGTTGACGGCGTCGGCCTCGGTCCACGGGTACTTCATCGCGGCGTCAAGTGCAGCGCGCGTGAGGTTGAGCCCCACGCTGCGGCCGTGGAGGGGCGGTCCGTCCGGCGCGAACGACTTGGGTTCCAGCCGGGTGAGGACGCGCAGGCTCTGCGCGTTGCCCTCGAATCCGCCGCAGTCGCGGGCGACGACGTCCAGCGCGGCCTCGCCGTTGTGCCCGAACGGCGGGTGGCCGATGTCGTGGGACAGGCACGCGGTCTCGACCAGGTCGGGGTCGCAGCCGAGGGACTTGCCCAGCTCACGGCCCACCTGTGCGCATTCGAGGGAGTGGGTGAGCCTGGTGCGCAGGCTCTGCACGGTGTCGGCCCCGGCGTCCGCGCCGGGCGAGGCCACCTGTGTCTTCGCGGCCAGCCTGCGCAGGGCCGCGCTGTGCAGGACGCGGGCGCGGTCGCGTTCGAACGCCGTCCGGTCACGGCGCTTGGGCGGTTCGGGCGCCCAGCGCTCGCGGTCGGACGGGCTGTAGCACTGCGCGGTCTGAGGGTGCGCGGTCTGAGGAGGCGCAGGGTGAGGGGGCGCCGTGTGAGGGAGCGTGCTGCCAGGGGGCGCAGTTTGAGAGGGCGCAGGGTTAGGGGGCGCAGTGTTAGAGGGCGCAGTGTGAGGGTGCCCTGCGGGGTTGTTCGCGGTGGAGCCGTCCGGGGCTTGACCGCGGTCAGGATAGTTGGTCATGTGCTTCCAGGATAGGCGGCCACGGTGACGTTGAGATGACCTTCGAGGAAGGTGTTCGCCTCACGGGCCGGGCGTCCCGGAGGACGGGCCCGTGGGCGTGCCCGTCTGCGCCGGGTCGCCATGGATGATCTTGATCGTTTCGCTGGGCGTCTTCACGCTCTTGCCCAGCAGGACGTACGAGAGGTATCCGCCCGTCTCCCGGACGATGTAGTGGAGCTGGGTGTCGCGGGTCTGGACGCTGGGGCCGCTGCGGGTCGGCGAGGCGGCGGCCTTGATGCCGTTGGCCTCGGCCATCCGCTTGGAGCGCAGGCCGTGCCAGGGGTCGGTGACGATCACGCCGGACGACCAGCGCAGCCGCTCGAACTCCTTGCCGACCGCCTCGAAGCTCTCCAGCGTGTCGCGGCCGACGGGCACCGCGACGACCTTGGCGGCCGGGACCCCGCCCCTCTGCACCAGCCAGCGGCGGCCGGACTCGGCCTCGGTGAAGTTGTCGCCGGGGGCCTTGCCGCCGACGGTGACGATCGCGGGCGCCACGCCGGCGCGGTAGAGGTCGAGCGCGTGCTGGAGCCGCCACCGCAGGGTCGGCGAGGGGACGCCGTTGTACTGGGCCGCGCCGAGCACGATGATCGCGTCGGAGCGGGGCCGCTCGTCCTGGCGCGCCTGGTACCAGATCCGCGCCCCGACCGTCAGCGGCGTCAGGACCACGATCGCGATCACGCCGCTGAGGACGCTCACCGGGATCGTGAACCAGAGCGAGCGCCTGCCCCGCTCGCGCCGGCCGCGTCCGCGGCCCCGCCCCCGACCCCGGGTACGCGGGCTCTCATCCTCTTCGTCCGGTTCCAGGTCCGGCAACTCCACTTCCAACGTCATCGCCTTGGCCACGTTACTTAGATGGTCCGGCGCGCGCGCGAAGTTCACAAGTCCGGCGTGTTGTCCCCGCCACTTTCCGCATGCTCCGTGGCGGGGACCAGGCGTTCAGCGGCTGTCGCTCCCCCCGGCCGCGCCGCCCTCCGCGCGTGCCGCCTCGATCGCGGCGCGGCCGGCCTCCAGGCGGGCGACCGGGATGCGGAACGGGGAGCACGACACGTAGTCGAGGCCGACCTCGTGGCAGAAGTGCACCGAGTCGGGGTCGCCGCCGTGCTCGCCGCAGATGCCGAGCTTGATGCCCGGACGGGCCTTGCGCCCCTCCTCGGCGGCGATGCGGACGAGCCGCCCGACGCCGTCCCGGTCGAGGGTCTCGAACGGGGACACCCCGAAGATCCCGAGCTCCAGGTAGCGGGAGAAGAACGCCGCCTCGACGTCGTCGCGGGAGAAGCCCCAGGTGGTCTGGGTGAGGTCGTTCGTCCCGAAGGAGAAGAACTCGGCGGCCTCGGCGATCTGCCGGGCGGTCAGCGCGGCCCGCGGTAGCTCGATCATGGTGCCGATCAGCGCGGGCACGTCTACGCCAGTGGCGTCCTTGACCTCGTCCAGGATGCCGCGCGCCTCGTCCCGGACGGCCTCCAGCTCCTGGACGGCGCCCACGAGCGGGATCATGATCTCCGGGCGCGGGTCGCCGCCCGCGCGGCGCCGCGCGGCGGCCGCCTCGGCGATCGCGCGAACCTGCATCGAGAAGAGCCCGGGAATCACCAAACCGAGCCGCACGCCGCGCAGTCCCAACATAGGGTTCTGCTCGTGCAGTCGGGTGACTGCGTCGAGCAGTCTCCGGTCCTGCGGGTCCGCGCCGTCGCCGGCGAGGCCCACCTTGACCGACAGCTCGGTGATGTCGGGGAGGAACTCGTGCAGCGGCGGGTCGATGAGCCGGATGGTGACCGGCAGCCCGTCCATGGCCTCGAAGATCCCCTCGAAGTCCTGCTTCTGCAGCGGTTCGAGGGCGTCCAGGGCGGTCTGCCGCTGGCCGGCGTCCTCGGCGAGGATCAGCTCCTCGACGAGGCGCCGGCGGTCGCCGAGGAACATGTGCTCGGTGCGGCACAGCCCGATCCCGGCGGCGCCGAAGCGGCGGGCCCGCGCGGCGTCCTCGGGGTTGTCGGCGTTGGCGCGGACGTCCAGCGCGGCGCGCCCGTCGGCGTGCCGCATGATCCGGTCGACGGCCGCGACCAGCTCGTCGCCGCCGTCGGCGGCCAGCCCGCCCTCGAAGTAGCGGACGACGGGCGAGTCCTCGACGGGTACCTCGCCGAGGTAGACGTCGCCGGACGAGCCGTCGATGGAGATGACGTCGCCCTCCTTCACGGTGATGCCGCCGGGGGCGGTGAAACGCCCGCCCTTGACGTCGACGTCCAGGTCCTCCGCACCGCACACGCACGTCTTGCCCATGCCGCGGGCGACGACGGCGGCGTGCGAGGTCTTCCCGCCGCGGGACGTCAGGACGCCCTTGGCGGCGACCATCCCGGCGAGGTCGTCGGGGTTGGTCTCGCGCCGGACGAGGATGACGTCCTCGCCGCGCCCGGCCAGCTCCACGGCCCGTTCGGTGGTGAACACCGCCTTACCGACGGCCGCGCCGGGCGAGGCGTTCATGCCCCTGACCAGCTTCTTGACGGCGTCCGAGCCCTGGTCGCCCGCGGCGAAGCGCGGGAACATGAGCTGGGCGAGCTGGTCGCCGGTGACGCGGCGGGCCGCCTCGTCCACGTCGATGAGATCCTGGTCGAGGAGCTGGCAGGCGATGCGGAACGCGGCGGCGGCCGTCCGCTTGCCGACCCGGGTCTGGAGCATCCACAGCTTGCCGCGCTCGATCGTGAACTCGATGTCGCACATGTCGCGGTAGTGGTTCTCCAGCGTCTCCATGATCTCAAGGAGACGGTCGTAGGAGTCCTTGTCGATCCGCTCCAGCTCGGTCAGCGGCACCGTGTTGCGGATGCCGGCCACGACGTCCTCGCCCTGCGCGTTCTGGAGGTAGTCGCCGTAGACGCCCTGCTGCCCGGACGCCGGGTCGCGGGTGAAGGCGACCCCCGTCCCGGAGTCGGCGCCGAGGTTGCCGAAGACCATCGAGCAGATGTTCACGGCGGTGCCGAGGTCGACGGGGATGCGTTCCTGGCGGCGGTACAGGATGGCGCGGTCGGCGTTCCAGGAGTCGAAGACGGCCCGGACGGCGAGGTCCATCTGCTCGCGCGGGTCGGAGGGGAAGTCCCGTCCCGCCTGCTCGCGGACGATGGCCTTGAACCGCTCGACGAGGCCGCGGTAGTCCTCGGCGCGCAGGTCGGCGTCGTCCTTGGTGCCGCGGGCGTCCTTCGCCGCCTCGACGGCGTCCTCGAAGAGGTCCCCGTCGATGCCGAGGACGGTCTTGCCGAACATCTGGATGAGCCGCCGGTAGGAGTCCCACGCGAAACGCTCGTCGCCCGACTGCTCGGCGAGGCCGTGGACGGACTCGTCGTTCAGGCCGACGTTGAGGACGGTCTCCATCATCCCCGGCATGCTGAACTTGGCGCCGGAGCGGACGCTGACCAGCAGCGGGTCGTCGCTCTGCCCGAGCCGCTTGCCCATCTGGGCCTCCAGCGCGGCGAGGTGCCGGTCCACCTCCTCCGCCAGTCCCCCGGGCGGGTTCCCGTGTTCGAGATAGTGCCGGCATGCCTCCGTGGTGATCGTGAACCCCGGGGGCACGGGCAGGCCGAGGTTGGTCATCTCGGCCAGGTTGGCGCCTTTGCCGCCCAGCAGATCCTTGAGGTCCTTGTTTCCCTCAGTGAAGTCGTACACGAACTTCGGCACGGGGAGCTCCTTCTCGCTCCGGTTCCACCCAGCGGCAGTGCCGGACCCGCGCGGCCGGGAACGCGCGGCGTCGCGTTTTCCCAGGCGGCGGCGGGTTCGCTGCCCTGTTTGCCCGGACTGTACCCGCGCCGCCGAGTATTGCTCGGCGCCCGGTCGCCATCAGAGCGTCTGCCCAGCTCAGAGCCGGGATAGTGGTCTAATCCAGTCCGGCGTCCCCGTCGCGCCGGAGGGGCGGAGGACACTCCGCCCGCCATGACGTACCCACCGAGCGAGAGAGGGAATGATGGTTCAGGGAGGTGAGGTTGTGAGGCCGAAGGTCGCCGGCGGCCGGGCGGGAGATCCGTTCGCCCCCATCGCCGATTTCGGGTTCCTGTCCGACTGCGAGACGACCGCGCTGGTCGCCCCCAGCGGCAACATCGAGTGGATGTGCCTGCCGCGGATGGACTCGCCCAGTGTGTTCGGCTCGATCCTGGACCGGGACGCCGGGTACTTCAGGGTCGGCCCGGCGGGCGTGGAGGTGCCCGCGGCGCAGCGCTACATCCCCGGGACGATGGTGATGGAGACCACGTGGTGGGTGCACGGCGGCTGGCTCGTCGTGACCGACGCCCTGCTCATGGGGCCCTGGCACCACGAGACCGAACGGTCCCACACCCATCGCAGGGCGCCGACGGACTATGACGCCGACCACGTCCTGCTGCGGATGGTCCGGTGCGTGAACGGGCAGGTCCAGGTCAGGCTCGACTGCATGCCGGTGTTCGACTACGGCCAGACGCCCGCGCGGTGGGAGCACACCGGCGCCGGCTACCACGAGGCCGTCGCGCGCGGGAACGGCATCGGGCTGCGCCTCACCACCGACATGAACGTCGGGTTCGAGGGGTCGCTCGCCACGTCCAGGACGCTGCTGAAGCAGGGCGAGGCGCGGTTCGTCGCGCTGTCGTGGAGCGAGCACCAGGCGCCGTCCAGCTACGAGGAGGCGCAGGAACGGCTCGTCTGGACCGTCCACCACTGGCAGCACTGGCTGGACCGCGGCCGGTTCCCCGACCACCCGTGGCGCAGCCACCTGCAGCGCAGCGCCCTGACCCTGAAGGGTCTGACGTTCGCGCCGTCGGGGGCGGTGGCGGCCGCGGCGACGACGTCACTGCCGGAGACGCCGGGCGGCGACCGGAACTGGGACTACCGCTACACCTGGATCCGCGACTCCACGATGGCGCTGTGGGCCTTCTACACCCTCGGATACGACTGGGAGGCCAACGACTTCTTCTACTTCATCACCGACGTGGCCGAGGCCGCCGAGGGAAAACTGCAGATCATGTACGGGCTGGACGGGCGGGAGGAGCTGCCCGAGTCCACGCTGGAGCACTTGTCCGGCTACGACAACGCCCGCCCGGTGCGCATCGGCAACGAGGCGTACATGCAGGCCCAGCACGACGTGTGGGGCGCGATCATCGGGTCCATCTACCTGTTCGTGCGCAAGCGGGACCGGCTCGACGACCGGCTCTGGAAGATCGTCGTCAAGCAGGTCGAGGACGCCCTCGCCAACTGGCGGACGCCCGACTGCGGCATGTGGGAGGTGCGCGGGGAGCCGCAGCACTTCACCTCGTCCAAGATCTTCTGCTGGGTGGCGGCCGACCGCGGCGCGCGTCTCGCCCGGGTCCGCGGCGACCAGGAGCGGGCGCTGCGCTGGCAGGCCGCGGCGGACGAGATCCACGCGGACGTGATGGCGAACGCCCTCGACGAGCGGGGCGTGTTCACCGCGCACTACGGCGCGACGGCCCTGGACGCGTCGGCTCTGCTGATCCCGATGCTCGGCTTCCTGCCCGCCGACGACAAGCGGGTGCGCGAGACCGTTCTCGCCATCGCCGACGAGCTGTCGGAGGACGACCTCGTCCTGCGCTACCGGGCGACGGAGACCGACGACGGGTTCGAGTCGGAGGAGGGCACCTTCACGATCTGCTCGTTCTGGCTGGTCAGCACCCTGGTGATGATCGGTGAGCTGGAGCGGGCGCGGGCGCTGTGCGAGAAGCTGCTGTCGTACGCGAGCCCGCTGCAGCTGTACGCCGAGGAGATCGACCCGCACACCGGCCGGCACCTCGGCAACTTCCCGCAGGCGTTCACGCACCTGGCACTGATCAACGCGGTCATGCAGGTGATCATGGCGGAAAGCGACGAGGACCAGCCGCCGCTGGCCTGAACCCGCGACCGCGAGGACGCGGCGAAGGTCCCGTGGCCGGGGCGTCCCGGCCACGGAGCCCGGCAGAGCCGTCAGGCCGGGCCGTGGGGAACCGGGCAGTCACGGGGCAGAACTGTCACGTTCCCATGATCACAACTTGACTACGAACTTTGCGTATCTTGCGGCTTTTGTCGGGGGCCCTCAATAGCGTCCCCGGGGTGAGCACACCACCCTGCCACCTGTCCGCTCACAACGGCAGGCGCCTGAGTGCGCCGCTCCTCCCCCCGCCAATCCGTACCTGAAGGCACCAGCACAGTGGACGACGACCCCCCGGAGAAGCCCCTGGAGAAGCCCGAGCCCGCACCGGGCTGGGCCCTCCCGCTCCCGCACCCGCTCCCGCCCACGGCCGGGTCAGCCTCCATGGCCGAGCCCCCTCCCCCGCCGACGCCCCCTCCCCCGGCAGCGTCTTCTCCCCCTGCAGCGTCTTCTCCCCCTGCCACGCCTTCTCCTCCGGCGACGCCTTCTCCTCCGGCGGCACCTCCCCTGGCAGCGCCTACTCCCTTCGCGACGCCTCCTCCTTTGGCAGCGCCTACTCCTCCAATGACACCGCCTTCCCTGGAAGCGCCTACTCCCCTGGCGACGCCGCCGCCCATGGCCGCGTCATCCTACGGCGGGGCGTCATCGCCTCCGGCCGCGCACCTTCCTTTGGCGACGCCACCGTCCATGGCGGCGCCGCCGCTCACGCCGCGGGGTCGTCCCGGCGGGGAGGCGGCGTCGCGTCCGCCGGTGCCGTCCTCACCGTTTGACGGGCCTCCGCCGGACCTCCTGCCGCGGAAGAACAGGCTCGCGATCGTCACGCTGGTCACGGGGCTCACCGGGCTCGTGCCGTTCGCGGTCGGGTTCGGCGTCGCGGCGCTCGTGCAGATCGCGCGGCGCGGGGAGGCGGGCAAGGGGATGGCGGTGGGCGGCCTCGCCGCATCCGCCCTGTGGCTCGTGGCCTGGTCGCTCGCCGTGGTCCTGGCCATCGGCTCGCTGTTCTCGCCGGACCGCGACGACGCCGGTCACATCCGCGGCAGCGGCAAGGTGTTCATTGCGACGCTGCGGGTCGGCGACTGCTTCACCGGATTCAGCGGGAGCACCGGTGACCGCCTCGTCACGGCGCTGCCGTGCCGCCGCCCCCACGACGGTGAGGTCGCCGCCAAGACCCGGCTCGTGGACGGTCCGTACCCCGGCGAGCGGGAGACCCTCCGTCAGGCGACCGACGCCTGCCACAAGCGGCTGACGTGGGTGCGGAAGAGCCGCCACTCCGACGACCTGGAGCTGTACTCGCTCCAGCCGGACAAGCGGGCGTGGCGCGACGGGGACCGGGAGGTCCTGTGCATCCTGCGCTACACCGGTCCCGGCATGCTCACGACGCCGTTGTCCGCGACGGTCGACGGCAGCACCCGCACCCTCGCGGAGCTAGTTCCCGGCGACTGCTTCGGGAAGTGGAACAACGCGTCCTCGGTCCAGCGCAGGGTCGCCTGCACCACGCCGCACTGGGTGCAGATCTTCGCCGTCCACGTCCTGCCCGCCGAGCCGTTCCCCGGGCGCAAGGCGGTCGAAAGGAAGGCCGGCATCGCATGCGCAAAGAGCAGGAAGACGATCTTCAAGGGGCGGAGGGGCCCGGAGGACTACTCCTTCGTCTATCCGCTCAAGGACGACTGGGACGACGGCCACCGGAAGATCGCCTGCCTCGCCGAGAGCGTGAGGGCTCCGATGAGACGGTCGATCCTGCCCCGCTGACACCGGGCCCCTCTTGCCGGGCCCCTCTTGCCGGGACCGGTGTCAGCGGGGGCCGTCAGACGACGGCGCCGGAGTCTCCCGGCGCGCGGCCTGCGCGTCGCCGCGTCGGTTCCGGGACCGGTGGCGCGTCAGGCGGCGGGGCCGGGGAGAACCGCTCGAAGACGATCGCCAGCGGTGTCGCGGTGAAGACGCTGGAGTACGTCCCGACGCCGATGCCGACCAGGAGGGCGATGGCGAAGTCGGTGAGGGAGTCACCGCCGAGCACCGCCAGCGCCGCGAGGATGAACACGGCGCCCATCCCGGTGTTGACGGTACGGGGGACGGTCTGCAACGCGCCCAAGTTTGCGACGCGCGCGAACGGCGTCCGGGGCCGCGCGCGCCGCAATTCCCGGATCCGGTCGAAGACCACGACCGAGTCGTTCACCGAGTAACCGATGACGGTGAGCAGCGCCGCGAGGAACACCCCGTCGATCGGCTTGTCCAGCCACGCGAAGACCCCGGTGACCACGAGGACGTCGTGGAGCATGGCGAGGACGGCGCCGGCGCCGAACGTCCAGCGGAACCTGATCGTGAGGTAGGCGAGCTGCACGGCGAGGGCCACGCCGAGCGCGACCATCGCCTTGGTGCGCAGCTCACCGCCGAGGCTCGGGCCGATCAGCTCGTCGCGCTGCTTCACCGCGCCGCCGCCCTTCGCCGCGAGCGCGTCCTGGACGCGCCTCGCCTCGGCGTCGCCGATGGCGGACGTCCGGACGGAGATGCCGTTCTCCCCCGACGCCTGGACGACGGCACGCGGGAACCCGGCACCGGCGACGGCGGAGCGGGCGGTGTCGATGTCCACGGGGCGGGCCGTGGAGTACTCGACGAGCCGCCCGCCGGTGAACTCCACGCCGTAGTCGAGGCCGCGGGAGGCGATGCCCGCCACCGCGAGGACGACCGCGAGGGCCGAGACGCCGAGCCACAGCCGGCGCCGCCTCATCAGGTCGGGTTCGTGTTCCTCCAGCCACCGTCGGATCCGGCCGGGCGTCCCGAGCCCGCCCGCCCTCGACCGGCCCAGCCGGGGCAGGCGCGCGAGGGCGGTGTCGGTGAGGACACGGCTGATCAGCATCGCCGAGACGAGCGAGCCGAGGACGCCGATCGTCAGAGTGACGCCGAAGCCCCTGACCGGGCCGGACGCCAGGAAGAACAGCAGCCCGCCCGCCAGCAGCGTCGTGACGGCGGAGTCCGCGACGGCCGACCACGCCTTCGTGAACCCGGCGGCCAGCGCCGCCCTCGGGCCCCGTCCCGGCGCCGCGGCGCGCTCCTCCCTGGCGCGCTCGAAGGCCAGCACGTTCGCGTCGATCGCCATCCCGACCGCCAGCACGAACCCGGCGAGGCCGGGCAGGGTCAGCGTCGCGCCGACCGCGACGAGCGCGCCGTAGGAGATGAGGGCGTACCCGGCGAGCGCCACGGTGGCCAGGAGCCCCGCCAGCCGGTACACGGCGACGATGAACAGGCCGGTCAGCAGCACGCCGATGACGGCGGCACGCGCGCTCGCCTCGATCGCGGCCTCGCCGAGCGTCGGCCCCACCACCCGCTGCTCGATGAGCTTCACCGGCACCGGCAGGGAGCCGCCCTCCACCAGCGCGGCGAGGTCCTTGGCCTCCTTGGGACCGAAGTCCCCGGTGATCTGCGTGGATCCGCCCGTGATGCCGACCCCGCAGGCCACGCCGGTGGTGACCTGCGGTGAGGAGATCACCTTGCCGTCCAGGACGATCGCGATACGCCGCTCGTCCCCGGCGGCGCACGCGGCCTTGGCGGTGAGCCGCTCCCAGATCGCGCCGCCGTCGCCCCTGAAGCGGATGTCGACGGTCCAGCCGCCGAGCCCCTGAGGATCGTAGGAGGCGGACGCCGAGCCGATGCCGTCCCCGGTAAGAGCGGCGGGGCCGATCGTGAGGGGGCGGCCTGACTCGTCCGGGATCGTCCTGTCCGCGGAGGCGCCGCCGGGGGCGCTCCCGGGAGGTCTGACGGGGTGGGCGGTGAGCTGGGCGGTCTTGCCGAGCAGCGCGGCGGCCCGGGCGGGATCCTGGACGTCGGGCAGCTCGACGATCAGCCGGCGATCCCCGGACCGGGTGATCGACGCCTCGGCGACGCCCAGCGCGTCGACCCGGTGGCGCAGCACCTCGCGCGCCCGGTCCGTGGACTCCCGTCCGGCCTTCACTGCGGGCGAGTCCTGGGTCTCAAGGACGATCTGGGTGCCGCCGCGCAGGTCAAGGCCGAGGCGGGCGGGTTCGGACAGGGCGAAGTACAGCGATGCGGCGAGCACGGCGAACGCCAGTACCGCCCGCACCACGGTGGCGCGAGACAAGGGGAACCTCCACACGGAAATCCGGCGCCGCCGCCTCAGGGCAGTGCGGCACCGCGGACAGGAACGTCAGATCCGCGTGGAAAGGGGCGGGGCGCGCCCGCGCGGCACACCCCGGGGCGCGAGGGCAGGCGGTATGGGGGCGGCGACCGGGCGGGCGATTCGGAGGAACTGCGGCGCGGCGGGGCCACCGGGCTCCGGCGGCGTCGCGTACGGGATCTGTGCGGGTGCCCCAGCGATGTGGCGTGCCGCGGCGGCCAGGACGGCGGCGGTGTGATCGCGGGTGTCGAGGCGGGGAGTGGACCCCCGGCTCCCGGACGACGCGTTCTGGGCCGTCCCGCCCCGCACGCCGACCCCCACGCCCGCCGACACCGGAACGCTCGCGCCAGCAGACGCAGCGGCAGACGCGTTGGCGGGCGCCGCAGCGGCGGGCGCAGCCTTGGACACAGCGGCGGGCGCCGCGGCAGGCGAAGCGGCGGGGGCGTTGGTGGACGCGGCAGCGGGCGCGGCTGTGAACGCAGTGGGGGGCGTTAGGGCGGGCGTGGGTGCTGCTAGGTAGGCGGTCAATCCGAGTGCGGCGACCAGCAGCCGGGTCAGGCGCCGGGTGGGCGTCGGGGGGCGGCCTCGGTCGTGCTTGCCGGACACGCGGAGCCCTCCCGTCGACCGGTCGGTGGTCGTCGCTGTCGGTGGTCGTCGCTTCTGCGTGCACCCGCCTGGCAGGCGAGGGTGCCTGTTCGGCCAACCTAGCCCAGTCTGTGGCGTGTCGGCGCCTGGCCCGGTGCCGGGGACGTCCCGTCCGTCGGCCGGGTCTCGTAGGCGAGAGTTTCGTGGACAGGGGTCTCGTAGACGGAAGGCGGGCCGTCCCCTCAGGGGCGGCCCGCCTTGGGTGTGCGTGGTGCGGTCAGCAGCCGACGAGCTGGGCGGCCAGGAAGGACTCGACCTGGCCGATCGAGATGCGCTCCTGGCTCATCGAGTCGCGCTCGCGGACGGTCACCGCGTCGTCCTCCAGGGTGTCGAAATCGACGGTGACGCAGAACGGCGTGCCGATCTCGTCCTGGCGGCGGTAGCGGCGGCCGATGGCCCCGGCGTCGTCGAAGTCGACGTTCCAGTTGCGGCGCAGCCGGGCGGCCAGGTCGCGGGCCTTCGGGGACAGGTCGGTGTTGCGCGACAGCGGCAGCACCGCGACCTTGACGGGGGCGAGCCTGCGGTCCAGCCGCATGACGGTGCGCTTCTCCAGCTTGCCCTTGGCGTTGGGCGCCTCGTCCTCGGCGTAGGCGTCCATCATGAACGTGAGGGTGCAGCGGTCGACGCCGGCGGCGGGCTCGATCACGTACGGGGTGAAGCGCTCCCCCGACTCCTGGTCGAAGAACGACAGGTCGGTGCCGGACGCCTTGGAGTGGGTCGACAGGTCGTAGTCGGTGCGGTTGGCGACGCCCTCGAGCTCGCCCCATTCGCTGCCGACGAAGTCGAAGCGGTACTCCACGTCCACGGTGCGCTTGGAGTAGTGGGACAGCTTCTCGGCGGGGTGCTCGTACAGCCGCAGGTTCTCCTTGCGGATGCCGAGGTCGACGTACCACTGGAGGCGCTCGTCGATCCAGTACTGGTGCCATTCCTCGTCACTGCCGGGCTTGACGAAGAACTCCATCTCCATCTGCTCGAACTCGCGGGTCCGGAAGATGAAGTTGCCGGGCGTGATCTCGTTGCGGAACGACTTGCCGATCTGCCCGATGCCGAACGGCACCTTGCGGCGCGCGGACTGCTGGACGTTCAGGTAGTTGATGAAGATGCCCTGTGCCGTCTCGGGGCGCAGGTAGGCCAGGCCCGACTCGTCCTCGACGGGGCCGAGGTAGGTCTTGAGCAGGCCGTTGAACATCTTCGGCTCGGTGAAGGAGCCCTTGACACCGCAGTTGGGGCAGGAGATGTCGGCGAGGCCGTTCGCCGGCGGGCGGCCGTGCTTCTCCTCGTACGCCTCCTCCAGGTGGTCGGCCCGGAAGCGCTTGTGACACGACTGGCATTCGGTCAGGGGGTCGACGAACGCCTGGACGTGGCCGCTGGCCTCCCAGACCTCCCGCGCGAGGATCACGCACGAGTCGAGGCCGACCACGTCGTCGCGGCCCTGCACCATGGACTTCCACCACTGGCGCTTCACGTTGTTCTTCAGCTCGACTCCGAGCGGGCCGTAGTCCCAGGAGGCGCGGAGCCCGCCGTAGATCTCGCTCGACGGGTAGACCAGGCCCCGGCGCTTGGCGAGGTTGACGATCGTGTCCAGCACATCGGAACGGCGTGCCATGAATATTCTCCATCCGGCTGGCGGTCGGCGGGACAGTGATTGCGCCCCCGGTCCCCGCCAGAGCGGCGGGCGGCGGCGAGTGCGATCCCCGGTGATGACGCATCGCGGCACTCCGGCGCCGCGATGCAGCCGCGGGGCGCGGTCGTCCGGCGCCCCGAGCATTCCCCAGCTTAAGGCACGTCGCCGGGTCAGTAGACGAGGCCGTCGGCGATGTTGCTGTCGATGTTGATCGTCACGCCGCCGTGCCGTTCCCTGTGGCCGCCGCGGTACTGCTTGATCCGCCGGTGCGGGGCCCACAAGGAGTCCGGCAGGTGCGGGTCGCCGTAGATGCGGGCACGGCCGTCCCAGTTGGCGAACCAGATGCAGGCGGGTTTGCTGATCCCGTCCGCCCGGCCCACGTCGCGGATGCCGGAGCGGACGCTGCTGTACAGGCACGGCTTGTAGTCCTCGGCTCGCAGCCCCCGGACCCACGCGTCGACGAACCTCAGCACCGCGTTCCTGCAGGATCCGGTCCTGGCGGTGTAGGCCTCCATGTCGAAGTAGATCGGCCGGTGGCGCGGGATTCCGAGCGCGTCGGCCCGGCGTGCGGCGTCCACGGCGGCCCTGCCGCCCTCGACCGCGGCGTTCCCCGCGGTGAAACGCTGTGTGCGCTCGCCGCAAGGCGCCTGGAGGCCGACGTAGGTGGGCGTGATGCGGTAGCCCATGCGGCGCACCTCCCTCACCCACCCCCTGGTCAGGTTGGGTTGCGCGCAGCCGCGCGCCGCGCCGCCTATGTAGATGTTGGTGACCTTGAACGAGGGCCGCCATGCCCTCATGGACGCGAGCGCCGGTGCCGTGCAGGTGTCGAAGCCCCTGCCCGAGACCCACGCCCCTTCCACCTCCTCGTCGATTCCGTCGGGGACCTCCGGTGCGTCATCGGGGTCGATGAGGGACGGCAGGTTGATGGACGGCTCGTCCGGGTCGGTGGTCGGACCCGGGCCCGCCCCTGGACGGGCGTCCGGCCGAGGCGGGGACACGCCCGGGGACGGCTGGTGCTGCCGGCTCTGCTGTTCGGGTTGTTCGGGCTGTGCGGGCTGCCCGGGTTGTGCGGGCTGTTCGGGCTCTTCGGGCTGTGCGGGCTGTTCGGGCTGTGCGGGCTGTTCGGGCTGTGTTGCGTCTTTCGGCCAGGTTGCGGTCAGGCGGGCGCCGCGGAGCACCCGCTGGAGCCGCGCCGGATCCGTCCCGTACACGCCCGTGATGCTGACCCCGGCCTCGGGCAGCGTGAGCGTCGTCTCGTGGTCCGTCGTCGGCCGGACGGTGACGGAGGCGAGTTTGTCGCCCTTCACCGCCTTGCGCGATGCCCTGCCGTCGCCCAGCGGCGCGACGTGGAGGGCTTCCGTGCGGCCGACGACGCGGGCGGGGCAGTCGGGCTGGGGGCCGGGGTGGCCGAGGTAGACGGCGTGCCGGTCGTAGCGGACGCAGCGGGTCGGGTCGCGGTCGAGCCGGTGGACCGTCCAGCCCTCCGGAACGGGCACGCGCACCCCCCGGTACCGGACGACCCGGGCATCGCCCCCGTCTTCGCCGACGGCGCGGGTCAGCGCGGCGGCCTCGTCTGCCGGGGCCCCCGTGGCGGCCGGCCAGAGGCCGGCGACGAGGGGAGCGACGGCCGCCACTCCGAGGACTCCGCTGAGCAGGACGGCATGGCGCATCACATCTCCCCCGAAGAACACCCCGGCCGACCCGCGGTCCTGTCCCCCGCGCGGCGCGGCATGATCGTGATGCGGCAAAGATGACCATGGCCGGGTGGGACGAAACCGGGCCCGGCGCCTTCTTGCCCAGCGGTTGCCCTTATCTGGACCGGCCGGACCCGGACGGGCCGGATCCGGACGTACCAGCCACAAGCAATCCGAATGCAGGCAGGACACATGCAGGCAGGACAGACGCGGGTGACCCGGGTGACCCGGGGGCAGGAGGGCTTATCGGCCCGCGGGGGCGAGGGTGGGGGCCGGGGCCAATCAGGCGGAGCTGACGACCTCGTACGCGCCGGGCTCGTCCACCGCCAGCGCGGCCAGCGGCATGAACTCCAGGCGCACCTCGTAGGCGCCAAGGGCACGCCGGTAGTAGCCCGCGCCGTCCCACTCGGTGACGAGCGCCCACAGGCCCGGGTCGTCCACCGTCCTGGCGAGCCGTCCGGAGCGGAAGCCGGGGCTCGCCGACAGCGCCCCGAGCACCGAGGTCATGCGCGCGGCGAAGCCGTCGGCGTCCTCACCTGGCACGCGGTACCGGGTTATCGCGATCATCGCTCCATCCTGGCAGTACCTTGGGCGCGTGAGCACACGAGACGGACGGCGGGGGCCTTCGGCGAAGGGGACACCGGCGAAGGGGACCTCGGCGGACGGGACACAGGCTGACAGGACACAGGCTGACAGGACACAGGCGTCGGGGATGCGGGCGGCGGTCGAGCGCTGGAGCGCCGCGCCGGTGGTCTACCTGCACCGGATGCCGCGCGGCCTGCTGCTGGCGGTGGTGTTCGTCCTGCTGGTCATCGGGATGGTCGGGACGGGGTGGGTGGCGGCCGCCGGGCTGCTGGTCCTCGCGGCCGCGCTGGGCTGGTTCGCCTACCTGAACTGGCCCGCGCTGAAGGTCCCGGGACGGGTGTTGCGTGTGGTGGCCCTGCTCGCCCTTACCGGGTTTGCCCTGGCACGGGGCATTGGCCGGTTTTGACAATCATTTTCATCTTCATCCATAATTATGGTGTGCTGACCTCCCGGAACACCGCTCCACGCCCGCTGTCCACCACGACCGCCGTCCTCGCCGTCGCGGGCCTCACCGGGCTCGCCGGGCTGACCGCCTGCGGTGGCGCCGACGCCGGTTCCGGCAAGGCGGAGGTCGTCGCGTCCTTCTACCCGGTCGCCTGGCTGGCGCGGGAGATCGGCGGCGCCGACACCGCCGTCCACACGCTCACCAAGCCCGGCGCGGAGCCGCACGACCTGGAGCTCACGCCCCGGCAGATCGCCGACGTCGGGAAGGCCGACTTCGCCGTCTACGTCAAAGGCGTGCAGCCCGCGGTGGACGAGGCCGTCGCCAAGCACGCCAAGGACAAGTCGCTGGACGCCGCGAGCGTGGTGAAGACGCTCCCGCCGCCCGCCGGGGGCGAGGAGGAAGAGGAGCACGAGGGCGACCACGGCCACGCCGAGGTCGGCTACGACCCGCACGTCTGGCTGGATCCGAACCGCATGGCCGTGATCGCGACCGCGCTCGGCGACCGGCTCGCCAAGGCGGACTCCGCGCACGCCTCCGCCTACAAGGAACGCGCCAAGGCCGTCGCCGCGAAGCTGGGCGCGCTGGACCGGCAGTTCCGGGACGGCCTGAAGAACTGCAAGCACACGTCGATCGTCACCGCGCACGCCGCCTTCGGGTACCTGTCCGAGCGCTACGGCCTCCGGCAGGTGTCGATCGCGGGCGTCGACCCGACCAACGAGCCCTCGCCGAAGCGGCTGGCGGAGCTGACCGGGCAGATCAAGTCGGCGGGCGCGACGACGGTCTTCACCGAGACGCTGGTCAGCCCCAAGATCGGGCAGACCCTCGCCCGGGAGGCGGGGGTGCGGACGGCCGTCCTGGACCCGGTGGAGGGCGTCGCGGACGGCTCGTCCGACGACTACATGACGATCATGCAGAAGAACCTGCGGACCCTGCGCCCCGCGCTGGAGTGCTCATGACGACATCCGCACCATCACCGGAATCCGCGCCGGAGCCGGCGCCGCCTTTCGCGATGTCCGGCGGGCTCGTCCGGCGGGACGGCCGCACGGTGCTCGCCGGTGTCGACCTGCGGGTGGGGTCCGGCGATGTGCTCGCGGTCCTCGGGCCGAACGGCGCCGGCAAGTCCACGCTGGTCAAGGCACTGCTGGGGCTGATCCCGCTCGCCGCGGGCCGGACCGAGATCTACGGTGCGCCGCCCGCCCGGTTCCGCGACTGGAAACGCGTCGGGTACGTGCCGCAGCGGCTGCCGATGGGCGGCGGTGTCCCCGCCACCGTCCGGGAGGTCGTCGCGTCCGGGCGCGTCGCCCGGCAGTCCCGCTGGCGGCCGGGCTCCGCCGCGGACCGCGCCGCCGTCGACCGCGCGCTGGAGGCGACCGGCCTCACCGGCCTGGCCCGCGACTCGGCGCACCTGCTCTCGGGCGGGCAGCAGCAGCGGGTGCTGATCGCCCGCGCGCTGGCCGGCGAGCCGGACGTGTTCGTCATGGACGAGCCGACCGCGGGCGTGGACGTCGGCAGCCAGGCGGCGCTCGCCGAGACGCTGCGGGACCTGGCCGCAGCAGGCCGGACCGTGGTCCTCGTGGCGCACGAGCTCGGCCCGATGGAGCCGCTCATCACCCGCACCGTCGAGCTTGAGCACGGCCGCATCGTCCGGGAGACCCCGCTCGGCACGGCCGAGAGGAAGACGGCATGACCGCCGGGAACGGACACCGGGCGGCCACCTCCGACCGGACGGGGCACAGCGCATGATCGAGATGCTGCAGTACGACTTCATGCGGATCGCGCTGGTCATGGCGGTGCTGATCGGGCTGACCGCACCGGCCGTGGGCACGTTCATCGTGCAGCGCCGGCTGTCGCTGCTCGGCGACGGCATCGGCCACATCGCGCTGACCGGCATCGGGATCGGGCTGCTCACCAGCACCTCGCCCGTCCTCGGGGCGCTGGTGGTGTCGGTGCTGGGCGCGGTGGCGATCGAGGTCCTGCGGGCCCGCAGCCGCAGCGGCGCCGACGTGGCGCTGGCGCTGCTGTTCTATGGCGGCCTCGCCGGCGGTGTCCTGCTGACCAACGCGCAGGGCGGCGGGACGAGCCTGCAGTCCTACCTGTTCGGGTCGATCAGCAGCGTGTCGATCGGCGACCTGTACGTCGTGGCCGGCCTGGCGGTCGTGGTCCTGGGGATCGTGGCGCTGTTCGGCCGCGAGCTGTTCCTGCTGTGCCAGGACGAGGAGGTCGCGCGGGCGGCGGGCCTGCCGGTCCGGTTCCTCAGCGTCCTGATCGCCGTCACCGCGGCCGTCACCGTCGTGATCGCGATGCGCGCGATCGGGCTGCTGCTGGTCAGCGCGCTGATGATCGTGCCGGTCGCGGCGGCGCAGCAGCTCACGCGGGGTTTCCGGAGCACGATGCTGCTGGCGATGGCAGTCGGTGTACTGTCGGCCGTATCGGGACTGGCGGGCTCCTTCCAGTACGATCTTCCCCCGGGACCCTCGATCGTGCTGCTCGCGCTGGTCCTGTTCGTCGCCGCCGTCGCCGGGGGGACTCTGGTGCGGCGCAGACGTGCACGGGCCATGGCAGGGGGGAGGATCCCTGCCGTGAGGCCCGGAGTGGACGCCGAAGCGGAGGTGCTGAGGGGATGACGACGGCGCGCCGGGACGCGGTGCGGGAGATGCTGGCAGGCTGCGACGGTTTCCGCAGCGCGCAGGACATCTACGCCGACCTGCGCGCGGACGGTTCCAAGATCGGCCTCACCACGGTCTACCGGGCGCTCCAGGCGCTCAGCGACTCCGGTGAGGTCGATGTGCTGCGCACCGACGAGGGCGAAGCCGTGTACCGGGCCTGCCGCACCGAACAGCACCACCACCATCTCGTCTGCCGCGGCTGCGGCCGGACGGTCGAGGTCGAGGGCCCCGCCGTGGAGCGCTGGGCCGACACGATCGGCGCCGAGCACGGCTTCGTGGACATCACGCACACCGTCGAGGTCTTCGGCACGTGCGCGGACTGCGCCCCCCGCTGACGGCCCCCCGCTCAGGACGGCGGCCATCGTGATCGACACGGCTCCGCTCCCCCACCCGGGGGTGGGGCGTTCGGGCGGCCGGTGATCCGTCCACCCGCGCGATGGGGAAGAATCGTGGCCATGGCTACGACACGTACCGCTAACGCGCACTGGGAAGGGCCGCTCCTCAGCGGCCAGGGCACCGTCTCCCTGGACTCTTCGAAGACCGGCACGTTCGACGTCACCTGGGCCTCCCGCGCCGAGGAGCCGAGCGGCCGGACGAGCCCCGAGGAGCTCATCGCCGCCGCCCATTCGACCTGCTACTCGATGGCCCTCTCCCACGGTCTCGCGGGCGCGGGGACGCCCCCGGAGAAGGTCGACACCAAGGCCGAGGTCACCTTCCAGCCGGGCGAGGGCATCACCGGCATCCACCTGACCGTCCGCGCGACCGTCCCCGGCCTGTCCGCGTCCGATTTCGAGAAGGCCGCCCAGGCCGCCAAGGAGGGCTGCCCGGTGAGCCAGGCCCTGGCCGGCACCACCATCACCTTGGACGCGGCGCTGGTCTGATCCGGCCCGCCCCCGCCGTAGGGCCTGGCGGCCCTCCTTCAACGGACGATGCGGCGATCACCGCCACATCCGCCAGAAGAATGGGCCGTCAGGACCCACCACCCGAAATGACCACACAACGTCCACAACCACAACAATCCCGGCCGAGCAAAGACGCCGAGGGATCACGCTGGACGCCTGCGATCGATGTGTGAACCCCCACCACCAACAAGCGAAACGTTGCGATCGCGTCCGAAGGCAGGTTCGAGCGAAGCGAGAACCTGATCGCGAAGCGAGCCCGCTAGGGCGAGTTCGAAGCGATGCAGCGATCGCCGCAGTTCCCGCCGAAGGAAGGCGCGCCAGCGCCTGACGCCAAGGGAACTGCATCAAACAACAGCCCCTCCGTAGCGGCGGTCGCGGGATGCGTAGAGCTCGCAGGCCTGCCAGAAATGGCGGCGGTCGAAGTCGGGCCACAGCGTGTCCAGGAAGACCATCTCCGCGTACGCGGACTGCCAGAGCAGGAAGTTGGACGTGCGCTGTTCCCCGGAGGAGCGCAGGAAGAGATCGACGTCCGGGATGCCGGGTTCGTCGAGGTAGCGGGCGAACACCTTCTCGTTGATCTTGTCGGGGTCGAGGCGGCCGTCGCGGGCGTCGCGGGCGATGGCTGCCGCCGCGTCGGCGATCTCGGCGCGGCCTCCGTAGTTCACGCAGAACTGGAGGGTGAGGACGTCGTTGCCGCGCGTCATCTCCTCGGCGGTCTCCAGCTCTTTGATGACGCTGCGCCACAGCCTCGGCCGCCGCCCGGCCCACCGGACGCGGACGCCCATCGAGTGGAGCTGGTCGCGGCGGCGGCGGATCACGTCCCGGTTGAATCCCATGAGGAAGCGGACCTCGTCCGGCGAGCGCTTCCAGTTCTCCGTCGAGAACGCGTACGCCGACAGGTACGGGACGCCGAGCTCGATGGCGCCCATGATCACGTCGAAGAGGGAGTCCTCGCCGCGTTTGTGCCCCTCGGTGCGCGGCAGTCCCCGCGACTTGGCCCAGCGGCCGTTGCCGTCCATGACGATGGCGACGTGCCGCGGCACCAGGTCCGCGGGGATCGGGGGCGGCGTCGCGCCGTCCCGATGCGGTTCCGGAGGCGAAACGGCCCTTCTCAAACTCTCTCCCTGTTGGTGTCGTCGTCGTTGTCGCGCTCCACATGGCGCAGGGAGCGGATCCCGTGCTCCAGGTGCCATTGGAGGTAGGCGGCCACGAGGCCGCTGCATTCGACGCGGTGGCGCGGCTCGCTGCCGTCGGCGTACTCCCAGTCGCCGCGCAGCAGCGCCAGCATCAGCGCGAAGGTCGGCGGCGCCGGGGTCGCGGCGCCGGGCTGGCGGCAGCCCGCGCAGACCGCGCCGCCCGCCGCGATGGCGAACCCGCGCAGCCCGCCGCGGTTGCCGCAGCGGCAGCACTCGTCCAGTGCCGGGGCCCAGCCGGCGACCGACAGCGACCGCAGCAGGTAGGCGTCCAGGACGAGCCGGGGGTCGTGGGCGCGCTCCACCAGCGTCCGCAGCCCGCCCACAAGCAGCAGGAACTGCCGCAGCGCGGGCTCGCCCTCCTCGCTGGTGAGCCGTTCGGCGGTCTCCAGCATCGCGGTGCCCGAGGTGTAGCGCGGGTAGTCGGAGACCAGCGCCTCCCCGTAGGGGCGGAGCGTCTCCGCCTGGGTGATCAGGTCGAGTGAGCGCCGCTCGTACAGCTGGAGGTCCACGTGGGTGAACGGCTCCAGCCGCGCCCCGAATCGGGACTTGGTCTTGCGGACCCCCTTCGCCGCGGCGCGGATCCGTCCGGTCCGGCGGGTCAGCACCGTCACGATGCGGTCGGCCTCGCCCAGCTTCTGGGTGCGCAGGACGATGCCTTCGTCGCGGTAGAGGGTCACCTGCCCATTCTCGCGTACTCCGCCGCGTGCCTCGATGCCGCCCGGGCATCTCCCCAGGATCTTCACATGCCGCACAGATCGTCCCGCTGTGCTCAGGAGTCATCACGTATCGTGACCGGATGCGGCCGCATCGGCGGGCCGAAAACCGTGGTCCGGATCACTCCGAAGTGGCAGCGTTGAGACATGAGATGCCACATCGTGCCGCCGCACATGCTGGAACGCATCGCCCGTGACGCCGGGGACCCGGCCCTCCGTGACCGCGCCCGCCGCACTCTGGCCCTCACGTCCGCCTACCGCTCCGAGCGGCGGACGCTGCAGGTCACAGCCCCCGCCCCCAACGAGGACTTCGTTCCCAACCGGACGATCCGGGACGCCGGGCACCGCGAGGAGCTGCCCGGCGAGGCCGTCCGCGCCGAGGGCGAGCCTGCCACAGGTGACAAGGTCGCCGACCAGAACTACGACTGGCTCGGCGCGACGTTCGACTTCTTCGAGGCCGCCTACCGCCGCAACTCCATCGACGGCGCCGGGCTCCCTCTGATCTCCACCGTCCACTATGGCGACAGCTACGACAACGCCTTCTGGAACGGCCAGCAGATGGTCTACGGGGATGGCGACGGCACCCTGTTCACTGAGTTCACCGGCCCCCTCGACGTCACCGGCCACGAGCTCACCCACGGCATCACCCAGTACACCGCCAACCTGGAGTACTACAGCCAGCCCGGCGCGCTCAACGAGTCGATCTCCGACGTGTTCGGCTCGCTGATCAAGCAGTGGCATCTCGGGCAGAGCGCCGACCAGGCCGACTGGCTCATCGGCGCCGGCCTGCTCGCCGAGGGTGTCAACGGCGTGGCGCTGCGCTCGATGAAGGAGCCCGGCACCGCCTACGACGACCCGCAGCTCGGCAAGGACCCCCAGCCGGGCCACATGGACCACTACGTCGAGACCTACCGCGACAACGGCGGCGTCCACGTCAACTCCGGCATCCCCAACCACGCCTTCTACCTGGCGGCCACCGCCATCGGCGGCAACGCCTGGGAGAAGGCCGGCCGGATCTGGTACGACACCTTGACCGGTGGCACCCTGGAGACCGACACCGACTTCAAGGGCTTCGCGGCCGCCACCCTCGAGACCGCGACCCGCCTGTACGGTGCGGACGGCGCCGAAACCGGCGCGGTACGCCAGGCGTGGACGGGGGTAGGCGTCTCACCGTGAGTGGGCCGGAACGGAAACAGCAGTGAAGGTGACGGTCGTCCGCAGCGGAGGCTTCGCCGGCATCGAGCAACGGGCCGAGTCCGACAGCGCCCGCGATCCCCTGCTGGCCCGGCTCGTCGCCCGGGTCGATCTCGGCCGGGTCCCGCCGCCCGGCCGGATCCCCGACCAGTTCCTGTACGAGATCGACATCGACGGTGTCCACACCACCGTGGGAGAGGCCCAGCTCAACGGCCCCCTGCGCGAACTGGTGCACCACGTCCTGGGCCACGCCCGCTGACCGGGGCGGCCCTCCCGACCTGGGCCGCCCCACCCGGGGGATCACCCCCGGCGATCTCAGCTCACGCGGTTGACGGCCGAGAGGATGGCCTTCAGGGAGGCGGTGACGATGTTGCCGTCGATGCCGACGCCCCAGACCGTGGTGCCGTTGACGTCGCATTCGACGTAGGCGGCGGCGCGGGCGTCGCCGCCGGCGCTCATGGCGTGCTCGGCGTAGTCGAGGACGCGGACGCCGATGCCGACGGAGGTGAGGGCGTCCTCGAAGGCGGAGACCGGGCCGTTGCCGACGCCCTCGATCTCGCGGATCTCGCCGTCCACGCGGATGTCGCAGCTCAGGGCGTCCTTCTCGTCCACGCGGGACGTCGCGCGGTGGGCGAGCAGGCCGACGCGGGGGCCGTTGTTGAGGAACTCGGCCTGGAAGATCTCCCACATGCGCTCGGCGGTGACCTCGCCGCCCTCGCTGTCGGTGTGCTCCTGGACGACCCGGGAGAACTCGATCTGGAGGCGGCGCGGCAGCTCCAGGGCGTGCTCGGTCTTCATGATGTAGGCGACGCCGCCCTTGCCGGACTGGCTGTTGACCCGGATGACGGCCTCGTAGGTCCGGCCGACGTCGTGCGGGTCGATCGGCAGGTACGGGACCTCCCAGCGGTAGTCGTCCACGGGCGTCCCGGCGGCCTCCGCGTCGCGCCTGAGGTGGTCGAAGCCCTTGTTGATGGCGTCCTGGTGGGAGCCGGAGAACGCGGTGTAGACCAGGTCGCCGCCGTAGGGGTGCCGCTCGTGGACGGGCAGCTGGTTGCAGTACTCGACCGTCCGGCGGATCTCGTCGATGTCGGCGAAGCCGATCTGCGGGTCGACGCCCTGGGTGAACAGGTTCAGGCCCAGGGTGACCAGGCACACGTTCCCGGTGCGCTCGCCGTTGCCGAACAGGCAGCCCTCGATGCGGTCGGCGCCCGCCATGTAGCCCAGCTCGGCGGCGGCGACGGCCGTGCCGCGGTCGTTGTGCGGGTGCAGGGACAGGATCACCGAGTCGCGGTAGGCCAGGTTCCGGTGCATCCACTCGATCTGGTCGGCGTACACGTTGGGGGTGGCCATCTCGACGGTCGCCGGCAGGTTGACGATCACCTTCCGGTCCGGGGTCGGCCTCCACACGTCGTTGACGGCGTTGCAGACCTCCACCGCGTACTCCAGCTCGGTGCCGGTGAACGACTCGGGCGAGTACTGGAAGTAGATCTCGGTGTCGCCCATGTCCTCGGCGAGCTTGGCGCACAGCTTGGCGCCCTCGACGGCGATCGCGGTGATCCCGGCCCGGTCCTGCCCGAACACGACGCGGCGCTGCAGCGTGCTGGTCGAGTTGTACAGGTGGACGATCGCCTGTTTCGCGCCGCGCACCGACTCGAAGGTCCGTTCGATCAGCTCGGGCCGCGCCTGCGTCAGCACCTGGATCACGACGTCGTCGGGGACGCGGCCCTCGTCGATGATCTGCCGGACGAAGTCGTAGTCGGTCTGGCTGGCCGCCGGGAACCCGACCTCGATCTCCTTGTAGCCCATCCGTACCAGCAGCTCGAACATCTTGAGCTTGCGGTGGGAGTCCATCGGGTCGATCAGCGCCTGGTTGCCGTCGCGCAGGTCGACCGCGCACCAGCGGGGGGCTTCGGTGATGACCCGGTCGGGCCAGGTGCGGTCCGTCAGCCGGACCGGTTCGAACGGGCGGTAGCGTTCGAAGGGCATGCCAGAAGACTGCTGTCGCGGATACATCTGTGGTGGTCCCTCTGCTCTGATCCTGCGGCCGACGTCCGACACGTCAACGCCCCGCAGCGAGGGAGCCGACCGGTTACAGGCCCCCGCTGCGGCCGCTAAGGAGGAGCAGCTCACGCGACACGTCTGCCAAGTTAACAGATCCCCTCCGCGTTGCGGTAACGACGTCCCGCATGATGAGACACACGAGGCTCCCGGGCCACGGGTCAGGGGACGAGGACGGACAGGCAGGTCACGCACCCTTCGAGGGCCTCGAACTCGCTGATGTCGACGCGGGTGACGCGGAGCCCGTCCGCGGCGAGCTGGCCCGCGGTGCGCGGCGCGGACTCCGACAGCAGGACGTGCCCGGGCCCGAGGACCACCACGTGCGCGCCCGCCGGCTCCGGGACGACCCGCATGCACGGCAGCACGGAGGTGTCGACCAGGTCGGGGACGCCGATGATCGTGCCGTCGGGCAGCGCGGTGATCGCCGATTTCAGGTGCAGGCAGCCGCTGGTGTCGACGGGGACGACCTTCCGCCCGCCCAGCAGGTGGGCGAGCTGGCAGATGCCCTCCTCGTTGGTGCGGGCGCCGCGCCCGACGTAGACGGTGTCGCCGACGCGCAGGACGTCGCCGCCGTCGAGGGTGCCGGGGGCCTTGATCCGCTCGATCCGCAGGCCCAGCTCGCGGACCGCCTCCTCGGCGCCGCGGACCTCGCCCCTGCGGCGCGTCTCACCGGACCGGCCGAGGACCGCGAGGTCCCCGCAGACGACCACGGCGTCCTCGACGAACACGGCGTCGGGGTGGGCGTCGGCGGGCGCGACGGAGCGGATGCGCCAGCCCGCTTCGCGGAGCGCCGCGACGTAGTCGCCGTGCTGGCGGGCCGCCAGCGCGGTGTCCACCGGGCGGCGGCCGATGTGGGTGACGATCCCGTCGGCGAGGCGCGGCCCGGGATCGCGCACGAGCGCCGTCCCGGCGCTCCCCGTCACCGTGCCGCCCCCTCGGTGGTCACGATCACGCCCAGCGCGTACGCGCGGGACATGCCCAGCAGCTCGGCGATGCGGTGCAGGATCCGGCGTTCCCTGTCGCCGAGCGGCCCGTCCGCCAGGCCGATCCGCACGGCCTGCGCGAGGAACCACTCCTTGGCCTCGACCGCGAGGTGGGAGCCCGCCTGGGCGACCTCCCGCTCCAGGAACTCGGGGCGGAGCCCGAGGTCGGCCTCCATGTCGGCGTCGCCGTAGACGGGTTCGCCGTAGCCGAGGACGGTCTCGACGGCGCGGGCGCGGGCGGTGCCGTCGGACGGGTCGTCCGCGCGCAGGACGAGTGTGGCGGCCGCGCGCATGCCGGCGGGCAGCGCCGCCGCCATCTGCTGCGCGGTCGGCGTCCGCAGCGCGGAGACGGGGAAGCGGCGGCGGCAGGTGCGGCACTCGGCGGCCTGGCCGAGGCGCCACAGCGGGACCAGCGGGACGAAGAAGAAGGTGAACCAGCGCCGCCCCGCCCGCCTCCGGTAGGCACGATCACCACCGCAGTGCGGGCAGTGGAACGTCCCCTCGCTGACCGTGCGGAACACCGCTGTCAGGCCGAAAACGAGCAACACCGGGCCTCTCCTCCCATACCGGACTCTCCCCAAACTACCGACCCGCGTGCTCCGCCGTGGCCGACCCGGGCAATGCGGGCCCTCCCCTTACGCTGGGTCCATGACCGGTGACCTGGGTTCCGACGCGGACGGCGCGCGGTCGCGCCCGACCTTCCTCCCGCCCGACGACGGTTACCCGCCGCAGGACCCGCCCGTGGATCCGGTGGACCACGCGCCCGACGCCCGGCCGGCGGGACGGCGGGGCGTCCTGTGGGACCTCATCATGATCATCATCGGGGGTGTGCTGCTGGTCGCGGCGTTCCTGCCGTGGGCGCGGGCCCAGGTGGTCGTCGACCTGCTCGGCCGCCCGCTGTCGCGCGACCTTGGCAGCGTCGCGGGCATCGACGCCGACGACCTGGTCGTCGCGGTGCCGGTGCTGGCGGTGATCGCGATCGTGCTGGCGTTCTGGGACCTGATCGCGCGGGACTCCCGGATCGGCGGCCTCGCGGCCGTCCCGGCGGTCCTGGCGCTCCTGACCTGCGGTGTCTTCGTCCTGCGCCTCAGCGGCGTGCGCGACGACCTCCCCGGCGACGCGCTGCCGGAGGACGGCCTGGACGTCGGCTACGAGATCTCCGTCCGGTACGGCTGGTACCTGGCCGTCGCCGCGTGCCTGCTGCTGATCGCGGTCAGCCTGGCCCGCCCCCTCACCGAACGCCTCGCGCCGTCGCGGCGGTACGGCCCGTACGCCCAGCCGTCCTACGCAGAGCAGTCCTATACAGAGCAGTCCTATACAGACCAGACCTACGCTGAGCAGGCCCATTCGGAGCAGTCCTCTCCTGAGCCGTCCTACGCGGGGCAGGGTCACGCGGAACCGTTCTTCGGGGAGGCCCCTCCGCAGCAGGCTTCCCCGGAGGGGGTCGTCAGCGGCGGGGCGGAGGAACAGGCCGGGCCGGAAGAGGAGCGGCGCTCCGCCTCAGGTGAGGAGGCGGGAACGCGGCGGGACGAGGCTTCGGAGCTCCGGAAAGATCAGTCGTAGAAGCCCAGCCTGCGCAGCTGCTTGGGGTCGCGCTGCCAGTCCTTCAGGACGCTGACGCGCAGGTCGAGGAACACCTTGGTGCCAAGCAGCGCCTCGATCTGGCGGCGGGCGGCGGCGCCGACCTCGCGGAGCCGGGTGCCCTTGTGGCCGATGATGATCCCCTTCTGGCTGGGGCGCTCGACGAACAGGTGGGCGTAGACGTCGACGAGGTCGTCGCGGCCCTCGCGCGGGCCCATCTCGTCGACCACGACGGCGATCGAGTGGGGCAGCTCCTCGCGGACGCCCTCCAGCGCGGCCTCGCGGATCAGCTCGGCGACGAGGACCTGCTCGGGCTCGTCGGTGAGGTCGCCCTCGGGGTAGAGCGGCATGCCCTCGGGCAGGTGGCCGATCAGCAGGTCCCCGGCCAGCCCGACCTGGAAGCCGGTCTCGGCCGAGCAGGGCACGATGTCGGCGAACGCGCCGAGCCCGCCGACCGCGAGGAGCTGCTCGGCGACCCGCTCGGGCGGGGCCAGGTCGGTCTTGGTGACGATCGCGACGACCGGTGTCTTCCGGACGGCGGCCAGCTCGCGGGCGATGTACCGGTCGCCGGGGCCGACGGGCTGGTCGGCGGGCACGCAGAACCCGATCACGTCCACCTCGGTCAGGGTGGAGCGGACGAGGCTGTCGAGGCGTTCGCCGAGCAGCGTGCGGGGCTTGTGCAGGCCGGGGGTGTCGACCACGACGAGCTGCGCCCCGGGCCGGTGCACGATGCCGCGGATGGCCCGGCGGGTGGTCTGCGGACGGCTGCTGGTGATCGCCACCTTGGTGCCGACCAGCGCGTTCATCAGCGTGGACTTGCCCACGTTCGGGCGGCCGATGAAGCAGGCGAATCCGGCACGGTACTCCCCGTCCGGACGTCGGGCCGTGGTGTCTCCCAGCGTCGTCACCCCCCAATTGTCGCCCACCCGGCCGCCCGCCCCGTCCATCGCTCAGGCCGCGGGGGTACCGAGGCCGGCCAGGGCGGCCTCGGCCTTCTCGCCCCACTGGACGGCACCGAGGCGCGCCGAGACCTCGGCGGCGGCGCGGTAGTGGCCGGCGACGACGTGGGTGGGGAGCTCCAGGAACAGCGCCAGGTCGCCGAGGACGTGCGCGACCGGCCCGATCGTGGCGAGGGCGGTGGCGCCGCCGGTGACGTGCCCGGCGTACGGGAGCAGCTCGGCGTAGACCTCCTCGGCCAGCCCGCGTTCGCCGAGGGCGATGGCGCGCAGGCCACGGGCCGACATGGTGAGGTCGAAGAAGTAGTCGCGGCGGACGGGCCCCACCCCGGCGACGATCCGCCGGGCCTCGGCGGCGCGCCCGGCGGCGACCAGCGCGAGGGCGTGGACGTCGGCGGTGGCCCCGACGTGCGACCACTGCCGGTGCAGCCAGGCGGCCTCCTCCACCATCTCCGCGGCCCGGCCCTGGACGAGCCGCAGGCAGAACGCGCCGAGGAACAGCATGCCGCGCTCGCTGAACCAGATCCTCGTCCGGCCGATGGCGCCGCCGACCTCCTCGTAGGCGCGCTCGGCGGCGTCGAAGCGGGCGGTGAAGGCGTGCACGAGGCCGCTGTGCCAGTCCGCGATCTGCGCGAGCAGGGGCAGGCCGTACTGCTCGGCGAGCCTGCGGCCCTCCTCCAGGTGCCGGTCGGCGGCCGGCAGGTCGAGCGCGGCGACGGCGGTCTGCTGGAGTTGCAGGTGCGCGAGGACGAGGTAGGTGCCGAGGTCGTGCTCGGTGGCGAGGCCGAGCAGCTCGGTGGCGATCCGCCGTCGCCGGCCGAGGCCGTCGGCGGTGCGGTAGGCGTTGATGTAGCAGCCGTTGAGCGCGAGGGCGATCAGCTCGGGGACGCCGAGGGAGCGGGCGGCGGCGAGCGCCTCGTCGGACGCGGTGACGCCGCGGTCGTGCTGCTGGCCCTCCAGCTCCATCGCCAGCGTGGTGAGAAGGCGCACCCGCAGCTCCGCCTCGTCCGCGGGAAGGCGGGCGAGGGCCTCGTCGGTGGCCTCGACCACGTCCAGGTCGAGGGACCCGTACTCGCGGCTGGTCCAGAGCGTGGGGACGTCGAAGCTGGCGATGACCCGGGCCAGCGCGCGGACGTCGCCGGACGCGCGGGCGTCGGCGATGGCGGCGAGGCGCCGCTCCCGGGCGGCGACGACGTCTCCGGAGAGGGCGGTCGCGCGGATCGCGGCGACCTCGGTCTCCAGCCGCTCGCGGGTCGCGTCGGGGCCCTGCGCGCGGAGCGTCTCCACGGCGCGGGCCCACAGCGACGCCGCCGCGCCGTGCGCGAAGCGGGCCTCGGCGGCCTCCGCGGCGAGCCGCGCGTACCGGACGGCCTTGCCGGGGTCGGCGCCGGACTCCAGGTAGTGGTGGGCGATGGCGGCGACCTCGTCGGGGGTGTGCCGCTCCAGCGCCGCCGCGACACGGCCGTGCAGGCGGGTCCGGCGGGCACGGGAGACGCCGGTGTAGAGGGTGTCGCGGACGAGCGCGTGCGCGAACCGCATCCGCCCGGGTGCGGGCTCGGTGACCAGCCCGGACGCCAGGCCCGCCTCGACGGCGTCGAGGACGGTGTCCTCGTCGCCCGCGAGGTCGGTGAGGACGCCGAGGCCCGCGTCCCGTCCGACGACGGCCGCGTCCCGCAGGACGGCCTGCGCGGCGGCGGGCAGCCGGGCGATCCGGCGGCGCAGCACGTATCCGACGCCGGCGGGCACGCGGCGGGTGGCGGCGGGCAGTCCCTCGGCCTCCAGGAGCCGGGCGGTCTCGCGGGTGAAGAACGGGTTGCCGCCGGTCCGCTCGGCGATGGCCGACAGCTCGGCGTCGTCGAGGCGGGCGTCGCAGGTGTCGCGGACGAGCACGGCGACCTCGGCGGCGGAGAGACCGCCGAGGTCGATGCGGGCCGGCTCGAAGCGGGCGAGCGCCGCGAGGGCGGCGGCGAGCCCGTCGGGGACCTCCGTCTGCCGGAACGTGGCCAGCAGCAGGGCGGGGCGGCCGCGGAGCCGGTCGGCGAGCCGGACCAGCAGCGCGAGGGTCTCCTCGTCGGCCCAGTGCAGGTCCTCAAGGACGAGCAGCAGCGGCGCCCGGCCCGCGACGCCGTCGAGGTAGTCGCCCACGGCCAGGTGGAGCCGGAACCGGCCGCTGCCGGCGTCGGCCTCGGCGCGTCCGGTGGCGGTGTCGTCCAGGAGCGGGCCGAGCCGCCCGGCGAGGCCGGGTTCGGGCGGCGCCGCGGCGGTCAGCTCGCGCAGCAGCTCGGCCCAGGGCCAGGCCGCCGGGGCCCCGGCGGTCTCGGCGGCGCGCCCCCACGCGCGCGTCCAGCCCCGTCCGCCCAGGGTGATCGCGAACCGTTCGGCGAGGGCGGTCTTGCCCATGCCCGCCTCCCCGCCGACGAGGACGACGCCGCCGCGTCCCGCCGCCGCGGACCGGGCCGCCTCGTCCAGCCGCGCCAGCTCCCGCTCCCGCCCGACGAACGCGGACCGGCCCGCGCGGCCGCCCCTGGCCGCGGGCTCCCCGCCCGGCGGCCCGGGGGGCTCGGGCGCGAGCCGCAGCGGCGGGCGGCGGGCGTGGCCGGTCTCCGCGGCCGGGTCCCCGGCGCCCACAGGACGGTCCGCCGTGTCCAGGGAGGGCGCCTGGGCGAGGATGTCGGACTCCAGGCGGCGCAACCGGGGGCCGGGATCGACGCCGAGTTCCTCGGTGAGGGCGGCGCGGGCCCGGCGGAGCGCCGCGAGGGCGTCGCCCTGGCGTCCCGCCCGGTAGAGCGCGAGGGCCAGCAGCCGCCACGCGTCCTCGCGCAGCGGCTCGGCGGCGGCGTGGGCCTCCAGGTCCGGGACGGCCTCGGCGGCGGCCCCGAGCCGGAGCATGGCCTCGGCGCGGCGCTCGACCGCGAGGCGGCGCCGCTCGTCCAGGCGGGCGGCCTCGGCGGCGGCCCACGGCAGGACCGCGAACTCGGCGTAGGCGGGCCCGCGCCACTCCGCCAGCGCGGCCTCGGCGCGGCCCCGCGCGGAGGCGGGATCACCGGCGTCCAGCAGCGCCGCGGCCTCGTCGATCAGGGCGTCGAACCGCCAGGCGTCGACGTCGCCGTCCGGCAGCCGCAGCGCGTACCCGGGCGGCTCGGTGACGAGGATCCGCGCGGGCGTGCGGGGCGGGCGCGCGGGTTCGAGGGCGCGCCGCAGATGCGACACGAACGACTGGAGCCCGGCCGCGGCGCGCGGCGGCGCCGTCCCCGCCCACAGGTCCTCGACGAGCCGGTCCGCCGGCACCATCCGGCCGTGCGCGGCGACGAGACGCGCCAGCACCGAGCGCTGGCGGGGACCGCCGAGGTCGGCGGGCACGCCTGCCACCGCCACGCCGAAGGCGCCCAGCACGCGCACAGCAGTCGTCATGTCCCGTTCAGCGTAACGGGACATGACGGACGGCCGCGCGGACCTAGCCGGTGATCACGCCGGGCTGGGCTGGGGCCGCTTCTCCGCGTCCGCGCCGTGGCCGGAGCCGCCGTGCAGGCCGATGTCCGGCAGGACACGGGCCAGCGGTCCCGGCAGCCACCAGTTCGCCCGTCCGAGCAGCGCCATCACGGCGGGCACCAGCAGCAGCCGCACGATGGTCGCGTCCAGCGCCACCGCGACCGCGAGCCCGACGCCCATCTGCTTGATGACCACGCCGGGGTCCATCGCGAAGCCGAGGAACACCGCCACCATGATCAGTGCCGCGCTGGTGATCACCCGGCCGGTGGCGGCCAGCCCGGTGATCACCGATCCGCGCGCGTCGCCGCCGGCCAGCCATTCCTCCCGGACCCGCGAGAGCAGGAACACCTCGTAGTCCATCGACACCCCGAACAGCACCGCGAACATCAGCAGCAGGATGAAGCTGGACACGGGCACGGCGTGCGGGAGGCCGAGCAGCCCGGCGCCCCACCCCCACTGGAACACGGCGGTGAGCACCCCGTACGCGGCACCGATCGACAGCATGTTCATCGCGGCGGCCTTGAGCGGCGCCAGCACCGACCTGAACACGATCATCAGCATGATGAACGAGGTGGCGACGACCACGCCGATCACCGGCCACAGCCGTTCCGACAGCACCCGGGACAGGTCCACGTAGACGGCGGTCAGCCCGGTGACCTCCGCGCCCGGCGGCAGCGCGTCCGCGCGGACGCGGTCGACGAGCCCGGTGACCCGCTCGTCCTGCGGCCCGTACGCCGGGGTCACGACTATCACGGCGGCGCGGCGGTCCGGGGACGGCAGCGGCGGCGCGACGGCCGTGACGCCCTGGACCCTGGAGAGCCGCTCGCCCAGCGCGCCCAGCGACGCCGGGTCCACCTTCGTCAGGTCGGCGGCGACGAGGAGGGGACCGTTGGCGCCGGGCCCGTAGCCGTCCGCGACCAGGTCGTAGGCCTTCCTGACGGTGTTGGACGACGGCTCGCTGCTGGCGTCGCTCGGCCAGGTCCGCATGCCGAGCATCGGCGCGGCCAGCGTCAGCATGAGCACGAGCCCGGCGAGCAGCCAGGGCCACGGGCGGCGCCCGACGTGCTCGGCCCACCGTCGCACCAGCGGCGACTCGGCGGAGATCCGGGCGCCGGGCGCCCGGTCGCGGCGGCGCAGCACCCGCCCGCCCGCGAGACCCAGCACGGCGGGCAGCAGCGTGACGGCGCTCAGCACCGTCGCCGCGACCACCAGCCCGGTGGCGAACCCCATGGTCATGAACACCGGGATCCGCGACAGCACCAGCCCGCAGAGCGCCAGCAGCACCGTGAACCCCGCGAAGATCACCGACAGGCCGGCGGTCGCGATGGCCCGCCCCGCCGACTCGGGGACGTCCAGGCCCTCCGCGAGTCCCTCACGGTGCCGGGTCAGGATGAACAGGGCGTAGTCGATGCCGACCCCGAGCCCGACCATGATCGCCAACGTGGGCGCGGTGTTCGCCACGTTCGTGAACGCGGCGAGCAGCGTGATCCCCGACACCCCGGCGCCGAGCCCGGCGAGCGCGACGATCAGCGGCAGCCCCGCCGCGACGACCGACCCGAACGCCAGCAGGAGGATCACCAGGGCGGCCCCGACCCCGACGCCCTCGGCGACCCCGCCGGGCGCCGTCACGTTCTCCGGCACCTGCCCGCCGAACTCCACCTGGTACCCGGCCTCGCCGAGGTTCGCGGTGGCGTCCCGCAGCAGGTCCAGGGTCGGCTTGGGAGCGAGGTCGGTCACCGGCACCGAGTACCGGACGGTCATCAGCGCGGTCGAGCCGTCTCGGGACGGCCGCGGGGGATCGACCGCGCTGACGTTCGGAAGCCTGCTCAACTTCGCGCTCGCCGCGGCGAGGGCGGCCTGGTCCACCCTGCCCGACCGGGCGTGCACCACGACCCGCGCGTCCGCGCCCGACAGCGCGGGGAACCGCTCCTCCAGCAGATCCGTGGCCTTCTGCGAGCCCGATCCCGACAGCGTGTAGTCGTCGTGCAGGGCGCCCCCCGCGACGCCGGCGAGCCCGGCCATCGCGCCCACGAGCACCAGCCACACCGCGACGAACCGCCAGGGCCGCAGCGCGGCGGCCCTCCCGAGGCGATAGAGCAGACGGGACATCACTTCTCCCCAGGACATCGTCTTCGACGCACCGAGGGTCGCCCGCGGCCCTTGCCGCCCACTTGGCGGCGACTTGCGACGCCCCGCCGGGGCACTTGCGGACGGGATGCGCCGCGCGGCCCCGTACGCTTGTCGCGTGAGCGAGCTGAACCCCGAGGACGCGAAGATCATCACCCTGGCACGGTCGTCCAGGGCCCGCACGGGCGCCGCCGAGGGCGCCGCCGTCAGGGACGAGACCGGCCGCACCTACGCGGCGACCAGCGTGGACCTGCCGTCCCTGAAGCTGTCGGCCCTCAAGGTCGCCGTGGCGATGGCGGTATCGAGCGGCGCCGAGGACCTGGAGGCCGCCGCCCTGGTCACCACCGCCCCCACCCCCGACCCGTCCGACGTGACCGCCGTCCGCGACCTGGGCCCCAAGGCCACCGTCCTGCTGGCAACCCCAGACGGCACCCTACAAACCACCCTCTAACCCCCACACACGACTCGCACGCTCTCACGAAGCAGCCCCGGTAACCGCAACCAGGCGACAACCTCAGGCGGGCGATCGCGTGCGAAGCCAGGCGCGAGCGAAGCAAGCACCTGATCGCGCAGCGAGCCCCCAGGGCGAGTTCGAAGCGATGCAGCGATCGCCGCAGCGCCCGCCGAAGGAAGGCGCCCCAGCGCCCGACGCCAAGGGCACTGCAATAGACACAGCGTGCGATCGCGTGCGAAGCCAGGTTCGAGCGGAGCGAAAACCTGATCGCGCAGCGAGCCCCCAGGGCGAGTCGAAGCGATGCAGCGATCGCCGCGGACCCGTTGAAGGAAGGCGCTCTAGCGCCTGACGCCGAGGGTTCGCCGAACAAGTACAGTCCCGACGCGGTTGCGGCGGCCGGCTATGGTCTCGGCTTTCAGGGACAGGACGGCGCCGTTGTCGGCGGAGCCGACCTCCGCGGTGGAGCCTTCGATGGGGACGCGACCGAGGGCGTGGGCGAGGAGGCCGCCGACGGTCTCGACCTCTTCGACGTCGATCTCGGCGTCGAAGAGCTCGGCGAGGTCCTCCACGGGCAGCCGGGCGGTCACGCGGGCGGCGTCGTCGTCGAGCCAGGTGACCGGGGGGATCTCCCGGTCATACTCGTCGGTGATCTCGCCGACGATCTCCTCCAGGATGTCCTCGATAGTGACGAGTCCGGCGGTGCCGCCGTACTCGTCGATGACGATGGCGAGGTGGATGCGGCGGGCCTGCATCTCGCGCAGCAGCTCGTCGATGGGTTTGCTGTCGGGGACGTAGGTGGCGTCGCGCATGACGGAGTCGACGGTCTCGACGCCTTCGCCTTCGCGGTGTTCCTGGCTGCGGCGGACGACGTCCTTGAGGTAGGCGATGCCGACGACGTCGTCCTCGTTCTCGCCGACGACCGGGATGCGGGAGAAGCCGCTGCGCAATGCCAGCGACATCGCCTGCCGGAGGGTCTTGCCGCGTTCGATGAAGACGATGTCGGTGCGCGGCACCATCACCTCGCGGACGAGGGTGTCGCCGAGCTCGAACACGGAGTGGATCATCTCGCGCTCGTCCGGTTCGATGAGGCTGCGCTGTTCGGCGAGGTCGACCAGGTCGCGCAGCTCGGCCTCGGACGCGAAGGGGCCCTCCCGGAAGCCCTTGCCCGGCGTCAGCGCGTTGCCGAGGAGGATCAGCAGCCGCGGGAGGGGCCCGAACACCCGTGTCACCGGGTGGATCACCGCGGCGCCGGCGAGGGCGATCCGGTCGGCGTGCTGGATGCCGAGGGTGCGGGGCCCGACGCCGATCACGACGTAGCTGACCACGATCATGATCGCGGCGGCGACGACGTAGGCGCGCCACGTCTCGTCCAGCCAGGAGACGCACAGGTCCGCGACGATGACGGTGGCGACCAGCTCGCAGCCGATGCGCAGCAGCAGCACCATGTTGACGTAGCGGGCGGGGTCGGCGACGACCTCGGCGAGCCGCCGCGCGCCGCGGCGGCCCTCCCGGACGACCTCGTCGACGGTGACCCGCGACACCCGCGCAAGCGCCGTCTCCGTGCCGGCCAGCAGCCCGGCGAGCAGCACCAGGACCACCGCCAGGGCGGACAGCCATCCCTGCGCGGTGCTCATGACCGGGTCGCGGCGGTCATGACCGGCCGCGTTTCTCCTGCCAGGAGGTGAGCAGGTCGGCTTGGAGGCCGAACATCTCCTTGTGCTCCTCCGGCTCGGCGTGGTCGTAGCCGAGGAGGTGCAGGATGCCGTGCGCGCACAGCAGTTCCAGCTCGTCCCCGGTGCTGTGCCCGGCCTCGCGGGCCTGCCGTTCGGCGACGGCGGGGCAGAGGACGACGTCGCCGAGCAGCCCCGGGTCGGCGTCGCCCTCCTCGTCGGCGCCGCCCGACATGTGGCCGGGGCGCAGTTCGTCCATGGGGAAGGACAGCACGTCGGTCGGGCCGGGCTCGTCCATCCACTTCTCGTGGAGCTCGGCCATGGCGGTCTCGTCCACGAGCAGCACCGACAGTTCGGCGAGCGGGTGGACGCGCATGCCGTCGAGGACGTGGCGGGCGAGGTCGGCGAGGTCCTTGACCGCGACCTCGGCGCCCGACTCGTTCAGCACCTCGATGCTCACTACCGCCCCCGCTTGCGGGACCCGCCGCGCCCGGCCGCGCCCTGCTTGATCGCGGGGACCCTGGCCTCGTCGTAGCGGTTGTAGGCGTCGACGATGTCGGTGACGAGCTTGTGGCGGACGACGTCGCGGCTGTCCAGGCGGCAGAAGTGGATGTCCTCGACGCCGTCGAGGATGTCCTGGACGACGCGGAGCCCGCTGAGCTGCCCGTTGGGCAGGTCGACCTGCGTGACGTCGCCGGTGACCACGACCTTGGAGCCGAACCCGAGGCGGGTGAGGAACATCTTCATCTGCTCGGGCGAGGTGTTCTGCGCCTCGTCGAGGATGATGAACGAGTCGTTCAGGGTGCGGCCCCGCATGTACGCCAGGGGGGCGACCTCGATGGTGCCGGCGGCCATCAGCCGGGGGATCGAGTCGGGGTCGACCATGTCGTGCAGCGCGTCGTACAGCGGCCGCAGGTACGGGTCGATCTTCTCGTACAGCGTTCCCGGCAGGAAGCCGAGCCGCTCCCCCGCCTCGACGGCGGGCCGGGTCAGGATGATCCGGTTGACCTTCTTGTCCTGGAGGGCGCGGACGGCCTTGGCCATCGCCAGGTACGTCTTGCCGGTGCCCGCCGGGCCGATCCCGAACACGATCGTGTGCTTGTCGATCGCGTCGACGTAGCGGCGCTGGTTCAGCGTCTTCGGGCGGATCGTGCGGCCCCGGCTGGACAGCACGTCCAGGGTGAGCACCTCCGCCGGGCGGGCGCCGCCTTCGGCGCGCAGCATCGCCAGGCTCCGCTCGACGGCGTCGGGGGTGGGCTGCGCGCCGCCCTTCAGCAGGTCGAGCAGCTCGGTGAAGAGCCGGGAGACCAGCCCGGTCTCGTTCTCGGGGCCGGTCACGGTGATCTCGTTGCCCCGGACGTGGATGTCGATGTCGCTGCCGAACGCGCGCTCGATCGCGTGGAGCGACTCGTCCCGGGAGCCGAGCAGGCTCACCATCGAATGGTCGTCCGGCACAACGATCTTGATTTGGGTGCGCTGGCCTGCGCGGTCTTCGCGCCTCGCGTGAGTTGATTCGACCATCAGCCGGGCCTTGCGGCCTCTCGGACCTGCTTTCTGTCTGCTCCGGTGTCCAGCGTGTGTCGCTTCCATGGTACTGGCGACCCACGACGGGACGCCGCCATATTCACCCCGTCCGGACGCCGCCGTTGAGGGCGGACGCTGGCGGGCGCGGGCACGAGGAGAGGGCGGCGCAGGGACGGCCGCGAGGGCGCGACGGGGCCGCCGCGGATGGCCCGCAGGCGCCTGGACGCAGGGGTTCCGGGACGCCTGGGCTTGGAGGCTCCGGGATGCCGGGGCCCCGGGCGGGTCAGCCCGGCGGCCAGTTCAGGCCACGGCCGCCGAGGACGTGCGCGTGGACGTGGAAGACCGTCTGGCCCGCCTGGGCTCCGGTGTTGAACACGAGCCGGTAGCCGGTGCCGGCGATGCCCTCGTCCTCGGCGACGCGATGGGCCTCGCCCACGAGCTCGCCGAGGAGGCCGGGGTCGGCGGCGGCCAGCCCGGCGGCCGTCGGGTGATGCTCCCGGGGGATGACCAGCACATGCGTGGGCGCCTGCGGGTTGATGTCGCGGAACGCGATCACCCGTGCGCCCTCGCGGACGATCTCCGCGGGCACGTCCCCGGAAACGATCTTGCAGAACAGGCAGTCGGTCATCAGTCTCCTCCCCAGCGGCCGTGACCGCCTTGGAATCCTATCGAGACGGTCACAAGGATGGTCCGCACGGCCACGTCCTGTATAGGCTCGCGAAGATCGATGTCCGGCCGTCGGGCCGCATTTCGACCGGCCGCTCGTTAAGGTTGTCAGCTCAAGGCGTACCCCCCGGATCGCAGGCATCGCGGCGCGCCTCCACCGGATGGGAACGCCCGATTAATGCCGTTGCGGAGGAACCGTCCGAATGGATGGCCGGGGGACGGCAAAGGCGGCGGATAGGTGACCGAGGCAGACCAAGAGATGCCCTTTCGTAAACCCGACGAGGAGGGCGCGCGTCCCACTGACGTGACCGAGACCCTTGTGGCCAGGGGCACGCCGGCGGCCGCTGTCGTCGTCGCCTGGGATGCCGATCAGGCGGTGACCGCGCTGTACAGCGCCAACTACCGCTCGCTCGTCCGTCTCGCCGCCATGCTCGTACGGGATTCCGGGACGGCCGAGGAGGTCGTCCAGGACGCGTTCGTCGCGATGCACGGGGGATGGCGGCGGCTGCGCGATCCGGACAAGGCCCTGTCGTACCTGCGCCAGTCGGTCGTCAACCGGTCGCGATCGGTGCTGCGGCACCGCGCCGTGGTGGAGAAGTACGCGCCGAAGGGGCTGCCGGACGCCCCGAGCGCGGAGGCCGGGGCCATCGGGGAGCTGGAGCGCTCGGCCGTGATCGAGGCGCTGTCCGGCCTTCCCGCCCGCCAGCGGGAGGCGCTCGTCCTGCGCTACTACGCCGATCTTTCCGAAGCGGAGATCGCCCGCACCATGGGGATCTCCCGCGGCGCCGTGAAGAGCCATACGGCGCGCGGCATGACCGCGCTACGCAACGTCCTGGAGCAGTTCTCATGACCACCGAGCCCCACGACGAGCACGGCGAGATCCTCCGCCGCGCCCTGCACGCGGAGGCGGACTCGGTCACCCCCGCGGAGGACGGCCTGGAACGCATCCGGGCCCGGATCGCCGACGGCGGAGGCCGCCGCCGCTTCGGCCTCGACCGGTTCGGGCCGGCCTGGTTCGGGCCGGACCGGTTCGCGGTGAACTGGACGCGGCCCGTCCTGGCCGTGGCCGCCGCCATCGCCATCGCCGGGATCGGCGTGACCGCCCCGCAGACGATCGACCTCATCCAGCAGTCGGTGAGCGGCAGCGGTCCCTCCGGGGACGGCGGCGCCGACACCGACGGCGACCGCACCGACGCGCAGGGCCGCCCGATCCCGCCCGGCGACCCGGCCGCGCCCGATCCCAGCGCGCCCGGCTCCCCCAGCATGCTCGGCACGCCCACCGCCTCCGGCACGCCGGGCTCGTCCTCCTGCGCGATCCCGTCCGCCGCTTCTCCCTCGGCCCCCGCCACACCGACGAAGCCGAAGGAGAAGGAGAAGGAGCCCGACGCGAAGCCGTCCGCGACGCAGTGCCCTGGCGCCACCCCGACGCCTCCGGCGAGCCCGACGCCGACGCCGCCGACGTCCAGCAACCCCACCGAGCCGGTGCCGACCGACAAGCCGACGGCTCCGACGTCCAGTGAACCCTCCACGACGTCCGAGCAAGGCTCCGCGGAAACCCCTTGAGGGATTCCTGAGGCTTCTTGAGGGATTCCTGAGGCTTCACCCCGTGTCGGGAGCTCGCGCGCCCTCTGCGGCGTTTGCGCGGAGGCTCGCGTGGGCTCTGCCCGTGAGGCTCTGAGGGGCTTCGGGAGCCTTGAGGGGACCGTAGGCCGTCCTCAGGGCGCTTTAGGGGGCTTTCGGACTCACCAGCGTCCGGTGGCCGCCAGGAGGACGGCCGCGGCCGCGACGCCCGCCGTGGACGTCCGCAGGACCGTCGGGCCCAGCCGCGTGGGACGGCCCCCCGCCGCGCCCAGCCGCTCCAGTTCCTCGCCGGTGATGCCGCCCTCGGGGCCGACCACGAGCACGATCTCCCCGTCCGCGGGCGGCTCGACGGCGCTCAGCGGCGCGTCGGCCTCCTCGTGCAGGACGAGGGCCAGGGACGCCGCCGCGAGCCGCTCGGCGACCCTCGCCGTGGACGCCAGGTCCGCGACGTGCGGCAGGCGGCTCCGGCGGGCCTGCTTCCCCGCCTCGCGGGCGGTGGCGCGCCAGCGGCCGAGCGCCTTCTCACGCCGCTCCGGGCGCCACTGGGTGACGCAGCGGGCCGCCGACCACGGGACGATCTCGTCGACGCCGACCTCGGTCATGGTCTCCACGGCCAGCTCGCCCCGGTCGCCCTTCGGAAGGGCCTGCACGACGACGAGCCGCGGCCGGGGAGGCGGCTCCCGGTGCCGGGCCAGCACGTCGAGCGTCAGGGAGGCGCGGTCGACCGTGGTGACGACGCACTCGGCCAGCAGGCCCGCGCCGTCGGTCAGGTCGACGCGCTCGCCCGCACGCAGCCGCCGGACGGTGGCGGCGTGCCGTCCCTCCGGGCCGTCCAGCAGCACCCGCTCGCCCTCCAGCGCCTCGGTCGAGGCGAGGAACACCGGCGGGCTCACGGGCCCTCGCGGCGGCAGGAACACACCGCACGGCGGGCGGCGTGACCGTCAGGACGGCGGGCGACGGGGCCCGCCGGGCGGGTCGCGGTCAGGCGGGACGCGGTCAGCAGGCGGGTCACGGCCGGGCGGCTGGACTCGGCCGGGCGGCTGGACTCCGTCGGGCGGCTGGACTCGGTCGGGCGCATCCCTAGCCGGGGTGCTGGTTGAAGACGTCGCGGAGCCGTGAGAAGACGCTCCGCTGCCCCGGCGCGAACTTGCCGGGCGGGCGCTCCTCGCCGCGGAGCTTGGCCAGCCGCCGCAGCAGCTCCTCCTGCTCCTCGTCCAGCTTGCCGGGGGTCTCCACGTTCACGTGGATCATCAGGTCGCCGCGGCCGCTCTCGTTGAGGTGCCGGACGCCCCGCCCGTAGAGGGTGATGACCTGGCCGGACTGCGTGCCCGGCTTGATGTCGACGCCCTCGGCGGCGTCCAGGGTCTCGATGGTGACGTTCGTGCCGAGCGCGGCGGCCGTCATCGGGATCTCGACCGTGCAGTGCAGGTCGTCGCCCTCCCGCTCGTAGATCGGGTGCGGCTTCTCCACGATCTCCAGGAACAGGTCGCCGGGCGGGCCGCCGCCCGGCCCGACCTCGCCCTCGCCGGCGAGCTGGATGTGGATGCCGTTCTCGACGCCCGCCGGGATCTTGACCTTGACGGTGCGGCGGGTGCGGACCCGGCCGTCACCGGAGCACTCGGCGCACGGGTTGCGGATCACCGAGCCGAAGCCGCCGCACGCCGGGCACGGGCGGGCCGTCATCACCTGGCCGAGGAACGAGCGCTGCACCTGCTGCACCTCGCCGCGCCCGTGGCACGTCTCGCACGTCTCGGGGTGGGTGCCGGGCGCGCAGCCCGAGCCCTCGCAGCTCGTGCAGGCGACCGCCGTGTCGATGGACAGCTCGCGGGTCGTGCCGAACGCCGTCTCGGACAGGTCGAGCTCGACCCGCAGCGTGGCGTTGCGGCCGCGCCTGGCGCGGGAGCGGGGACCCCGCGAGGCGGCGGTGCCGAAGAAGGCGTCCATGATGTCGCTGAACGGGAACCCGGCGCCGCCGAACCCTCCGGCGCCCCCACCGGCCCCGCCTGCCGCGAACGGGTCCGCGCCGAGGTCGTACATCTCGCGCTTCTTCGGGTCGGAGAGCACCTCGTACGCCTGGGTGATCTCCTTGAACTTCTCCTGGGTCTCCGGATCGGGGTTGACGTCCGGGTGGAGCTCGCGCGCGAGCCGGCGGTAGGCCTTCTTGACCTCGTCGGCGCTGGCGTCCCGGCGGACGCCCAGGGTCGCGTAGTAGTCGTTGGCCACTTACGACCCCGCCAGGATCTGTCCCACGTAGCGTGCCACTGCCCGTACCGCTCCCATCGTGCCGGGGTAATCCATGCGTGTCGGCCCGAGCACTCCCAGCCGGGCCAGTGTGAGGTCGCCCACGCCGTAGTCGGCGGCGACGACCGAGGTCGACCGGAGCCCCTCGTCGGGGTTCTCGGTGCCGATCCGCACCGTAAGAGTAGAGGAATCGCCGGTCTCGCCGAGCAGCCTCATGAGGACCACCTGCTCCTCCAGCGCGACCAGCACGTCCCGCAGGCTCTGCGAGAAGTCCACGGCCGCGAGGTTCGCCGCGCCCGCGAAGACGATCTTCTCCTCATGCTTGTCGACGAGCGTCTCCAGCAGCACCGACAGGACGGCCGCGGCGACCGGCCGGTCGTCGGCGCCGACCTTGTCGGGCAGGTCCGCGACGGCGGTCGGCACGTCGCCGAGGCCGAGCCCGTCCAGGCACGTGTTCAGCAACGCCCGCAGGTGGCCGATCGATTCCTCGGACACCACGCCGACGGTCTCGATGACCCGCTGCTCCACCCGCCCCGTGTTGGTGATCAGCACGAGCAGCAGCCGGCCCTCGGCGACCGGGACCAGCTCCACGTGCCGCACCGACGAGCGGGTCAGCGACGGGTACTGCACCACCGCGACCTGACGGGTGAGCTGCGCCAGCAGGCGGACCGTCCGGCCGACGACGTCGTCGAGGTCGTAGGCGCCGGACAGGAACGTCTCGATCGCGCGGCGCTCGGCGACCGACAGCGGCTTGATCGTGGACAGCCGGTCGACGAACAGGCGGTAGCCCTTGTCGGTGGGCACGCGGCCCGCGCTGGTGTGCGGCTGGGCGATGTACCCCTGCTCCTCCAGCACGGCCATGTCGTTGCGGATGGTGGCCGGGGACACACCGAGGTTGTGACGGTCGGCCAGGGCCTTGGAACCCACCGGCTCATTGGTGGAGACGTAGTCCTCGACTATGGCGCGCAGGACCGCGAGTTTCCGGTCGTCCAGCACGTGGTCACCTCCTTCATCCCCTGCCACGGGCCCCCATAGGTCCGGGCCACCGGCCGCCGCCGCTGGCACTCCGTACTCCCGAGTGCCAAGTGTACGGCCAGCGGGCGCGGTTCTGGAGTGCCCGCGGCCCGCACACCGTCCCGGCGCGCTGACGGGTCGACCGGCGGGAAGCGCCGGGGGCGCGCTTCCGGACGGCTGCGCGATCTTATCCTTACGGTTAATGTGCGGAGCTGTGCGGAGCAAGAAGTACGGAAACGACGTGCTGTCCGGCGATTGGCGGCGGCCCCGCAAGGGCCGGATACCCGAGATCGCGGCCGAACCCGGCCTTGTGGCGGAGGATCCCGACAGCGGCTTCTGCGGCGCCGTGGTCGGCTGCGACAAGTTCGGCGTCACCCTGGAGGACCGGTTCGGCAAGAGGCGGGTGTTCCCCCTCACGAAGGCCGGGTTCCTGATCGACGGGAAGCCGGTCACGCTGGTCCGGCCGGACGCCATGCCGGGGGGCGGCGCCGCGGCGGGCACCGCGGGGGACGCCGCCGACGGCGGCCCTGCCAAGGGTGCCACTGCCGAGGGCGCAAGCGGTAAGGGCACAAGCGGGAGAGGACCGGCCCGGTCGGCGTCCGGTTCGATCGCGGTCCAGGGGCTGCGCGCCCGGGTCGCCAAGGAGAGCCGCATCTACGTGGAAGGCATCCACGACGCCGAGCTGGTGGAGAAGATCTGGGGCCACGACCTGCGCGTCGAGGGCGTCGTCGTGGAGTATCTGGAGGGCGTGGACGACCTGCCCGCCATCGTCGAGGAGTTCGGCCCGGACGAGGGGCGGCGGCTCGGCGTCCTCGTCGACCACCTCGTGGAGGGTTCCAAGGAGAGCCGGATCGCCGCGCGGGTCACGTCCCCGCATGTGCTCGTCACCGGCCACCCCTTCATCGACATCTGGGAGGCGGTGAAGCCGTCGGCCGTCGGAATCCGCGCCTGGCCCCGGATCCCGCGCGGCGTACCCTGGAAGGAGGGGGTCCTCGCCGAGCTCGGTTGGAGGGAGGACGTGCGTGCGGGCTGGAAGCGGATTCTCCGCTCCGTGAACACCTACACCGACCTCGAACCCGCCCTTCTAGGACGCGTCGAGGAGCTCATCGACTTCGTGACCGCCCCCGCACCCTGACGCCGGCCCGCCCGGTGGCGGCGCCGGGAAGGAGCACCGCGATGACGCACGGGCAGCCGGATCCTCAGGGCAACCCGCAGGGCAATCCACAGGGCAATCCACAGGGCCAGGAGAACCCTGGTCAGAGCCAGGGAGAACAGCCAGGCTACGGTCAGCAGCCCGGATACCCGGGAGGTCAGCAGCCCGGATACGGGCAACCAGGGTATGGGCAGTCAGGCTACGGGCAGTCAGGTTACGGGCAGCCCGGACAGCAGCCCTATGGTCAGCCCGGATATGAGCAGCCCGGATACGGCCAGTCGGGGTACGGCCAGTCGGGGTACGGGCAGTCGGGGTACGGGCAACAGGGCTACGGGCAACCTGCGTATGGCCAATCGGGGTCCGGCCAGGCTGGATCCGGTCAGCCCGGATACGAGCAGCAGCCTGTGTACGGGCAGCAGCCGCAGGGTTACGACTACGGCGGGCAGGTGCAGCCGTACGGTCCGCAGGGCGCGCACAGCATGACGACCTCCGATGAGCGGACCTGGGCGATGATGGCCCACCTCGGGCAGTTCCTCCTTGGGGTCATCGCCCCGCTGCTGGTCTACCTGATCAAGAAGGACGAGTCGGCGTACCTGCGGCACCACGGCGCCCAGGGCCTCAACTTCGCGATCACCCAGTTCGTCTACTTCATCATCAACCTGATCTTGCTCTTCGTCCTCATCGGGTTCGTCACGATGATCGCGACCGCCATCGCGTCGATCGTCTTCCTGATCATGGCGGGGCTGGCCGCCAACCGGGGCGAGTGGTACCGCTACCCCTCTTTCATGGCCTGGCCGATGATCAGCTGACGGACGGGCCCACCGTTCAGGCCAGGTCAGGGCAGGGCAGGTGAGGTAGATCAGGTCAGGTCGCGGACGACGGCGTCGGCGAGCAGGCGCCCGCGCAGGGTGAGCACGGCGCGCCCGTCCTCGTAGGGGCCCGGCTCGATCAGGCCGTCGGCCATGGCCCGGCGGGCGGACGCGCCGTCCAGCAGCCCCGCCGGGCAGCCGTCCGCGAGCCGCAGCTCCAGCATGATCCGCTCGATGCGGCGATCCTCGGCGTCGAGGATCTCGCGGGCGTGGGCAGGGGTCGTCCCGTCGGCGAGACGTGCGGCGTAGGCGGCGGGATGCTTGACGTTCCACCAGCGCGTCCCACCGACGTGGCTGTGGGCGCCGGGGCCGACACCCCACCAGTCCGCGCCCGTCCAATAGAGAAGGTTGTGGCGGCATGCGGCGGCGGGGTCGGTGGCCCAGTTGGAGATCTCGTACCAGCGCAGGCCGTGCGCGGACAGCAGTTCGTCCGCGATGAGGTAGCGATCGGCCATGGCGTCGTCGTCGGGCGGGGTCAGTTCACCACGGCGCACCTGCGCCGCCAGGCGGGTTCCGTCTTCGACGATGAGCGCGTACGCCGACACGTGGTCGGGCTCGGCCTCCAGGGCGGCCTCCAAGGAGGCGCGCCAGTCGTCGTCGGTCTCTCCTGGGGCTCCGTAGATGAGGTCCAGGTTGATGTGCTCGAAGCCCGCCTTGCGCGTCCAGTCGACGACCTGTGGGACGCGTCCAGGGGTGTGGGTCCGTTCCAGGACGGCCAGGACGTGCTCGCGCGCGCTCTGCATGCCGTACGAGACGCGGGTGAATCCGGCTTCCCGCAGCTTTCCGAGGTACGCCTCGTCCACCGATTCCGGGTTGGCCTCGGTGGTGACCTCCGCGCCGGACGCGAGCCCGAATTCGGCGTCGACGGCGGCGAGGATGCGGCCGAGGTCGTCCGGTGGCAGGAGGGTCGGGGTGCCCCCGCCTACGAACACGGTCTCCACCGGCAGGCCGGCGTCGCCCAGTACCCGGCGCGCCATCCGGACCTCGGCGATGGCGGTGTCCGCATAGGAATCGCGGCTCGCGCCAGGGCCCAGCTCCGTCGCCGTGTAGGTGTTGAAATCGCAGTAGCCGCACCGTGTCACACAGAACGGGACATGGATATAGAACGCGAACGGCCGCGTCCCCAGCCCCTCCAGGGCGCTGCCGGGCAGCGCACCGTCGGCGGGTACGGGATCACCATCGGGCAAGGTAGCGGGCACCCCTCAAGTCTGCCCTCACCCGGACGGTGTTCCGGCCCTCCGTGATCACGCGCGCGCCGCGGGCGCGATCACGCTCGCGGCCCGTCCCGGCGATCACGTCCGACTGCCGACGACGGGGGTCACGCCTCGTTGAGCTTTTCGCGGAGCCACTCCGGAATGTGCTCGTCCGTGCGGGGGAACCGGTCGAGGTCCAGTGCGTAGGCGGACGGCGTCAGAGGCGGGGTGAACTCGGGTTCGCCCTCGTAGTCGAACTCGGCGCTGAACCGTCCCGAGCGCTCGACCTCCAGGCGGGCGGTGAACCAGGCGCCCTTACCGCGCCGGTACATGACGCGGCGCAGCTCGTCCATCCGCCCGACGGCCTGACCAGGCGGCATGGCCTTGCGGCGCCGTCCGTCCGCGCCCTGGACCTCGAAGGACGCGCTGTCGATCCCGACCGTCGCGCGGAACTCGAAACCGAGCCGCTCCCAGCCCGCGGGAGCGGCGGACCGCAGCGCGCGGACGGCGCCGTTCACCGCCTCCCGCTCCGCCGGGGAGCGCAGGACCTGCTCGGAGTGGGTCACGCGAAAACCTCCGGAGGTCGGATCTGCCGGTCGACTGGGCCGAAAGGCACGGTACCCCGTCACGGCCGCTGCCCTCCGACCGTACCGACATCTCGGGCCAGGCCAAGCAGCGCCGCCGTGTCGCGGCAAAACCACCGGGCCGGACACGGACCCCCGCGGGACGATCTTGGTCGAGCCGGGCGCGCCCCAGGTCGGCGGCCGGAACGGGGCGCCGGTCCCGGGGGTGTTCGCCGGAGGCGCGCCGGGACACGCCCGAATGGAATGTGCTGCGCCTCTTGGGCGGATAGGGTCGTCCGAATGCGGAATGAGGAGGCGGGCCGGGGGCGGGTGCCCGCGCGTGTCCTGCTGCGCGGCGAGCCGGACGGCTGGCACTGCGTGGTCGTGGCCGACTCCGGCGCGGTACGGCGCTGGGACCTCACCGGGGCCGGCACCCGCTGGCAGACCGGCGCGGGGTCTGGACCGGAGCCGCCCTGGTGGCACCGGCGGCTGTGCGAGACGGCGGACGCGCTGCGCGAGTCGGTCGGCGAGCGGCTGACGGACGCGACGTTCCGCGACCTCGGCGCCGAGGCCGCGATCACCTGGTTCGCCGTCGACGAGCCGGTCGAGTGGGAGGGCCTGGTCACGCTCCGGGAGCCCGACCCCGCGCGGTTCCCCGGCCGCGTGCCGCCGTTCGTCATCACCCTGGACCCCGGTCGCGGTGCCCTCCTCCCGGAGGCCGACCTCCTGTTCTCGACCCAGGCGCCGGACGCCTGGACCGCCCTCGCCGCCATCGCCGAGCGGTGCGGCACCCCGCCGCCCAAGGCGTCGTTCCTGTGCGGGTGGGCCGACCACCGGAGCGTCCGGGTGGGACGCGGGCGGCTCGCGCTGTCCACCGAGCGCGGCGAGGACGGCGCCGAGCGGCTCGCCGACATCTTCGGGACGCGCGCCCCCGGCTGGAGCGGCAACCCGGAGATGAGGTTCCGGCTCGACGGCATCGACCTGCTCGACGAGCCCGCCGCGGACGTGGTCGCACTGTTCCGCGGCCTTCGCCATGACGTCGTCCGGCGAGGGCGGACGGTACGGCTGCCCTCGATCGGCCTCACCCTCTACGAGCCCGAGTCGCACGCCCCGGCGGAACGGTTCACGGGCGTCTCGCTCCAGCTTCCGAGCACGCTGGCGGCCATCCGCACCATCGTCTGACGCCGTCCAATGGATGACCGCGCTCAAACGGATAACGCCGTCCAGCGGAGGGCGCCGCTCAAACGGATGACGCCGTCCAGCGGATCGACGCAAGAACGAACACGTGTGAAGGACGCGCATACGGGACGTGCAGGCGTGACGCGCATGTAGGGCTCGCGCGCAGGATGTGTTTAAAGGAGCAACACAGACTCCCGAACAGTTGCGCTGGGACGTGACTGAGCAGCCTGTCCGGCGGGCCCGGCGGGACGTTTGGCAGGGCACGGGGGCTTTGAGGGGGCGGCAACAGTCTCGACACTCATGGGGGACCGGCGCGTCACCTGAAAGCAACCCCGCCGTCCTAGGTTCGCCGATCATGAGAAGCCGTGCGCGTCACGCCGTCCTCGCCCTGACCGCGACAGCCCTACTGGGCACCCCGCTCGCCCTCTCCCCCGCCCACGCCGTCTCCCCCATCCACGCCGTCTCGCCCATCCACGCCGTCTCCCCCACCTACGCCGCGCCGTCTGCCCTCACCCTGTCTCCCCACCTCGCCGGGGCTCCCGACCTCGCTGCGGCGTCGGGCACGGTCGTGGTCCGGCGGGACGGTCCCGCCCGTTCGCTGACGTTCATCGCCCGGCAGGGCGGCGAGGCCGTCGTCGGCTTCGAGGCCGCTGCCCCCGGGATCTCCTGGGACCGTAAGGGCGCCGAGTCCGCCGTGGTGTCCATCGCGGTGGACGGCCGTCATGTGACCGATCTCGTCGTCCCCTCGTCCGAACCGACGCCGCGCAGCCTCGGCCTTGGGCATGTGCGCCCCGGGCGGCACAAGGTGACGCTGCGGTTCGCGCGAGGCAGCGCCCCGGCGGCGCGGCGCGTCCTGCTCACCCGGCCCCGCATCGGCGTGCCGCGCGCGGACCAGGTCGCCCTGCGGCACGCCCCCGTCATCATCGGCCGGACGACGGGACCCCTGAACGATCCGTACCAGAACGCCACAACGGACACGCCGCTGATCGCCTGGCACGAGACCAGGCCCGCCGAGACGCCCGGCCACCAGGTCATCGAATACTCGGTGGTGTGGAGCAACGAGGACGGCGGCACCGACTCGCCGGCGCTGATGGCCCGCTGGGGCCGGACGACCGACATCGAGTGGATCTACCGGGTCGAGGTCGACGCGTCCGGGAGGCGGGTGGACGGGACGGGCGTCTACCAGGCACCCGAGCACGCGACGCTGAAGTTCACCGGCCGCTACGAGGCCGACCACCCGCTGCTGCAAACGTGTACGCAGAACAACAACATGTGCGACGCCGTCTCCAAGGACGCGCCGCTGCGCTTCCTCCCGGACGTGCGAGCCGAGCGGCCCGCCGGACGGGCCCGCGAGGTCGTCATGGACCGCGAGCCATGGACATACCGGGTCATGGCACAGGAGATGGTCCGCGAAGAGAAGATCGAGGAGCCGTCCGATCCCTCCACCCGGGAGGTCGGCGACCAGCGCGCGTACCTGTTCGCCGAGTTCGCGAAGACCACCGGCAGCCCGGCGGGCACCGGCTCGGTGCCGGGGGTCGCACTCGGCGTCCGGCTGAAGTCAGATCCGTCGCGCCTGTACCGGTCCGACCACGACCAGCCGACGTGGTCGATCGAGCGGGACGGGGCCGTCGCCACCACCGTCGAGGTGCCCGAGGGCACGGCGCTCTCCGACATCGTCTCCGTCGAGGCGATCCGCCGTCCGGTCGGCGCGGGCGACAATGGCGCGTCCGCGACCGTCACGGCCGTCAACCGCGGCTTCTTCCTGGACGGGTCGTACCTGCCGCTGCCGTCCGGCATCAGCTGGACGGGGTCGGTCGCACTCTCGAAGGAGCGGCCGTCGGCCGTTCTCTGGCGTCCCTGATCCGCCGCGCACCGCCCGGCCCGTGACACGAACCGGTCACGGGCCGGCGAACGGCGGAACCCGGGTGAACTCGCGGTGCGTCCTAGGAGTCGTACAGGTCGTAGACTTCGCCAACAGCGTCGTTCAGTGAACCCGGAGAGGACACGCGCCATGGCCTACGGGCCTCCTCCGCAGCCCGGCCAGGGACAGCAGCCCGAATGGCAGCAGCAATCCCCGTGGCAGCAGCAACCCCAGCAAGGTTCCCAGTGGCAGCAGCCGCAGCAGCAAGCCGGTTCGGCTTGGCAGCAGCCGCCTCAGGGAGCGGCGTGGCAGCAGCCGCACCAGGGCGGGCCGCATGCTCCGGGCACGTCGCAGATGCCGGGGCACTTCGGCCCGGTCAGCGATGACGACAAGACGTGGTCGCTCATGGCCTACGTGGGCCAGTTCCTGGTCGGCGCGATAGCACCGGCGATCGTGTTCTTCGCCAAGGGGCGGTCGCCTTTCGTCCGGCGGCACGCGGCGCAGGGGCTGAACATGGGCATCGCGGCCATCGCCGTCTGGTTCGTCTGCGGGCTGCTGTCGCTGGCGGTGGAGGTGCTCATCTGGGCGCCGCTGCTGTTCACGGGCGTCGTGATGTTCTTCCTCGTCTACGCGGCGAGGGCGGCCAACCGCGGCGAGTTCCGCAAGGTGCCGACCGTGGTGGCCTGGCCCATCCTCAAGTAGCCGCTCGCGTGTCAGCCGTCCGCGGCCTCGGGCGCCGGTGGTGCGGCGTCGGCGGCGGGCCTCGGCCTGATCACGCGGACGATGCCGGATTCGAACGGCTCCCCCGCACCGGGCGGTCCGTCGGCACCGCGCGCGGCATCGCTCCCGGACCTCTCCTCGCTCTTGGGCAGCGCGTTGCCGGTGACCCCAGCGCCGTTCTCGGACGCGGCCCGGGATGCGGCATCGGACTCCGGCTTGCTCGCGGGGGCGGGGAGGACCGTCATCGTGCCGGGCTCACCCGGCGGCTGGTCCAGCCTGACGACGCGGCCCGGGTAGGCGCGCTGGGCGATCTCCACGTCCCGCTCGTCCCACTCGCCGTAGAACACCGGGCAGCCCTCCCAGAGCTCGACCTTCTCCGCCCCCGTCGGCCAGCGGCCGCGGAAGACGTCGAACCGGATCGGTTCCTCGGGGTACGGCATGCCGGGACCGGCGGCATCGTCGGCGGGCAGATCGGGCATGGCGGCTCTCCTCATCGGGACGGCCCGGCGGGGCGGCCGGAAGATCTCCTCGGGCGTGAGCACGATGCCGAACGGCCGGGACAGCCGGAGGGACGCGCCCCACGGCACCCGTTCCCGCGCGGCGTACCGTCCCTCGCCCGGGGACTCGTGGACGACCACCTCCGGCTCGCCGCCGCCGGTGTCCACCACCCAGTACGCCGGCACTCCGGACCGGGCGTACAGGTCCCGCTTGGCGAGCAGGTCGGCCTCGCGCGACGCCGGGGACACGACCTCGATGGCCAGAGCCGGAGCGCCCGTGACGTGACGGGGGCCGCCCTCCGCCCGCTCCCTGGGGAACACCATCAGGTCGGGACGCAGGAAGGTGCCGCCGGCGAGATGCGCTCCGAACCCCGTCAGGCACTCATGTCCGGGCTCCTGCGCCAGGCCGACGGGTACCACCAGGTCCGAGACGAGAAACTGGTGCAGCAACGTGTGGCTCACGACACCCAGTGTCCACGTGCGGACGCAACGTCACCACCGGTTCGGGCAAGCCCGCCGGATTACTTACGCCCCAGCCACGTCCGGCCCAGTTACTTCCGGCCCAGTTACTTCCGGCCCAGTTACTTCCGGCCCCGTTACTTCCGGCCCTTGTCGGTGGACTCCCCGCCGGTGGACAGCGCCGCGACGAAGGCCTCCTGCGGGACGTCCACCCGCCCGATGGTCTTCATCCGCTTCTTGCCCTCCTTCTGCTTCTCCAGCAGCTTGCGCTTGCGGGAGATGTCCCCGCCGTAGCACTTGGCGAGGACGTCCTTGCGGATGGCGCGGATGTTCTCGCGCGCGATGATGCGCGAGCCGATCGCCGCCTGGATCGGCACCTCGTACTGCTGGCGCGGGATCAGCTCCTTGAGCTTCGCGGTCATCATCAGCCCGTACTCGCGGGACTTGTCCCGGTGGACGATCTGGCTGAAGGCGTCCACCGACTCGCCCTGCAGCAGGATGTCGACCTTCACGAGGTCGGCCTCCTGCTCGCCGCTCGGCTCGTAGTCGAGTGAGGCGTACCCGCGCGTCCGGGACTTCAGCTGGTCGAAGAAGTCGAAGATGATCTCGGCGAGGGGCAGCGTGTAACGGATCTCGACGCGGTCCTCCGACAGGTAGTCCATGCCGAGCAGCACCCCGCGCCGCCCCTGGCACAGCTCCATGATCGCGCCGATGTGCTCGGCGGGCGACAGCAGTGTCGCCTTGACGACCGGCTCGTGCACGCCGCCGATCTTGCCCTCGGGGAACTCGCTGGGGTTGGTGACGGTGTGCTCGGACCCGTCCTCCATGACCACGCGGTAGATGACGTTCGGCGCGGTCGAGATCAGCGAGAGGCCGAACTCGCGTTCCAGCCGCTCCCGGACGATCTCCATGTGCAGCAGCCCGAGGAACCCGCAGCGGAACCCGAAGCCGAGCGCCGCCGACGTCTCCGGCTCGTAGATCAGCGCGGCGTCGTTCAGCCGCAGCTTGTCGAGCGCGTCGCGCAGCTCGGGGTACTGGTCGCCGTCCATCGGGTACAGCCCGGAGAACACCATGGGCTTCGGGTCCTGGTACCCGCCGAGCGCCTCGGGCGCCGGGCGGTTCGCGCCGGTGACGGTGTCGCCCACCCGCGCCTGCCGGACGTCCTTCACCCCGGTGATCAGGTAGCCGACCTCGCCGACGCCGAGGCCCTGCGCCGGCAGCGGCTCCGGCGAGATCACCCCGACCTCCAGGGTCTCGTGGGCGGCGCCCGTCGACATCATCAGGCTCTTCTCGCGCCGCGACAGGTGCCCGTCCATGATCCGGACGTAGGTGACGACGCCCCGGTAGGTGTCGTACACCGAGTCGAAGATCAGCGCCCGCGCGGGGCCGTCCGGGTCGCCGACCGGCGCCGGCACGTCCCGCACGATCTTGTCGAGCAGTTCCCGGACGCCCTCGCCGGTCTTGCCGGACACCCGCAGCACCTCGGACGGGTCGCAGCCGATGATCCCGGCCAGTTCCTCGGCGTACTTCTCCGGCTGCGCCGCCGGAAGGTCGATCTTGTTCAGGACGGGGATCAGGTGCAGGTCGGCCTCAAGCGCGAGGTAGAGGTTGGCGAGCGTCTGCGCCTCGATGCCCTGCGCGGCGTCCACCAGCAGGACCGCGCCCTCGCACGCCGCCAGCGACCGCGACACCTCGTAGGAGAAGTCGACGTGCCCGGGGGTGTCGATCAGGTTGAGCACGTAGTCGCGGCCCTCGGACGCCCACGGCAGCCGCACCGCCTGGCTCTTGATCGTGATGCCGCGCTCGCGCTCGATGTCCATGCGGTCGAGGTACTGGGCGCGCATGCGACGCTCCTCGACGACTCCGGTCAGCTGGAGCATCCGGTCGGCGAGCGTCGACTTGCCATGGTCGATGTGCGCGATGATGCAGAAATTGCGGATGATCGCGGGATCGGTCTTGTCAGGCGCGGGCACCGGGGTCCGTTCGAAACTCACTGGTGGACGTGGACTGGGAATCTCGGGAATCGACTGCGTCTCCCATAGTCCCATGCCGGACGCGATGCTCCGTGCACCTTTCGGTTTGGGGCGGGCGCCCGCGGTTGGTAGGCTGTGCGACTGCGTGTGGCGTAGCGTCGTGCCCCGGGGCACCGTCCGCCCCCGTCAGACCTGTCATTAGAGCCTGCCGTCGAGGGCAGGCGAGGATCGCGACCAAGCTGAGGCACTACGACGTGGCTAACATCAAGTCCCAGATCAAGCGCAACAAGCAGAACGAGAAGGCCCGGCTGCGCAACAAGGCCGTCAAGTCCGAGCTGAAGACGGCGATCCGCAAGTTCCGCGAGGCCGCCGAGGCCGGGAACGTCGACGAGGCCACCGCCGCGCAGCGTCACGCCGCCCGCAAGCTGGACAAGGCCGTCAGCAAGGGCGTCATCCACAAGAACCAGGCCGCCAACCGCAAGTCGGCGATCGCCAAGCAGGCCGCCGCCCTGCAGGCCAAGTAGGACGCGCACGCCCGGGGCCGGCACGCGCCGGCCCCGACGCATGTCCATGGACGAGCGCCGCACGGTGAAGATCTCCAAGTATCTCGCCAAGCACCTCCGGCACCGCCCCGAGCGGATCGGCCTCACGCTCGACGCCGCGGGCTGGGCGGACGTCCCCGAGCTGCTCGACGCCGCCGCGCGCCACGGCTTCCCCTTCACCAGGACGGAACTGGAGCACGTCGTCGCCGTCAACGACAAGCGGCGCTACGCCCTGGACGGGGACAGGATCCGCGCCGTCCAGGGCCACTCGATCGAGGTCGAGCTGAACCTCCCCGTGGCCACGCCACCGGACCTGCTTTACCACGGGACCGCCGAGGGCGCGGTCGCCGTGATCCGCCGCGAGGGCCTGCGGCCCATGGGCCGCCACGCCGTCCACCTCTCCCCCGACCACGACACGGCGCGCCGCGTGGGCGCCCGCCGTGGCGTGCCCGTCGTCCTGACCGTCCGGTCCGGGCGGATGGCGGCCGACGGCCACCTGTTCCATCTCAGCCCCAACGGCGTCTGGCTGACCGCCCGGGTACCGCCCGAGTACCTCCGCTGACCCTGGCCGCCCGCCTCAGCGGACGTCCAGCCCGATCTCGGCGGCCGCCGCCCAGTCGGGGACGTGCCGCACCCCTCCGGGCGCCTCCTGCGGCCCGAACAGGTATCGGTGCGCGACGATGCCGTCGATGGCCCGGTGCACGTCCAACCGATCGTCGATCATGTGCGTGATCCCGAGCTCCGCGCAATGCCGCGCCTTCTCGGCGCGCTTCCGGCAGAACCGGACGTTCCCGCGCGGCAGGCCGGCCCGCTCGTAGAAGTCGTGGTGGTCGAGCCAGGCCAGCGTGCGCCGCCGTACCCGCTCCCCGCACTTGGAGATGATCCAGGCCCGTCCCCCGAACGCCTCGATCAGCCCCGGCAGGACGTCCCACATCCCCTCCGTCGCCGGCGAGGCGAGCGCCTCCTCGAAGTCACCGCCGAGGAACACGGTGTCGGCGTCCCCGGGCGCGAGCGGTCCGCCATGGATGACGCGACCGAAATCGATGCCCAGCCGGGCTTCAGCGTCCATGCACCCAACGATGAGGGCCACATCCCTAAAGCAGAACTATCAACAAGCCGGACAACTATAGTTTCCGCCTATGGAACTCGGCCGCCTGTCAGCGGACGCCCTCGCGTCGTTCGCCGTGTTCGCCGACCACCTCAACTTCACCCGCGCCGCCGAGGCCCTCCACATCTCCCAGCCCGCCCTGCACGTCAAGGTGCAGAGGCTCGCCGAGACCCTCGGCCACCCGCTCTACCTGCGCCAGGGCCGCCGCCTCGTCCTCACCCCCGAAGGTGAGGCGGTCGCGCGCTTCGCCCGCGACCTCGACGCCCGCGTCACGGCCTTCCTCGCCGAGATCCACGGCCGTTCCCCCGCCCGCACCCCTACCCTCGCCGCCGGCGAGGGCGCCTACCTCTACCTGCTGGGCGACGTCGTCCGCCCTGGCATCCACCTGGTCAACGGCGACCGCGCCCACACCCTCACCGCCGTCCGCACCCGCCGCGCCGACCTGGGCGTCGCGGTCCTGGACGTGCTCCCCGCCGGCATCGACGCCGTCCTCCTGGCCTCCTACCCCCAGACACTCGTGATGCCGGAGGACCACCCGCTGGCCGCCCTCTCCTCACTGACCCTCGCGGACCTGGCGGGCAGCGCCCTGGTCGTCCCGCCCCCCGCGGGCCCCCACCGCATCGCCCTCGAACGCGCCCTCCGCGCCGCCGAGATCCCCTGGACCCTCGCCGTCGAGGCCGAGGGCTGGCCGCTCCTGCTGCACTTCGTGTCCCTCGGCATCGGCCTCGCGGTCGTGAACGGCTGCGTCACCCCGCCACCGGGTCTCGTCCAACGCGAGATCACCGACCTCCCCGCGGTCCCGTACTACGCCCTCCACCTCCCCGACCGCGCCGACGATCCCCTGGTCACCGACCTGCTGTCCGAAATCCGCACGACCTTGAGAAGACGGCCCTGAACAGATGCTCCAAACGCGCCAGCCGAGACCACCCAGGGACGGAAGGAGGAATCAGCCGCGGGCGGCGACGATGTCGGCGACCGTCTTCTCCAAGGCGTACGCGGGATCCGCCGCGCCGCCCTTGACCTGCGCGTCGGCTTCGGCGACGGCGGCCAGCGCGCGTGCCACCCCGTCCCCCGACCAGGCACGCAGCTGTTTCTGGACGCGTTCTATCTTCCACGGGGGCATGCCCAGGTCCTTGGCGAGCGCCGCACCACGCGCGCCGCGGGGCGCGCCTCCGACCCTCGCGAGACCCCGCACCCCCTGGGCGAGGGCGCTGACGATCAGCACCGGCGCCACGCCGGTCGCCAGCGCCCACCGGAGCTGTTCCAGCGCTTCCGCGAGGCGCCCCTCGATGGCCTTGTCCGCCACCGTGAAGCCGCTGACCTCGGCCCGGCCCCGGTAGTACCGCGCGACGGCCGCATCGTCGATCTTGCCGCCGGTGTCGGCGACAAGCTGGCTGCACGCCGCGGCCAGCTCGCGCAGATCGTTGCCGACGGCGTCGAGCAGCCCCCGGGCGGCGTCCGGGGAGATCTTCCCGCCCGACCTGCGGATCTCGGCCCGGACGAAGTCGACGCGCTCCCCCATCTTGGTGACCTTCGGGCACGAGACCTTGCGTGCCTTGAGCTTGGTCAACCCGTCCACGAGGGCCTTCCCCTTGGCGCCGCCGTGGTGGGCGGCCACGAGGACCACGTCGTCCGCCGGTGTCCTGGCGTACTTGAGCACCTCGGCGGTCAGGTCCTTGCCCAGGTCCTGCGCCGATCTCAGCACGAGGACCTTCCCGCCACCGAACAGCGAGGGCGACGTCAGCTCCGCCAGCCGTCCCGGCTCCAGCCCGCCCGGCGAAAGATCGATCACCTCGGCTTCCGGGTCCTCCGCGCGCACGGACGCGACGACATCGCCGATCGCCCGCTCCACCAGCAGTTCCTCGTCCCCCACGATCAGGGTGATGGCCTCAACCGACACCCCTGCAGCATGCCACGCCCCCGCCCCCGCCCGCGCCCCAACAGCCGCGCGTCCGAGCCACAGAAGCACCACCGAAACATGCATTGGCGGTTGCATCTTGTACCTGTGTACGGGCTTACCGTCGTGGTGTGGCCGCCGCGGGTCGGCCAGTCTGGGAGCGGAGAGATGACCGAGTCCGAGGTGCCGATCATGTGCACCCTGTCGCCGAACAACATGGTGGAGCGCCTGACGCGGTTCGAGAGTCTGTTCGCCGAAGCCCTGACAGCGGTCGAGCGGAAAGCGCTGTCTCTACGGCTGACCTTCGATGCCGACGCGGAGAAGGAGGCAGCAATTCGGGACCTGTTCGCTTTGGAACAGCAGTGCTGTGCGTTTCTGACCTTGACCTGCACTCGTACCGCTGCGGGCCTGATAGTGGACGTGACCGTGCCACGGGATGCGGAACCGACGCTGGACGGCATACAGACCCTGGCCGGGCGCAACGCGCCACCGGAGATCGTCGCGCAGGGCTGGACCGGATGACCGGCCAGTACGAAGGACTACGGTCCGGCCAGCTCGCCGAAGCGGCGGGCGTGAACCCGCAAACGCTGCGGTACTACGAACGGCGCGGCCTGCTGGCCGAACCGGAACGCACGCTGGGCGGCCATCGGCTGTACCCCGCCGAGGCGGTCACCGTGCTGCGGGTGATCAAGACCGCGCAGCGGCTCGGGTTCAGCCTGGACGAGGTCGCCGACCTGCTGGAGACCACGTCGCATCGGCACGGCGACCGGGACGCCGGACTGGCCGAGCGTGCACGGGCGAAGCTGATCGAGGTCGAACAGCGGATCACCGACCTGGAACTCGTGCGCGCCACGTTGCGGGAGGCTGTCGACGCCGGTTGCGACGATCTCATCGCCTGCGCCCGGCAACCGCGCTGCCCGCTGCCGTTCACTGATCTCACCCCCGCCGACGCGAAGAAGCCGTGAACCCCTCGTTCACGAGCTGTATCGGGCCCGGTGGGCTGGCCGCTGCCGACGGTGTCGCCCACGACGTGGCATCGGCGGGCGGGTGCGGGCATGGACGCGGGTGTGCGCCACCGGGCATGACCTGCGGAGAGCGGCGGGTACGGTTCGGGGCATGACGGTCGCCCGGTCCCTGGCTGTGTTCGCGCTCGCTGCGGTCGCCGAGATCGGGGGCGCCTGGCTGGTCTGGCAGGGCGTGCGGGAGAACAAAGGAGCCTGGTGGATCGGCGCAGGGGTGATCGCCCTGGGCATGTACGGATTCGTCGCGACCTTGCAGCCCGATGCCCACTTCGGCCGGATCCTGGCCGCCTACGGTGGTGTGTTCGTCGCCGGATCGCTGGCATGGGGGATGGTGATCGACGGGTTCCGGCCCGACCGGTGGGACGTCATCGGGGCCCTGGTCTGCCTGGCCGGTGTCGTGGTCATCATGTACGCGCCCCGCTCTTGACGCGCTTAAGGCGCCGGACAGAAGAGTGATGAGCGCCCGGGTGATGCGTGACGCCGACCATGTCGATCCGCGCCGCGCCCTTGTTCAATGGCGGGCGACGGCGGCTACGCCGGTTGTAGTGCGGATCACGGCGATGTCTCCCTCCTGGTCAGTGCGGTGGATCTGGGTGTGCGCCCGTTCGAGGAGGGCGAGCGTGAGGGAGGACGGGTGGCCGTAGTCGTTCTCCTTGCCGACGGAGATGAGCGAGATCGCGGCGTGGGCGGCCGTGATGAAGGCGGGATCCTGGCTTCTGGAGCCGTGGTGCGGGACTTTCAGCACCTGGACGGAAGGGATTGTCGCTGACAGGGCCCGCTGGGCTTCGATCTCGACGTCTCCGGCCAGGAGCGCACTGAAGCCGGGCCGTCGGGCCACCAGGACGATGCTCGCGTTGTTGACGGTGGTGCCGTCGTCGCCCGGGGTGAGGACAGGCGCAGCAGCCAGGGGGCCAAGGATCGAGAGCGTGAGGTCTCCTACCGTCCACCGCTGGTCGGTCAGGGCGGGACGGGGGCGGAGCCAGGGGATCTGCCGTGCCTCTCGTCCGGACGTGCGCGGGGTGGTGAGGACCTCGTGGACGGACCGGCCCTGACGTACGCCGGGGGCGCCGTCGATGTGGTCTGCGTGGGGATGGGTCAGGATGAGCAGGGGAACGTCGCGGACGCCCAGGCGCCGGAGGCAGCCGTCGATCGGCGCGGGATCCGGGCCGGCGTCCACGACCACGGCCTGACCGGGACCGGCGGCCAGCGCCAGGGCGTCGCCTTGGCCGACGTCGCAGGCGACCATCTGCCATCCGGGCGGCGGCCAGCCCGGGGCGACGACGCGCAGGGCGACGACCGCGACCAGCACGCCGACCATGGCGGAGGCCGCCGTCAGGCGTAGCCTCGGGCTGCGCAGGATGAGGAGGGCGATCCCGCCCGCGAGCAGGACCGTGACCGCGCCGAGCCCGCCGGCCGTCCAGGGGATCGTCGCATACGGGAGGGCCGAGGCGGTGCGGGCGACCCGGATGATCCAGCCGACGGCGAAACCGGCGGGCCAGACCACGAGCCGGGCGGCCGGCGGGGACGCGAGCGCGGTGACGGTGGCGAGCGCGCCGAGGAGCGTGGCCGGGGCCACCGCCGGGGCGGCCAGCAGGTTGGCGAACACCGAGACCACGCCCAGTTCGCCGGAGATCATCACCAGGACGGGCGCGACGGCCACCTCGGCGGCGGCCGTGACGGCGAGGGCGTCCGCCAGCGGGCCGGGCATCCTGCGGGCGAGCCGTTCGCGCCAGGGGGGAGCCAGGACGAGCAGCCCGGCGGTGGCCAGGACCGAGAGCGCGAACCCGTACGAGCGCGCGAGCGTGGGATCGATCAGGACCAGCAGCAGGACGGCCGCCCCCAGCGCGGGGAGCCCATGACGCTGACGTCCTGTGAGCAAGGCGAGGAGGCCGATCATCCCCATCACCGCTGCCCGCAGGACGCTCGGCTCGGGCCGCGCGATCACGACGAAGGCGAGCACGGCGAGCGCCGCGACGGGTGGAGCGCGCCGCCGTCCAAGGCCCGCCAGGCGGCACAGGCCGAGGACCGCGGCGGTGACGATCGCCAGGTTGGCGCCCGAGACCACCAGCAGGTGGGTGAGACCGGCGACCCTGAAGTCCTCGGCGAGTTCCTCGTCGAGCCCGGAGGTGTCACCGACGACCATGCCGGGCAGGACGGCGCGCTGGTCGGGCGGGAGGTGCCCGACCGAAGCCCGGAGCCTCCCGCGCACGTGCTCGGCTGCGCGTTGCGCGGTGGACGGCGGGCCGAGCAGGGTGGGCGGGCCACGGACCAGCACGACGGCGGCGAGGAGCTCGGCCTGGTGCGGTGTCCGGAAGGTGCCGATGAGCCGCACACGCCGGCTGGGCACGAGGCGGAGCCACTGGGGATGGCCCGCGATCAGCAGCACGGGGACCCGCACTCTGGCTCCGGGCACCGTCTCCACCCGGGCCCTCAGGATGACGATCCGCCGTCCGGCGCCCGGTTTCGATCGCGGATCGCCGGTCACGACCGCTTCGGCGGTGGCGGTGCGCCCGGTCCGTGCCAGCTCCCGCACCGGCCCGGTCCCGACGGCGGCCGCCCGGAGCGCCACACCGCCCGCGGACGCGGCGGCGCACATCAGGACCACCCCGACCAGCATCCGCCGTGGCTTCGACTCATCTCGGACCGCCTTTCGGGTCGTGAGGCAGTAGAGGGCCGGGACGGCCGTGGCGAGGGTGAGCGCGCACGCGAGGGTCGGGGACAGGCCGAGGGTGAGGGCCGCTGAGAGCCACACGGCCAGGGCCGGGGCGACCAGGCGGAGGTCGGTTCTCATACGCGGACCATCGGTTTGAGGTCGGCGAAACGCCGGGCGCCGATGCCGGTGACCTCCTGGAGCTGCTCGACCGAGCGGAAGCCGCCGTTCTGTGTGCGGTAGTCGAGGATGCGCTGGGCGAGGACGGGGCCGACGCCGGGCAGTTGGTCGAGTTGCGCGACGGTCGCGGTGTTGAGATCGAGCGGCGTCGCTCCGGCCGCTCCGCCGGGGGGAGCCGTGCCGGGGGGAGCCGCGCCGGAGGGAAAGGCGCCGGCTGGGGATGGCGGGCCGCCGCCGGGGGGTGGGCGGATGCCGACCGGGATCTGCTCGCCGTCCACGACCTTGCGGGCGAGGTTCAGCGCGCCTGTTCCGGCTCCCGGGCGGACACCACCGGCCGCCTTGATCGCCTCGGCCACCCGGGAGCCGGACGGCAGCGTGATCACTCCGGGGCGGCGGACCTTGCCGAGGACGTGCACGACGACGCCGGAGGCGGCGACCGGCGTCACCGTTGTGGTGGAGGACGGGTCACGGGACAGCGAGGCGCGCGCGACGGGCTGCGGGGCGGGCTGGGGACGCGGGCGGGCCAGCAGGAGGTAGCCCGCGGCCACGAGGAGCGCGGCCACTCCGACGGCGATGAGCACGCGGACGTTGGACCGGTCGGGACTCGCACGCAACCGGGAGGACAGCGGCTCCCGCAGCGGGCCCATAGTGATCTTCAGGCGGTCGGCCAGGGTCTGACGGCGATCGTGATCGGTGGTTCGCATGCTTCGACGCTAGGCGTGGCCGCATCGACACAGAGGGTGCGCGGAAGATTGTGGATAACTCGCGGAAGGCGGAGGCGGGCCTGCGGAAGCCTGTGCGCGTTACTCGTCGTCTATCAGGAGCCCGATGACGCTCAGCGGGTCAGAGCCGCTGGTCGGAGGCCAGCTTCTTGTAGGTGAACTCGTTTGCCGGGGTAGCCGGGGACGAATATCCGTTCGCGAACACGCTCACGTTCACGGTCGAGGGCTTGCCTACACCGCTGTGACCGGGCGCGGGCACGACGATCTGGGCGGGCGGGGTGAACTGGACCGGCCTGGCGGCGACGTCGCCGAAGTAGACCTTGGGCGGCGGCGTGCACGGAACACCGGAGCTGAAGTTCACGCCGGTGATGGTGACCGGGGTACCGGCCGATCCACTGTCGGGGCTGATGCCGGTGACCACCACGGGCGCGGGACCACCGTAGGCGAACTGGCCGAACGGGACGGCCGGGGAGGTGCCCAGGTCGGTGGTGACGCGGACCGCGACGACGCCGACGCCCCGGGGCGCGTGGGCGGTGATCTCGGTGCCGTCGTCGTTGACGGAGAACCGGGGGCAGGGCACCGTGCCGAAGTCGACGACGGTGCCGGTCCCGAAGCCGCTGCCGGTGATGGTGATTGTGGTGCCCTCCGCGCCGGCACCTGGGCTGATGGTCGTCACCACCGGGCCTGGTGGAATGTCGGGCGTGCCGAGCAGGCCGAGGTAGGTGGAGTTGGCGTGCTGGAAGGCGACCTGGCCCATGAAATCCTCCAGCGACTTCTTGACCACGCTGGGGTCGTAGGCCCCGCCCTTGTAGTCGTGGTTCAGGGAGAAGGCGTCCCCCGGCTGCGCGTAGACGTTGGGGCCGGGGAGGCCCGCGATCGCCGAGATGACCCCTTTGACTTCAAGGTTCGCCGCCGGGCCGGGCGGATCGGGGTAGTAGTTCTCCCTGGCGCAGTCAAGGTCGGTCCAGGCCTGCGGCACGAGGTCCCAGACGTTGAAGCAGCGCTCGTTGGCGACCCAGTCCACGGAGTCGACGTAGGAGGCGAAGTCCGGGCCGCCGGCGGAGGGCGCGGCGAAGGTGTGGAGCGCGAACCGCGGGGTCGTGCCGGGCCAGGTCTGTGCCTGGAGGTAGGGCGCGACCATGGTGGCGATACAGCCGCCGAGACTGTGGCCGGTCACGTAGACCGTCGGGTCCGGCCGCGCCTGCCGCAACACGCCGGCGAGCGCTTGCACCAGGGAGACGCCCCCCGGTTCCATGGCGATGACTTGGGTGAACGCCTCCATCGCCCCTTTGGAGACCGAGACGGGGACGGGTCTCGGCGGCGATTCGACGGCCGTGAACGGGACCATCGTGCCGACGCCGAGGTCTTCGAGGAGGTCGGCCACGTTGCCGACCGTGCCGCGGATGACCACGGCGAACTCGTTGGAACCGTCGGTGTTCGCCGCCAGGTACGCCATGTTCGCGTTGTCCACGCTCAGCCCGACCCACTGCAAGGTCCAGGTGCCCTGGGTGGCGAGGGAGGAGTCGGCCAGCCGCTGGAGTATGCCCAGGGAGGTGCGGTTGCTCTGCTGCGCCAGCGTCTCTCCCGACGGGCGAGGGGTGGCGGCAGTGGCCGCGATCGCCGCGAGCGTCATGGTCACCTGGCGCGCCGTCGGCTGGAGCGGTTCGTTCGACATGCTCACTCCCCTGGGCCCGCGAACGAGCCGGGTTCGGTCTCGGACGCAGACGCGCTTCCCTGGAACTCCGGAACGTCATCCTATCGTCACTTAGCGCAGCGGGCAGCGGTGGCGCATAGACGATTAGTGCGGACGGGGCGTCGGTGCAAGCAGATCATCGGGACGCTGCCGGGTGTGGGTCCTTCCGGAGCGGCTTCGACGGTGCCGATGTCACCTTCGTCCCGCCTGATACTGCTCACGGTGGATCGCGGGAGACGGCGGTGAGTGCGGTGCTGTTCTGGGAGCCGGGTGGGAAGCAGGCCCTGAATCCATGACGGCTGTCGGCTGTACACCTCGCGAAAGGGAAGTACTTTTCCCACCTGGTTATGAAATGTCCGTCACAGATCCCGTGGACCGATCGGACTGCATTTCGGCACGGATGTGCCGGGATGGCGTGGAGGTGCTCCGCCTGGAATTCGGAGGCGGGTTCCGCGCGGAGGATCGGCGTTTGCCGCGCCGGGTCGATCGTGGTGGGTTCAGGGCCGCAGGAGGGTGGGTCCTCAGGCTTGGACGGGAGTGCCGCCTCGCCAGACGCGTAGGGCGCGGAGGCCGAACGCCCAGGCGAAGGCGCCTTCGTGGTCGGCGTCCCAGAGGACGATGTCGGCGAGCATGCCGGGGGCGAGGGATCCGCGGTCGCCGACGCGCATGGCGGCGGCTCCGCCGAGGGTGGCGGCGCGGAGGGCCTCGGTGACGCTGAGGCCGAACATGGCGACGGACAGGCCGATGACCAGTGGCATGGAGGTGATGCCGCACTGTCCGGGGTTGTGGTCGGTGCCGAGGGCGACGGTGACGCCGCGGTCGAGCATCTGCCGGACGGGTGCGGGGGCGCGGCTGCTGTTGAGGGCGCTGCCGGGGCAGACGGTGGCGGTGACCCCGGCGTGGGCGAGCGCCTTGATGTCGTCGTCGTTGGCCTGGGTGAGCAGGTCCGCGGACGCGCAGCCGACCTCGGCGGCGACCTGCGCGGCGCCGATGCGCTCGTTGGCGCAGGCGTGCATGCGGGCCCTGAGCCCGGCGCGCTTGCCGGTGAGCAGCAGGGCGCGGGCCTCTTCGGCGGTGAAGTGGCCTTCGTCGCAGTAGACGTCGATGCTGTCGGCGCCCGCGACGGCGGCGTCGCCCGCCCAGAGGCGGACGGCCTCGATGTAGTCGCGGCGGCGGCCGAAGAACTCGGGCGGCAGGATGTGCGCGGCGAGGAACGTCGCGTGGATGCGCGGCATGGACGGTTCGCCCTCCAGGGAGCGAAGCATCCGGATGTCGGCGAGTTCGCCGTCGCGGGTGAGGTGGTAGCCGGTCTTGGCCTCGACGGTGGTGGTCCCGGCGAGGATCCACTGCCGGAGGCGTTCGCGGACGCCGTTGCACAGCGTCCAGGGATCGGTCCCACGGGTGACGGTCACGGTGGAGTTGACACCGCCGCCCGCGGCGGCGATGGCGGAGTGGGACGAGCCGCTGGTGCGCATGGCCAGTTCGGCCCAGCGGTTGCCCGCGTAGACCGGGTGGGAGTGCGCGTCGATGAGTCCTGGTGTGACCAGGCCGCCGCCGAGGTTCTCCACGTGGTCGACGTCGACGATGTCGTCGATGATGCCGGGGACGCTCTGGGGGAGGTCGGAGGCGGGTCCGGCCCAGACGATCCGGTCGTCGTGGATGAGCACGGCGGCGTTGCTGCATACATCGGTACCGGTCCAGAGCCTGCCGATGTTCGTCAACAGCCGTACCGTCATAGGGTCACCGACCTGGGTGGAGCTTCGCGCCCGTGGGCGCGGTACCGGGTGCCATGGAGGGTCGTGTCACGGCGGGCCGTGTCACGAGGTGGGGTGTCGCGGGGCGCGGTGTCACGGAAATGCGGGGTGGGCCGCCCACCCTCGTGCCGATGTGCGGATCTGACATGGAGTGGGCCACCTGCTCTCGATCCGAAACACCGACTGGCGGCCGGCGATTCACCGTTGGAGGGTCGGGTGATCGGGTGACCACCACTGGCAACGAGACCGGAGATATCGGTTTCGTCACGGTAGTGCACTGAGGGCCCGACCGACAACCTCTGGTCGTACCGCATCGACAGCCATCACCCCAGCCCCTTAGCTCTACGACCGTACGGAATTCAACGGAACCGTCAAGCCAAATGGAGAAGCTGTCACCGTTCAGCGACCAGGTTCGCGATCCGACCCACTTTCGGACGCGTCCGAAAGTGGGTTCCGGTCCTTTGGCTGGCGACCGTCAGACGGTCGGGGCCAGCACCTCGTACCCGGACAGCTCGCCGGCGAGGTCCTCCGGCACCCGGGCATGCAGCTTAGTGCCCTCGGCGACGTGCTCCTGCTTGAGCACCTCGCCGCGCTCGTGCGTCCGCGCGACCAGGTCGCCCCGGTCGTAGGGCACCAGGACGTGGAGCTCGCTCTCCAGCCCGGGGAGGTCGGCCTCGATGGCCGCGCGCAGTTCCTCGATGCCGGACCCGGTGCGGGCGGACACGACGACGCTGTGCGGCTCGCGGCGCTGGAGGCGGGCCACGGCGAGGTCGTCGGCCGCGTCGGCCTTGTTGATGACGACGAGCTCGGGGATCTTGTCGGCGCCGATCTCGCGCAGCACCTCCCGGACGGCGTCGAGCTGTGCCTCGGGGTCGGGGTCGGAGCCGTCCACGACGTGCAGGACGAGCCCGGCGTCGGTGACCTCCTCCAGCGTCGAGCGGAACGCCTCGACGAGCTGGTGCGGGAGGTGCCGGACGAACCCGACGGTGTCGGCCAGGGTGTAGGCGCGGCCGCCCGGCGTCTCGGCGCGCCGGACGGTGGGGTCGAGGGTCGCGAACAGCGCGTCCTCGACCAGCACCCCGGCGCCGGTGAGCCGGTTGAGCAGGGACGACTTGCCGGCGTTGGTGTAGCCGGCGATGGCGACGGCGGGCACCTCGTTGCGGCGGCGCTCGCCGCGCTTGGTGTCGCGGGCCTTGGACATCTCGGCGATCTGGCGGCGCAGCTTGGCCATCCGGGTGCGGATGCGGCGCCGGTCCAGCTCGATCTTGGTCTCGCCGGGTCCGCGGCCGCCGATGCCGACGCCGCCCGCGGCGCGTCCGCCGACCTGCCGGGACAGGTTCCCGCCCCAGCCGCGCAGGCGCGGCAGCAGGTAGTTCAGCTGGGCGAGCTCGACCTGGGCCTTGCCCTCGCGGCTCTTGGCGTGCTGGGCGAAGATGTCCAGGATCAGCGCGGTCCGGTCGATCACCTTGACCTGGACGGTCTCCTCCAGGTGCCGCAGCTGGCTCGGCGCCAGCTCGCCGTCGCAGATGACGGTGTCGGCGCCGGTGGCGATGACGACGTCGCGCAGCTCCGCCGCCTTGCCGGAGCCGATGTAGGTGGCGGGGTCGGGGCGCGATCTGCGCTGGACGAGCCCTTCGAGCACCTCGGAGCCGGCCGTCTCGGCGAGGAGCGCGAGTTCGCGCAGGGAGTTCTCGGCCATGTCGGACGTGCCCTCGGTCCACACGCCGACGAGGACGACCCGCTCCAGGCGCAGCGCGCGGTACTCGACCTCGGTGATGTCGGTCAGCTCGGTGGACAGGCCCGCGACACGGCGCAGGGCCCTCCGGTCCTCCAGGTCGAGTTCCCCGGTCAGGGGGTCGTTCTCGAACTCGTCCGGGGTCTGGTCTGCAGAGAAAGGTTGAGTCATATGTCCTCAGTCGAACGCCGCGGCCCGGCCTTTTCTTCCCGTCGATCGTCTCACGGCCCCACCAGCGGGGTCACGCGAATAACACGAGGTTGACACGGGCGCGCGCGGGGAGGTGGCGGACGTGGCAGGGGCCGTTGCGGGGACGTGCGGCGGGACCATGACCCCGCTTTGACCGGTCTCGACGGCGGCGAGTAGCGTTCTCCACAAGACAGAAGTGCATTTTCGCTATACGAAAGGGCAAGCGATGGCTGGACCTGAAGGCGTCGAGGTGACCGGACCCCTCGGCGAGCGGTACGAGGAGATCCTGACCCCCGAGGCGCTCGGCCTCCTCGCGGCCCTTCAGCGCGAGTTCGGGGCGCGGCGCAAGGAGCTGCTGGCGGCCAGGGCCGAGCGGCAGCGCCGCCTCTCGGAGGGCGGGACGCTGGACTTCCTGCCCGAGACCGCGGACGTCCGCGCCGACGACGCCTGGCGTGTCGCCGAGCCCGCGCCCGGCCTGGAAGACCGCCGCGTCGAGATCACCGGCCCGACGGACCGGAAGATGACCATCAACGCCCTCAACTCGGGCGCGAAGGTGTGGCTGGCCGACTTCGAGGACGCCAACACCCCGTTGTGGACGAACATGATCGAGGGGCAGCTCAACCTGCGGGACGCCCTCGACCGCACCATCGACTTCACCGACGCCAAGAGCGGCAAGTCCTACGCCCTCAAGGACGACGCCGAGCTCGCGACCATCGTCGTGCGGCCGCGCGGCTGGCACATGGAGGAGAAGCACCTCCTCGTCGACGGCGAGCCCATGTCCGGGTCGCTGTTCGACTTCGGGCTGTACTTCTTCCACAGCGCCCGCAGGCAGCTCGCCAAGGGCAAGGGCCCCTACTTCTACCTGCCCAAGATGGAGAGCCACCTTGAGGCACGGCTGTGGAACGACGCGTTCAACCTGGCCCAGGACAGCCTGGGGATCCCGCGCGGCAGCATCCGGGCGACCGTGCTGATCGAGACGATCCCGGCCGCGTTCGAGATGGAGGAGATTCTCTACGAGCTGCGCGACCACTCCGCGGGCCTGAACGCGGGCCGCTGGGACTACCTCTTCTCGGTGATCAAGAAGTTCCGGGACCGGGGCGCCGACTTCGTCCTGCCCGAGCGGAACGCGATCACGATGACGGCGCCGTTCATGCGCGCCTACACCGAGCTGCTCGTCCGAACGTGCCACAAGCGCGGCGCGCACGCGATCGGCGGGATGGCGGCGTTCATCCCGTCCCGGAGGGACGAGGCGGTCAACAAGGTCGCGCTGGAGAAGGTCAGGGCGGACAAGGCCCGCGAGTCCGGCGACGGCTTCGACGGCTCCTGGGTCGCGCACCCCGACCTGGTCCCGGTCTGCCGCGAGGTGTTCGACGGCGTCCTCGGCGACCGGCCCAACCAGCGCGACCGGCTCCGTGAGGACGTGAAGGTCTCGGCGTCCGACCTGCTGGACGTCGCGTCGACGCCCGGTGACATCACCGAGGCGGGCCTGCGCAACAACATCGACGTGGCGCTGCGGTACCTCGCCACCTGGCTGGACGGCGCGGGCGCGGTCGCCATCCACAACCTGATGGAGGACGCCGCCACCGCGGAGATCGCCCGGTCCCAGGTCTGGCAGTGGATCTACAACGGGATCTCGCTCAAGGAGGGCCCCGAGGTCACCCGGGAGCTCGTCGAGCAGATCATGGACGAGGAGCTCGCCGGCATCCGCGCCGAGCTGGGCGCGGCCTTCAACGAGCCCCGCTACGAGCAGGCCGTGGCGCTCTTCAAGGAGGTCACCCTGGCCGACCAGTACTCGGAGTTCCTCACCACCCCCGCCTACGAGCGCATGGACTGAGCGTCCCGCGCGCGCTCCGGCCCCCTGATGTCAGGGGGCCGGGGCGATATTGCGGGCGTTGCGGGGTTGGGGGGAGGGTGGAGGGGATGGAAACGGAACTGTCCGAAGCGGCCCGGCGCTTCGAGGCGCTGCTCGGCACGGACCGGGTCGTCACCGACCCGGTGCGGTTGCGGACGTACGAGTGCGACGGGCTGACCAACCACCGGGCCACGCCGGGCGTCGTCGTCCTGCCCGGCACGGCGGAGCAGGTCGCGGCGATCGTGCGGGAGTGCGCCACGGCCGGGATCCCCTACGTGGCGCGCGGATCCGGGACGGGACTGTCCGGCGGTGCGCTGCCCCGCACCGACGGCGTGCTCATCGTCACCTCCCGGATGCGGCGGATCCTGGAGATCGACATCCCGAACCGCCGGGCCGTGGTCGAGCCCGGGGTGGTCAACCTGGACGTCTCCCGCGCCACCAGGCCGCAGGGCTACTACTTCGCGCCCGACCCCTCCAGCCAGCAGATCTGCTCCGTCGGCGGCAACGTCGCCGAGAACTCCGGCGGCGCCCACTGCCTGAAGTACGGGTTCACCGCGCACCACGTGCTCGCCTGCGAGGTCGTCACTCCCGACGGGGAGCTGGTGGAGCTGTCGGCGGACGACCCCGGGTACGACCTGCTCGGCGTGTTCGTCGGCGCCGAGGGCACGCTCGGCGTCACCACCAAGATCACGGTGCGGCTGACGCGGGTGCCCGAGACCGTCCAGACGCTGCTCGCGGCGTTCGGCTCGATCGAGGCGGGCGGCGCCGCCGTCTCGGCGATCATCGGGGCGGGGGTCGTCCCGGCGGCGATCGAGATGATGGACGCGCTGTCGATCGAGGCCGCCGAGGCGGCGGTGCGCTGCGAGTACCCGCCCGGCGCGGGCGCGGTGCTGATCGTGGAGCTGGACGGCCCCGAGCCGGAGGTGGCGGCGCAGTTCGCCGAGGTGGAGCGGCTGTGCCGGGACGCCGGGGCCTTCGAGATCCGCATCGCCGCCGACGACGCCGAGCGGGCGCTCATCTGGACCGGGCGCAAGTCCGCGTTCGCCGCCGTGGGCCGGATCAGCCCCGCCTACCTCGTGCAGGACGGCGTGATCCCGAGGACGGCGCTGCCGCGGGTGCTGGCGCGCATCGACGCGCTGTCGGCGGAATCGGGCGTGCGCGTGGCGAACGTCTTCCACGCGGGGGACGGCAACCTGCACCCGCTGGTCCTGTTCGACGACGCCGAGCCCGGCGCGGCGGAGCGCGCGGAGGAGGTGTCGGGGGCGATCCTCGACCTGTGCATCGAGCACGGCGGGTCCATCACTGGCGAGCACGGCGTCGGCGTGGACAAGTCGCGTTACATGCCGCGCATGTTCACCGACGCCGATCTCGACACGATGCAGATGGTCCGCTGCGGCTTCGATCCGGATGGGCTGTGCAACCCGGGCAAGGTCTTTCCCACCCCGCGTCTGTGCGGGGAGGTTCCGGGAGTGCGCAAGGGCCCGCACCCGTACGAGGGAAGGGCGGACATCTTCTGATGGGGCCTCTGGACGCCTTGGCGAGAGTCTGCGGCGACGTCCGCCCGGGTGAGCCCGCCGAGGGGGTGCTCGGCGTCGAACCGGCGATGGTGGCGGCGCCGGCGTCCCTGGACGAGGCCGCCGCGGTCATGGGGGTGGCCGCCGGACGGGGCCTCGCCGTCGTCCCGCGTGGAGCCGAGACCCGCCTGGACTGGGGAACGCCTCCGGAACGCTGCGACCTCCTCGTGGACACCCGCCTCCTGGACGGGCTGGTAGAGCATGCCTCGGGCGACCTCGTGGTAAAGGCGCAGGCGGGGCTTCCAATGGACCGGCTCGGCGAGATGCTGGCCGAGAAGGGGCAGCGCCTGGCCCTGGACGTGCCGCTGCCCGGCTCCACGGTCGGAGGGACGGTCGCGTCGGGCGCCGCGGGCCCGCTCCGCTTCCTGTACGGGACGCCGCGCGATCTGGTCATCGGGCTCACGATCGTCCGGGCGGACGGCCGGATCGCCCGTTCCGGCGGGAAGGTCGTCAAGAACGTCGCCGGATACGACCTGGGCCGGCTCTTCTGCGGTTCCTACGGGACGCTGGGCCTGATCGTGGAGGCCACCTTCCGGCTGCATCCTGTCCCGGACGCGCGCGCGTGGGTGTGCTGTCCGGTGGGTGATGCCGGGGAGGCGTACGAGGCGGTCCAGACCGTCCTGCATTCGACGATCGCTCCGAGTTCGGTCGAGTACCTCGGCCCCGGGACGATCGCCGTCCTGCTGGAAGGCGTACCCGATGGTGTCGCCGCGCGCGCTCGGCAGGCCGCAGACCTGCTCGGTGGCCAGATCTCGGAAAACGCTCCAGACGGATGGGGCTCCTACCCCGAGGGCACCACACTCCTCGATGTCAGCGCCCCGCCCACCGCGCTCCCCCACCTGATCAATGCGGTACAGGAGACGGGACCGGAGACCGGCGTGACGTGGAGCGGCGACGGGCACGGCCATGTCGGGCTGCCCGCCAGTCTGGCACCGGACGAGGTCGCCGCCGCAGTGGACGCGATACGGGCCGCCCTTGCGCCGCACAAGGGACGCGCCGTCGTCCGCTACGCGCCGCAAGAGGTACGCGGCGCGCTGGACCTCTGGGGGCCGCTCCCGGCCCTCACGCTGATGCGGCGCGTCAAGGACCAGTTCGACCCTGACCATCGGCTGTCTCCCGGTCGTTTCGCGGGAGGCATCTGATGGTTGCGCGGAGTTCCAGAGGTCGCGGGGAGTACCTGATGTTCGCGGGAGGTATCTGATGAGTACCGGGGACGACCTTCCGAACCTGCTCGGCGACTGCGTGCACTGTGGTTTCTGCCTGCCGACGTGCCCGACGTACGTCCTGTGGGGCGAGGAGATGGACTCTCCCCGCGGCCGCATCCACTTGATGCAGCAGCACGCGGAGGGGTCACCGCTCAGCGGGCCGATGGTCGAGCACTTCGATCGCTGTCTGGGGTGCATGGCGTGCGTCACGGCCTGCCCGTCGGGCGTGCAATACGACCGCCTCATCGAGATGACCCGGGCCGACGTGGAACGCGAGCATCCCCGTCCGCTGCGGGAGCGAGCCGTACGGGAGGCCATCTTCCGCCTGTTCCCGTACCGGCGGCGTCTCCGCGCCCTGCGCGGGCCTTTGCGCGCCTACCAGCGGACGGGCTTGGACCGTCTCGTCCGGCGTACGGGCGTGCTGGAGCGCATCTCGCCGTCCCTGGCTGCGATGGAGCGGCTCGCGCCGCCGCTCGGCAGGGCGCCGCGGCTGCCCACCCGGGTCGCGGCACGCGGTGGGCACCGCGCCACCGTCGGGATGCTGACCGGCTGCGTCCAAGGTGAGTTCTTCCCCGGCGTCAACGCGGCCACGGCACGCGTCCTGGCTCTGGAGGGCTGCGACGTGCTGATCCCTAAGGGCCAGGGCTGCTGCGGGGCCCTTTCCCTGCACGCCGGACGCGAGGACGAGGCGCGCGCGTTCGCCCGCCGCACGGTCGAGACGTTCGAGCACACGGACGCGATCGTGGTGAACGCGGCGGGCTGCGGGTCGGCGATGAAGGACTACGAGAAGCTGCTCGCCGATGACCCGGCCTGGTCTCGCAGGGCGGCCGCCCTGTCTGCCAAGACACGCGACCTGACGGAGTTCCTCGTGGAACTGGGGCCACGCGCCGCGCGCGCGCCGCTGCCGGTCACCGTCGCCTACCACGACGCCTGCCACCTCTCCCACGCCCAAGGGATCCGGAGCCAGCCCCGCGCCCTGCTGGCGGGCATCCCGGAGCTGACCGTCCGGGAGATCGCCGACCCCGAGATCTGCTGCGGCTCCGCCGGGACCTACAACCTGCTGCAGCCGGAGGCGGCCGCGGAACTGGGCGACCGTAAGGCGGTGAACGTGGACGCGACCGGGGCCGAGCTGCTGGTCGCCGCCAACCCCGGCTGCTCCATGCAGATCGCCACCGCCTTGCGGCGCCGCGGCGCGGACATCGCGGTCGCGCATACCGCGCAGGTCCTCGACGCCTCGCTGCGGGCGCTCGGCCGCGACGCCCTCGTCGAGCACGCTTCGTAGCGTCCCGGTCGACTCCCTCACCGATTTCCTCTTTTCGGACGGCCATCAACCATCGATCCGGGCGTCCGCTATTCTGGCTGACCCCGGCCGGAGGACGCGCTCATCGAGGCAGCCCACAGGATCCGGGTGGACGGAGACCCAAGCCGTTAAGGCCCGGATCGGCCCGGATCGGCACGGTTCGGCGTACGCGATTCAAACAGGCGCGGGTCGGCGGGCGCGGGTTCGGCAGGCGCGGGTCGGCGGGCGCGGGTTCGGCAGGCGCGGGTCCGGCAGGCGCGAGCGAGCAGGGAGGACCATGCACAGCAGTCACCGGCCGCCCGGTGGCCATCGCTCGCACCGCCGGCGGAAGCGCGGCGCCGGGCGGCTCGGCCTCGCCGGGGCGCTCACGGGCATCGTCGGCATCGCCGCTGTGGCCGCCGGGATCATGTACCTCCGGGCGGACCCCGGCCCGTCCGGCGGGACCGACAGGCCGTCACAGACCGCCCAGAGAGACACCGGAGCCCGGATACCGACAGGGGACGCACCCCAGACCGGACCCCCGCTGAGCATCACCACTCCGGAGGGGTACGGCTACAACCTCGCCGCCGTGATGGCGGGGACGTCCACGCGGCCGCTCGGCGCCACGCAGGCTCCGCCGCCGGGGACGACCTACGCCTACGCCGACTACGTCCTCACCAACAGCCAGCGCCGCCCCGTCCTGCTGGATTTCCCCGCCGACCTGTTCATGCCACGGGCGCAGGTCCCCTCGTCCGCGCAGGAGCGGTGCATGCCGCAAGCGGGTGTCCCGGACGAATGGTGCACGCTCCCCAACCACAGCTCGATCACGGCCCGGGTCGGCGGGGCGCGGGCGCCGGTGGACGAGGACGGCACCACGATGATCCCGGCCGGCGCCTCTTACGTCGTCCGGATCGCCTCCGAGCTTCCGGTCAAGGACAACCTGTCCTCGGACGATCTGCGGCTCTACGTGTGGAACGCCCGTTTCACGAGCGACCGCAAGGGCATCGGCCTCGCCTTCCCTTGATCATCCACCTTCTTCGGCAGGACATCCTCCATCGGTCCTACCCCAATGGCCCTTTCCAGTGGCCCTTTCCCAGTGGTCGCTTCGCCCGGCCTTTGCGCACTGCTGCACGGGGGCCTGGAGGAGGGGCCGACCGCGCTGCTCACCTTGCCCTGGTGAAGCCGATGTCCTGATAGGCGGGTTCGAAGAACCCGCAGGCGCCGATGTTGGCCAGGTCCGCGCGCGTGGCGACGATCTGGGGGCGCTGGTAGAGCGGCAGGACGGACGCCTGGTCCCAGATCAGCCGGTCCGCCTCGTTCACCAGGGCGTGGGTTCTCGCCGGGTCGATCTCGGCTATCGCGCGGTCCATGGCCGCGTCGATGGCGGCCGTGCCGGTACGGGAGTAGTTCTGCTGGATACGGTCGCCGTGGGGGCGCGCGAAGACCGATTTCATGGGTGAGATGGGGAACGACGTGCCGAGCCACGAGAACGGGACGATGTCGAAGTCTCCGGGCGTCACGTACCGGTCGAAGACGTCGTCGGCGGGGACGGTCTCGATGTCCACCCTGACACCGACGCGTTCGAGTAGCGCGCGCGCCAGTTCCCCCTCTTGCTTACCGCCCGGCACTCCGGACGGGACCACGAACCGCAGCGCGAGCACCCGCCCGTTCTTGGTGCGGTACTCGCCACTGGTTCTCCAACCCGCTTCGTCCAGGAGCTTCCGGGCGCGTGCGGGGTCGTAGCGGCCGAGTTCCCCGGAGTTGTCCTGGTAGCCGTCCTGGGTGTTGACGTAGAAGTGGTTCCCGAGCGTCTGCACGGGCACCCCCAGCCCGGACAGATCGGAGCGGGCGATGGCCCTCCGGTCGATGCCCAGCATGACGGCCCGCCGCACCCGCGGATCGGACAGGACCGGCCCCGCGGCGTTGAACGTGAAATGCCGCCAGTCCGGTCCGCCCGCCCTCCGGACGGTGGCGCCGCGGACTTGTTCCGCACGCCGCAGTGCCCCGGCGTCCAGGCCGACGTCCATCAGGTCGATCTCGCCGTTGGCGAACGCTCCCGGGATCGCGCTGCCGTCGATCGTGCGGTAGACGATCCGGTCGAGTTTCGCGGGCGCACCCCACCAGGCGGGGTCGCGCACCATCGTGACGGTCTTCGCCGTCTGGTCGAGCTCTTGCAGCTTGAACGGCCCCGCCGTGACGGGCAGGCGATCGACCCATCCGGTGTTGAACGCGGCGGGGCCGGAGTAGGCGGACGCCGGGTACAGGGGGCTGAACAGGCTCCGCCAATCCGCGTACGTCCCCGCGAAACTGACTCTGACGACGTTGGCCCCGCTCCCCCGTTCGATCCGGGTGATCTGCCGGTAGCCGGTGATGGTCGAGACCTGGAACCGTGGGTCCCGTCCGGAGAGGGCATGGGCCTGCGCAGCGAAATCGGCGTATCCGATCGGCCGCCCGTCAGACCATCTGGCCTTCGGGTTGAGCCGGTAGGTGACGACCTGGCCGCCCTCGGCGCGCTCCAAGGCGGCCGAGAGGAGGTACTCCGGGACGGGATGCGGCACGGCCTTGTCATCGGCGCGCATCAGGTACGGCAGCGCGCCCTGGACGACGTGCTCGACGACGCCCTTCGTCCCGTTGACGTGGTTGAAGTTCCACTGGGACGGGAACTCGGGCAGGGGCCACCGCAGCGTCCCGCCGTCTGTCACGCGGTCACGCGGAGTGGGGTTGACGTCGTAGGTGGCAAGCCGCCCGGGCGCCCGTGTCGCTCCCTCGCCCACCGCGCCGCATCCGGTACCGGCCGCCGCCACGATCCCCGTCATGACCATCGCCATCGCGGTGGTCGCGAGACGCCGCATCGGTCCTGGGCCCCTCGATGCCCTGTGTTTCCTCAGGGCAGCCTGCTCCCCGCACGTTCTGTGCTCGTCCAACCCCGCGTGCTCGCCCGACCCCGCGTGCTCGTCCAACGCGCTGTGCCCCTTGGCCGTGCTGCGGCTCCGGGCCGTCCTGAGTTTCCTCATCGTGCTGCCCTCACGGCGACGAGCGGATGGTGGCAGGCGACCGCCCGGTCGGGTTCGGGGCCCACGGCGCGGGTCTGCGGATCGTGTTCGTCGCACACGCGGCCCTCGACCGCCGTCAGCATGGAATAGCGAGGGCAGCGCGAACGGAAGCGGCACCCCGCGGGCGGATCGGTCGGATCGGGTGGCTCGCCTTGTAGCGGGACGCGGCGGCGTCGTCGTTCCAGGAAGGGGTCGGGCAGCGGGACCGCGTCGAGCAGCGCGCGCGTGTACGGGTGGGCGGGCTCGCCGTACACGTCGTCCACAGGCCCGATCTCCACGATGCGCCCCAGGTGCATGACGGCGACCCTGTCGGCGATGCGCCGGACGACGGCGAGGTCGTGTGCGACGAAGAGGTACGCCAGGCCGAGACGGGCGCGCAGGTCCTCGAAGAGGTCCATGACCCCGGCCTGCACTGACACGTCCAGAGAGGCGACTGGCTCGTCCAGAAGAAGCAGACGTGGTTCCAAGGCGAGTGCTCTGGCGATGCCCACGCGCTGTCTTTGCCCGCCCGAGAGCGCGTGCGGGTAGCGGTCGGCCTGGGTGGTGTCCAGTCCCACGATGTCCAGCAGTTCCTCGACGCGGCCCTTCGCCGGGAGGCCATGCGTGGTGAGCGGCTCGGCGAGGATGTCGGCGACGCGCATCCGCGGGTCCAGCGACGTGAACGGATCCTGGAAGACCACCTGGACGTCGCGGCGCAGCGCCTTGCGACGGGCGGGCCGTAGCGCGGCCGTGTCCTCGCCGAGGACGGCGACCCGCCCGCGCTGCGGGCGTGACAGGCGCAGGATCTCCATCAGCGCCGTGGTCTTGCCGCAGCCCGACTCGCCGACGAGGGCGAGGGTCTCCCCCTCCCGCACGTCGAAGGCGATGCCGTCCACCGCGTGCACCGTGCCCGCACGGCGCCGAAGAAGCGTCCCCCGGTACAGCGGGTAGTGGCGGACGAGATCGTGCACCTCCAGGACGATGGGGCGCTCCTGGCGGGGTCTGCGCGGCCGCGGCGGGGCGGGTGGGTCGAGGACGGGGAAGACCGTCGCGGGATCCGCGGTCGCGGCGGTGTTGACGCACGCGGCCGTGTGCCCGGCCGGTCCGACCGGGACCGGTTCCGGCTCGCCGTGCGCGCACTCCGCCGCGGCGACGGGGCAGCGCGGCAGGAACGGGCATCCGGCGGGCACCGCCGACGCGTCGGGCGGCCCGCCCTCGATCGGCGCCGTGCGCGCGCCCCAGGGAGGCTTCCCCGCCCCGTCCACGCCGGCCGCGCCGTCGATGCGCGGGAGTGACTGGAGCAGCCCGATCGTGTACGGCATGCGGGGGCGCCGGTAGATCTCGTCGACCGGGCCGGACTCCACGGCGCGGCCCGCGTACATCACCATCACCCGGTCGGCGAAACCCGCGATCATGGCGAGGTCGTGGGTGATGAGGACGATCGCGGCGCCGGTGGCCTGCCTGGCGGCGCCGAGCACGTCCAGGACCTGCGCCTGGATCGTGACGTCCAGCGCGGTGGTCGGCTCGTCCGCGACGATCGCGACCGGGTCGTTGGCGATGGCCATCGCGATCATCACCCGCTGCCGCATGCCGCCGGAGAACTCGTGCGGGTACGCGCGCGCCCGCCGCGCCGCACCGGGTATGCCGACCAGGTCGAGCAGCTCGACCGCCCGCGCGCGCGCCGCCGCGCGTGTGGCGCCCGCATGGATCCGGATGGTCTCGGCGATCTGGTCGCCCACCGGGTACACGGGGGTGAGCGCCGACAAGGGGTCCTGGAACACCATCGCCAGGTCCCTGCCGCGCACCCGGGACAGCTCGGCGTCCGACCGTCCGAGCAGCTCGGCGCCGCGCAGCCGCACCGAGCCCGTCGCCACGCCACCCGGCGGGAGCAGCCCCATGATCGCAAGCGCGAGCGCGGTCTTGCCGGAACCCGACTCGCCGACGACCCCGAGCACCTCGCCCTGCCCGACGTTGAAGCACACTCCGCGCACGGCGCGCACGTCCGGTGCGTAGCGGACGTGCAGGCGGGCGACCTCCAGGACGTTCACCGTCCTGCCTCCGACCCGGGGTCGAGGAGGTCGCGCAGGCCGTCCCCGAGCAGGTTGACGGCCAGCACGATGAGGACGAGCAGTGCGGCGGCGAACCCGAACGGCCACGGGTACGTGGTCGCGGTGCTGCGCCCGTCGGCGATGAGGGTGCCGAGCGAGACGTCGGGCGGCCGCACCCCGAACCCGAGATAGGACAGCCCGCTCTCGGCGATGACGGCGACGCTGACGGTCAGGCTCGCGTCCACGACCAGTAACGACGCCAGCTGGGGCAGGATGTGCCGGACGATCGTCCGCGGAGCGCCCACGCCGAGGAAGCGGGCCGCCAGGACGTACTCGCGTTCCCGCAGCGAGATGGTCATGGCGCGCACGACCCGGGCGGTGACCATCCAGAGGAACGCAGCGAGCAGCGGGACCAGCACGGGCCAGCCCCCGGGCACCCGCGACGACAGGACGGCGAGGACGAGGAACGACGGCAGCACCAGCAAGAGGTCGACGCCCCACATCAGGGCGCGGTCGGGCCAGCCGCCCGCGAACCCCGCGACGGTGCCGACCACGGCGGCGAGCCCGGTCGAGACCAGCGCGACCCCCAGGCCGATGAGAAGGGACTTCTGTGTCCCGCGCAGGGTGAGCGCGAAGACGTCCCGGCCGCTCTGCGTCGTGCCGAACCAGTGCTGGGAGGACGGCCCCTGGCGGAACGCGGCGAAGTCGGTCTCGTCCCAGCCCCAGGGCGACAGGAGCGGCCCGGTGAACGCCAGCGCGAACAGCAGGACGAGCAGGATCAGCCCGCACATGGCGCGCCGGTTCCCCGCCGCGCGCCGCGCGCGCGCCGATACACGCCGCGTGCCGACCCAGGCGCGCGTGCCGGCCTCGGCGCACCGGGTGCCAGCCGCCGCCTGCCGCGCGCGCGCCGCGTTCACGCCGCCGTCCCCGTGCGGACGCGTGGGTCGAGGATTCCGTACAGCACGTCTGAGGCCAGCCCCGCCAGCAGTACCGCGACCGCGGCGAGGCAGTTGACGGCCGCGACCACGTTGACGTCGCCCCGGGTCACGGAGTCGACCAGCCACTCCCCCATCCCGTGCCAGCCGAAGATCTTCTCGGTGAAGACGCCGCCGAGGAGCAGCAGCCCCGAGGTGTAGGCGAAGTAGGTGGTCATCGGGATCAGCGCAGTGCGCAGGCCGTGCCGCAACAGCGCGTCGCGCCGCCGCAGCCCCTTGGCCTGTGCGGTCCGCACGAAGTCGGCGTGCAGGACGTCCAGCATCATGCTGCGCTGGTAGCGGCTGTAGAGGGCGAGCTGGACGAGCGCGATCGTGGCGGTGGGCAGCAGCAGGTGGCGTGCCCGGTCGCCGAGCCCGCCCAGCGCGCCGAACGGTCCCTCCGACGCGCCGGGGGTGGTCTCGCCGACCCATTCGAAGACGCGAAGTCCCGTGACGTCGTTGGTCCGGCACGCGACGATCTGCAACAGGACCGCCAGCACGAACACCGGCACGGCCAGCAGCAGGTAGGAGAGGAGGGTGATGAGCCGGTCGGCCGTACGGCCGCGCCTGACGGCGGCGTAGGCGCCCGCCAGGACACCGAGCACACCGCCGAGGACTGCCCCCAGGGAAACCAGCCGCAGGCTGACGCCGACGCGGCGCCACAGTTCGTCGGCGACGCGCTCACCTTGCCAGGTATGCCCGAGGTCGCCATGCGCGAGGCCCGCGACCCAGGTGCCGTAGCGCACGGCCAGGGGGGTGCGGTCGTTGAGGTTGAACCGGGTGAGCTGGGCGTCGATGACGGCCTCGGACGGGCGGGGGGCGCGGCCCTCGAAGTTGGCGCGCGGCCGGAGCGCCGCGGCGGCGAGCAGGTAGGCCAGGCTCGACGCGAGCACGACCAGCACGGCGTAGTTCGCCAGCCGGCGCAGCAGGAACGCCGCCATGTGCCCCCTCCCGGCCGTGATTCCAGTCACAGAATGCTACTGACTGATCACTGTCGGCGCGACGAAACGCCGGAGCGCGCCCATTCCGGGGAGAGCTGGAGCGGCGGGAGCGGCGGGAGAGTCGCGAGGGGGACAGCGGAAACTGGCGGGCCGGCCTGGGAAGGCAGGCCGGTCCGCCACATCCTGGGTACGCGGTCCCGCCCGCGGCGGGTTCAGCGGCGCGCTCAGACGAGCGCCGGCTCGCGTTCGACGGCGGGCTCGCCCTCGCCGCGGCCGCGCAGCCCGGCGGCGGCCAGCAGGGCGAAGCCCGCCGCCGCCCAGGCCAGCAGGACGGTGAGCGGCGCGGCCGCCCCCGCGCCGTCGAAGAAGGCCGTGGAGCGCAGGAGGGTGACCGCCGCGCCGGGCGGGAGGAACTGGCCCAGCCCGCCCCACGGCTGCGGCAGCAGCTCCGGCGCCGACGACGCCGCCGACAGCGGGTTGCCGACCAGCAGCATCAGCAGCGCGCCGGCGGCGATGCCCGCGCGTCCCGCGAAGGCACCGAGCCCGGCCACCGTGCCGGCCACCGCCAGGATGGACAGCGTCATGACCCCGGCGAGCGTGAGGTAGGAGCCGGGCAGCAGCGACAGCCAGCCCTGGGCGATGCCGGCCGCCCCGAATCCGCCCAGCAGCGCGAACATCACCATCCCCGCGGCACGCCACGCGCGCACGGGGATCGCGAAGGTCAGCAGGACGGACGCGGCGATGCCGGACATGATCAGCGGGAGGACGAGGGCGCCGAAACCGGCGCCGCGCGGGTCGTCGGGATCGGCGGCGACCACGTCCTGCACGGCCGCCGACGGGCTCTGTGCCGAGGACGGTGCGCCGCTCCGGGCCGGTGCGCTTCCGGCCGGGCCCTCCTGTGCCGGTGCGCCCTGTTCCTGCGCCATCGTCTGGGCGAGCTGCCCGAGTTGCTGCGCGACCATCGGGGAGGCGGCGGAGGCGGTGAGGACGCGGGCCCCGGCCGGCGTCGTGACGATGGCGCCGTATGCCTCGCGGTCGGTGAGCGCCGCGCGCGCGGCGGCCTCGTCCTGGCGTGTCTCGATGTCGAAGGCACCGGGCCGGGCGCGGTCGAGGCGCTCGGCGACCGCCGCGGCCTGGGGACCGGTCACGACGATCGGCACGTCGTGCGGGCCGAGGCGGGCCGACGGCCAGGCGAACGCGGTGATCATGATCAGTTGCAGCAGCGCCGCGCCCGCGGCGACGCCGAGGGCACGCGTGGCGAGAGTGGGCCTCACGGCCGCCTCCAAATAAAGCGAATGTTCGTTCTCTTTGATTCCCAGGCTGGCACCGGCCGCTGAGCTTGTCAAGAAACGGACGTTCGTTTTATGTTGTGGACATGCCGCGAGTCAGCCCTGAGCACCTGGAACGGCGCCGCCGCCAGATCATGGACGCCGCCCGCACGTGCTTCATCCGCAAGGGCATCCACGAGACGTCCATGCAGGACGTCTTCACCGAGTCCGGGCTCTCCGCCGGCGCCGTCTACCGCTACTTCAAGAGCAAGAACGAGATCATCGAAGCCGTCATGTCCACCGTGATCGGCGACCTGCTGACGTTCTTCGCCGACCTCGCGGAACGCGACCCGCTCCCGCCCCTGGACGAGATGGTCGAGCATCTCGCGAACAAGATCGTCAGCCTCTCCGGCGAGGACGGCCCGCTCCGGCTCGCGCCCCAGGCGTGGGGTCTGACCATGCACGACGCAGAGCTCGGCCACTACGTCCGGGAGAACGTCAGGGCACTGCGGGATACGTGGACGGGCTACCTGCGGCGCCTCGTCGAGGCCGGGCTGCTGCCCGCCGGGACGGACGTCGAGGCCGCGGGCAAGACGGTCTTCGGCCTCATGCCCGGATTCATCCTGCAGCGGCTCATTCTCGAGGACGTCACCCCGGAGGACCTCCAGAGGGGGATGCGGGCGCTGGCCCGCAGCAGCGCGCTCACCGTTCCGGCCGGTTCCTAGCTAGAAACCCGGGTTCTTGAAAGTGAACATCGATCAAGGGTCGCCGAAGCGTCTCGTCTGAAGGCTGTGCTCGTGTGAAGGCTGTGCTCGTCTAAAGGCTGTGCTCGTCGCGGCCCGGACGTGCGTCCTACGGCTTGACTGTGTCGTTCACCGTAGAGGTAGGCCCATGTCCGTTGCGACGTTCAATGTCGCGTTCAATGTTAATTCGAGCACTTTGTCCGGTCTGTACTGTCCGGCCGGCGCCGGCGGTGCTCCGAACCCGCCCCTGTTTGAGCTCGGGAGGCGCCGCCCGCGCCGCTCGGCCGGACGCCGGCGGCGGACACCGCCCCGGACGCCGGGCCTCTCCCCGCCCACCGTCCCTGACCTGCGCCTACGGTGCCGCCAGCCGGTTCCCATGGTTACCATCGCGGCACGTGCACGCACGCCGCGACGAAGACAGTGTCCGCAGCAGGGGGTCCCGGTGTCCTGAGGCGGACGCCCCTAGGACTCCAGGACAGGAAGCAGGACGTTTTAACATTCCATTACTTTTGGTTCAGGAGTGGCGACGATGCAGACGGTGGAACACGACCGCGGGGCGGGACGCGCGGCGGTCCTGCTTGCCCTGGCGGCGGTCCTGACCGTCGCCGGATCGCTGATCCTCGGCCTCTGGCTTCCCGGCGGCCGCCGGGTCGTCTGGTGGCACCCCGAGATCGTGATCGCGCTCTTCTGGACGCCCGTGGCCGCGACCCTGCTGCGGCACCGGCCGGGCCTGAGGGTCGGCTGGCTCATGCTCGGGTCCGGCTTCAGCGCGGCCCTGTACATCCTGGCGCTCAACCTCGGTCCCTGGTTCGACCTGCACGGCTGGGCCGGGGCGGGCTTCTTCACATGGCTCGGGACGTGGCTGTGGGCCATCGACACGTTCGCGCTCACGCTCGTCCTTCCCCTGATCTTCCCTGACGGGCGGCTCGTGTCGCGCTGGTACCGGCCCGTGCTGGTCATGGCCCTCCTGGTCCCCGTCGTCGTCTGCGCGCACCTGACGGTCGACCCCGGCGCGCGGCGCTTCCACAACGGGGTGTCGGTCTACCCGTTCCAGGAGATCCCCCTGCCGATCAGCGCGCTCATCATCGGCACGCTGGTGGGCGGCCTGGCGTCGGTGGTCGTGCGGTTCGTCCGCTCGCCCCCCGACGTCCGGCGGCAGATCGCCTGGGTGGTCTACCCGGGGGTGCTCGCGCAGACCATCATCTACGTGGGCGAGAACAGCCCGATCGGCGACCCGCTGCGCAACATCACGATCGCCGCGGTCCCCATCTGCATCGCGATCGCGATCACCCGCTACCGGCTCTACGACATCGACCTGGTGGTCAGCCGGACGCTGGTGTACGCCGGGCTCGTCGTGGTGATCACCGGGGTGTACTTCGCGCTGGTCGGCGCGGCGAGCCTGCTCGCGCACGGCCGCGGCACCCTCGCGGGGCTGGCCGGGGCGGTCGCGGCCGGCGCGGTCTTCGAGCCCGTCCGGCGGCGGCTCCAGCGCGCCGTGGACGGGCTGATCCACGGCGAGCGCGACCCGTACCGGATCGCCGACCGGCTCAACCGTCGGCTGCAGACCGCCGCCGACCCCGGCGCCGCGCTCGCGGTCGCGGCCGAGGTCGCGCGCTCGGCTCTGCACGCGACCGGCGTCCTGATCGAGGTGCTGGACCGCGACGGCCGCACGATCTCCGCCGAGGACGGCGAGCTCGGCGACCGTCCCCAGCTCATCCCGCTGGTGTGGCACGGCGAGCCGGTGGGGCGGCTGCTGTTCGGCGTCGCCCGCCCGCCGGACGCGAGGCTGTCGGGCATCCTGGCGCGCAACCTGGCCGAGCTCGCGAACGCGGCGCGGCTGGCGGCCGACGTGCAGCGCTCGCGCGAGCGCATCCTGCGCACCCGCGAGGAGGAGCGCCGCCGCCTGCGCCGTGACCTGCACGACGGGCTCGGTCCCACGCTCGCCAGCCTGGCCATGACGGTGGACGCGGCGCGCATCACGCTGAAGACCGACCCCGAGGCCGTGGACGCCCTTCTGGAGACCCTGCGCGCGACGATGGGACGGACGATCGGCGACATCCGCGACCTCGTGTACGGGTTGCGTCCCCCCGCGCTGGACGACCTGGGTCTCGCCGGGGCGATCCAGGCCCTGGGCGGTGTCGTCGCGACGGGGGACGGCCCGAAGGTCGACGTGCATGTCGAAGGGGATCTGGAGCGGCTTTCCGCGGCCGCGGAGGTCGCCGCGTACCGGATCGTGCAGGAGGCCCTCACCAACGTTCACAGGCATGCGAAGGCCGACTGCGCGGAGGTCCACCTCTATCTGAACGGTGACTTGCATGTCACTGTTGATGACGACGGTGTGGGGCTTCCGCCACGGGTGCGCTCCGGCATCGGCATGTCCTCGATGCGTGAGCGCGCCGCCGAGCTGGGCGGCTCCTGCACGGTGGGGCCCGGACCCAACGGCGGGACGTCCGTGCGTGCCCGGCTGCCGGTCAACGGCAATCATCCGTAGCGTTCACATGTCCGCCGCACATCGTCGGCGCTGATCGACCGGTTCGCGCGCCGCGGCTGCGGATCGCGCAGGCCGTGGCCACCGGGAGGCCACCCGGTGGGAGGGCCGGTGACCGCCCCCCGCCAAGAAGGTCGCCACCGGCCCTCGGGCTCCGTACGGCGCCGGGGCTCCCATCCCGGTCCATACGGGCCATTCACCAGAGGGTGTGCAAGAAGAAAGTTATCCGCTTCGGGTCCCGTTGGAGAGGGACACTAGTCCCGTTCGATCCGGGACGCCCTCCGGGTGACCGAAATAGCTGGTCGGGCCCGGTTTGTCAGGTATCGGTCAGAGGGCTGTCAAAGCCAGCCGGGACGGGTCTCCCCCTCGGCCACGAGGACCGCCGGTCCCCGCAGGAAGCCGGTCCCGGCGTCGAGGATCACGGTCACGCGCCCACCGGGCACATCCACGGTCCACTCCGCGCCCCCCTGGACGGGCACGGATCCTCCCTCGGCAGGCGCGGACCGTGCAGGTCCGGACGGCTCAGCACCCTCCGCAGCCGCCTCTGCGGCCGCCGCGGCGGCGACGGCCACCGTCCCGGTGCCGCAGGATCGCGTCTCACCGGACCCGCGCTCGTACACGCGCATCTCCACGTGCCGCTCACCGACGGTGCGATAGAACTCGACGTTCACACCGTCCGGAAAGACGGCCGGATCGAAGCCCGGAGCGCGTGAAAGGTCGAGCGCGGTGACCGGACCGTCCACGGCGCAGGCAAGGTGAGGGTTCCCCACCGACACGCGCCGCCCCTGGAACACCTCACCCGCGATGGACGCCTCCCCCTGGCCGAGCAGCCGGGGCGGGCCCATGTCCACGGTCACGTCACCGGACGCGCCCAGCGCGACCCGCCGGAGCCCCGCCCGGGTCGCCACGTCCCACTCGCCGGGGGCCGCCAGACCCGCCTCCACCAGGTAGCGGGCGAAGACGCGGATGCCGTTGCCGCACATCTCGGCGACGCTGCCGTCGGCGTTGCGGTAGTCCATGAACCACTCGGCGTCCGTGTCTGCTCCGTGGGTCTCCTCCGCGCCCGTGTTCACAGCCGTGTTCAGAGCCGTATTCACAGACGTGGCGTACATCGCCTTGGTCCTGACGACGCGGAGGACCCCGTCGGCGCCGATCCCGGCCCTGCGGTCGCAGAGCCGCGCCACGGCCTCGGGGGTGAGATCCAGGGTGCCGTCCAAGTCGGGCAGGATCACAAAGTCGTTCTCGGTGCCGTGCCCCTTTACAAACCGCATCCTTCGATCGTATTGCCTGCGCCCGGCGCCTCAGCTGACGAGGGCCAGTGCACGCTCGGCCAGGTCAGAGGCGTTGTAGGGCAGCCATTGGACGCGCGGGTCACGGCGGAACCAGGACTCCTGGCGCCGGGCGAAGCGGCGGGTCGTCCGGATGGTCTCCGCCTTGGCCTGCTCCTCGTCCCACTCCCCCGCGAGGAACCGGAGCACCTGCGCGTACCCGAGGGCACGGCCGGCGGTCAGACCGTCCCGCAGTCCTAGCTTCTCCAGGCCCCGGACCTCGTCGACCAGGCCCGCCTCCCACATCCGCTCCACTCGCAGTGCGATCCGCTCGTCCAGCTCGTCGCGTGGTACATGCAGCCCTATCTGCACGACCGCGTCATAGCGGTAGTCGTGCGCGGGCAGGGTGGCGCTGAACGGGCGGCCGGAGACCTCGATCACCTCCAGGGCGCGGACGATGCGGCGGCCGTTGCTGGGGAGGATCGCCTCCGCCGCCGCGGGGTCGAGCGTGCGCAACCGTTCGTGCAGGACGCCGGAACCCACCTCGGCCAGCTCGTCCTCCAGGCGGGCGCGGACGCCCGGGTCCGTACCGGGGAACTCCAAGCGGTCAAGGGCGGCCCGGACGTACAGGCCCGATCCGCCCACGAGCACCGGCATGCGGGCGCGCGCGCGGATCCCGGCGATCACGTCCGCGCTGAGGCGCTGGTACTCGGCGACGCTGGCGGTCTCGGTCACGTCCCAGATGTCCAGGAGGTGGTGGGCCACGCCGCGCATCTCGTCCGGCGACAGCTTCGCGGTGCCGATGTCCATGCCGCGGTACAGCTGCATGGAGTCGGCGTTGACCGCCTCCCCGCCGAGACGCAGGGCCAGGTCCACGGCGAGGTCGGACTTGCCGGCGGCGGTCGCCCCGACGACCGCGATCACATCTGGAGAGGTCACAGGCTTGATTGTGGCAACAGAACGGGTATAGCCGTGATGTACGGGTGTCGCGCGAGGTCGCGCGGCGCCGTCGGGACGAGGGATCCGGGGGGATGCCGAATGTCCATCGTCGACAAGGTCAAGCAGATGCTCGGCCAGCACCCCGACAAGGCCAGGAACGCCGTCGACAAGGGCGGGGACATGATCGACCGGAAGACCGGCGGCAAGTACGCCGACAAGGTCGACAAGGCCCAGGAGAGGGCCGGCGACTACATCGACAGGGGCGGCGAGGGCGGCCAGTCCGGCGGCACGCCGGGCGGGGGCACGCCGGGCGGCGGCCCGGGAGGCGGTCAGCCCTCCTAGACCGGCCCTGCGGTGAGGGCGGGGACGGCCCTCACCCAGCTCGCGACGAGGTAGCCGACGCCATAGGGCGCCTCCTCGGCGAGGAGGCCCGCTGAAAGGCCGCTGGTCATCGGGATCCCGGCGACGGCCGTCCGGGCGCCACCGGCATCCTGAGGGCCGCCCGTGGCCCCTGCCGCGCCGGCGAGCACCTGCCATGCCGCGCGTCCGGCCGCCTGAAGCTCCCGGGACAACCCGGCGTCCAGCGCGGCCAGGGCGGCGGCGTCGCCCTCGCCCAGAGCGCGTGCGACGGCCTCGTCGTAGGGGCGTGCGCGTTCATCGAGGTATCCGGGTGCCTTCTCTGAGCGGCATGCCGAGCCGTCGCCCATGACCAGCAGGGCGACACGTTCGGCCGTGTCGGCGAGTTCCCGTCCGAGTTCAAGGCACTCCTCGGGCGGGTCATCGAATCCGACCGCCTGGTAGAGCGCGCCTGCATCGGCGTCCTGCCGCTGCAGAAGCCAGTGCCCGATCGTCAGCGAGAGGGGCAGCGGCTGCCTGCCGGCTTCCGTGGTGTCAGTGGCATCCGTGGGCGCGACCGGGCTCGTCCACTCAAGGCCGTATGGGCGGAGCGTCGCATAGGCGCCGGGGCCATAGGTGCGTGTCTCCGGGGCCCCTCCGACGACGATGAGGGCGTCCACGGTGGACGCGCGCATCCGCGGAGGTCTGACGGTCACGTCCGTGTAGGCGACTCCAAGGCGGCGGACGGCCTCGTCGCATGCGGCGCGCACGCCGTCCATTTCCGGCGCGGCCTCTCCCGCCATGGCGGGCACGAGGACGGGCGGGTGCGGGCATACCGCCGCCGAAATCAGCACATCGCTTCTTCCTGCGCTGCCTCTTCCTGCGCTGCCTCTTCCGGCACTGCCTCTTCCAGCACACTGCCTCCTTCGGCGCGGGTGCCTCCGATCATGCCGGAGTTCAGGAGCAGGTGGCGCAGCCGGACACGGCCGTCCCGGACGAAACCGTCCCGGCTGAGGCCGGACGTCCGATCGAGGGCATCCCGAGCGCGACGCCCTTCTGCCCCCCGCGCGCGCCGTCTCCGCTGGGCTTGCCCTGGCGTGCTTCCCAAGCGTCCCCCGCGCGCGTGCGGCGGACGCCCTGCGCGGCCTTGTCAGCGACCAGATGGTGCGGGGCGGCGTAGGTGACCTCGACGGTGACCATGTCGCCGGGACGGACCTGCTCGTCCGGGGCCTGGAAGTGAACGAGACGGTTGTCGGGCGCGCGTCCTGAAAGCCGGCGGGTCACGCCGTCCTTGCGGCCCTCGCCTTCGGCCACGAGGACCTCAAGCGTCCTGCCCAGCTGCCTCTTGTTCTCCGCCCAGGAGACCTCCTCCTGGAGGGCGACGAGGCGCTCGTACCGTTCCTGGACGACTTCCTTGGGCAGCTGGCCGGGCATGGTCGCCGCCGGGGTACCGGGACGCTTGGAGTACTGGAACGTGAACGCGGAAGAGAACCGCGCCTCGCGCACGACGTGCAGGGTCTGCTCGAAGTCGGCCTCGGTCTCGCCGGGGAAGCCGACGATGATGTCGGTGGTGATCGCCGCGTCAGGGATCGCGGCCCGGACCTTCTCGATGATGCCGAGATAGCGCTCCTGCCGGTACGAGCGGCGCATGGCGCGCAGCACCGCGTCGGATCCCGACTGCAGGGGCATGTGCAAGGACGGCATCACGTTCGGCGTCTCCGCCATCGCCGCGACGACGTCGTCGGTGAAGTCCTTGGGGTGCGGGGAGGTGAACCGGACGCGCTCCAGGCCCTCGACTCCCCCGCACGCGCGCAGGAGCCCGGCGAACGCCGACTGGCCGCCCGCGGTCATCGCGCGGACCTCGTCGGGCGCCGCGGAAAGGGCGCCGAAGCCCGAGCCGTACGCGTTCACGTTCTGCCCGAGGAGGGTGATCTCAAGGGCGCCCTCGCCCACCAGCGCCTCGATCTCGGCGAGGATCTCACCGGGACGGCGGTCCTTCTCCTTGCCGCGCAGCGACGGGACGATGCAGAACGTGCAGGTGTTGTTGCACCCGACCGAGATGGAGACCCATGCCGCGTAGGGCGACTCCCGCCGGGTGGGCAGCGTCGAGGGGAAGGTCACCAGGGACTCTTCGATCTCGACCTGCGCCTCGTCGCGCACACGTGAGCGCTCCAGCAGTGCGGGCAGCGAACCTATGTTGTGCGTGCCGAACACCACGTCCACCCATGGTGCGCGCTTGACGATGGTGTCGCGGTCCTTCTGCGCGAGGCAACCGCCCACGGCGATCTGCATGCCGGGACGGCCATCCTTGACGGGTCGCAAATGCCCAAGGTTGCCGTACAGGCGGTTGTCGGCGTTCTCCCTGACGGCGCAGGTGTTGAACACCACGACATCGGGCTCTGCATTCTCCGCACGGACGTACCCGGCCGACTCCAGGAGGCCGGACAGCCGCTCGGAGTCGTGGACGTTCATCTGGCACCCGTAAGTACGGATTTCGTACGTGCGGGGGCCCATCTCCATAGGCGCACTCATGACAGTCACCAAGGGTACGCGCCGCACCCGGGTCGCCGGGCATGATCACCGAAGGGTTACCGGCGGGTCACGAAACGGCCGAGGCGCCGTGTCGGGCCCGTTCCGGCCCGTCCCGGCCCGTGGTCCGCCAACGTGCGGAAACCGCCCGCCGACATGCGTATTCGTGATCGTATCGGTACCCACCGGAGTCTTGCCGGTCCGCGCGGATGACGTAAAGTCCGAGCGCATGACAGGCAGCGAAGGCGGGCCCGACCTCACCGGGGGCGGCGGGCCGGATGACTCCGTTCCGGAGCGGGCCACCGCGGGCGCCGGGCCCCTCGTCGTGGTGGAGCACGTCGACAAGCACTTCGGCGAGCTGCACGTCCTCAAGGACATCAACCTCACCGTGGACCGCGGTGAGGTCGTCGTCGTGATCGGCCCCTCGGGCGGCGGCAAGTCGACGCTGTGCCGGTCCATCAACCGGCTGGAGCCCATCGACGGCGGCACGATCCTCGTGGACGGCAAGGAGCTGCCCAAGGAGGGCAAGGAACTGGCGAGGCTGCGGGCCGACGTCGGCATGGTCTTCCAGTCGTTCAACCTGTTCGCCCACAAGACGATCCTGGAGAACGTCACGCTCGGGCCCATCAAGGTCCGCAAGCAGGGCAAGCAGGAGTCGGAGAAGCACGCGCTGGAGCTGCTGGACCGCGTCGGCATCGCCAACCAGGCCCAGAAGTACCCCGCCCAGCTGTCCGGCGGACAGCAGCAGCGCGCCGCCATCGCGCGCTCCCTCGCCATGAAGCCCAAGGTGATGCTGTTCGACGAGCCCACGTCGGCTCTCGACCCGGAGATGGTCAACGAGGTCCTGGACGTCATGACCGGACTCGCCAGAGACGGTATGACGATGATCGTGGTCACCCATGAGATGGGCTTCGCCCGCAGGGCCGCGCAGAAGGTCGTGTTCATGGCGGACGGCCAGATCGTGGAGGAGAACACGCCCGACGAGTTCTTCACCAACGCCCGCACGGACCGCGCGAAGGACTTCCTTTCCAAGATCCTCACGCACTGAACCCTTCCGCCCGACGTCACACAACAGCAGAGGTAGACGAGAGCATGCGAGCACGTCGTATCGGCGCCCTCATCGGCGCGGGGATGGCGCTGTCCCTGGCGCTCAGCGCCTGTGGCAGCGACAAGGAGAAGACCGAGGCCAAGTCCGTCGTCCAGAAGGCCAAGGACGAGAAGAAGCTGACGATCGGCATCAAGTTCGACCAGCCCGCGCTGGGCCTGAAGAAGCCGGACGGCTCCTACGACGGCTTCGACGTGGACGTCGCCAAGTACGTCGCGCAGAAGCTGGGCGTCCCCGAGAACGGCGTCACCTTCAAGGAGACGACGTCGGCGAACCGCGAGTCGTTCCTGGGCGGCGGGCAGGTCGACCTCGTCTTCGCGACGTACTCCATCACCGAGGCCCGCAAGGCGCAGGTCACCTTCGGCGGCCCGTACTACGTCGCGCACCAGGACACGATGGTGGCGGCCAGCAACACCTCCATCAAGAAGCCCCAGGACCTCAAGGGCAAGAAGCTCTGCAAGGCGGCCGGGTCCAACTCCTTCCGCCGCATCACCGAGGGCCCCCCGGACGGCAAGCTCGACATCAAGGGCGTCACCACGGTCGACGCCAGCAGCTACTCCGACTGCGCCGCCAAGCTCCAGGCGGGCGCCCTGGACGCGGTCAGCACCGACGACCTCATCCTCGCCGGCTTCGCCAGCCAGCAGAAGGGCAAGTTCAAGGTCATCAACGCGCCCTTCACCGACGAGAAGTACGGCGTCGGCATCAAGAAGGGCGACAAGGAGACCTGCGAGGCGGTCAACACCGCCATCACGCAGATGTACTCCGACGGGACCGCCAAGACGCTGCTGGAGAAGCACTTCTCGGGCACGGGGCTGAAGCTCGTCACGACCGTGCCTCAGATGGAAGGTTGCGCCTGATCCGAGGCCGAGCCCGTCACGCCGGTGCGTCCCGGGGAGGCGAACGCCTTCCAGGACGCGCCGGTCTGGCCCCGACCGTCTGGAACGCCATGGAACAGCTAAGCAATGTTTGACTTCGGCCCGTTCTTCGACAACATCGACCAGATCCTCGAAGGATTCTGGGCGACGATACGGCTCGCCGCGCTCTCCGCCGTGCTGTCCCTGCTGATCGGGACCCTGCTGGTGAGTTTCCGGGTCGCGCCCGTCCCGTTGCTGCGCGTCGTCGGCACCGGCTACGTCAACATCGTGCGCAACACGCCGCTGACCCTGGTGCTGCTGATGTGCAGCCTCGGGCTCAACGACGTCCTGGCACTGAAGTTCTCCGACAACCCCTCGACCACGTACTACTGGTGGGCGGTCCTGGGCCTGTCCGGATACACCGCGGCCTTCGTCTGCGAGTCGCTGCGCGCGGGCATCAACACCGTGCCGCTCGGACAGGCCGAGGCGGCGCGGTCGGTCGGGCTCACCTTCAGCCAGTCGCTGCGCATCGTCATCCTGCCGCAGGCGTTCCGCTCGGTCATCGCGCCCCTGGGCAGCGTCATGATCGCGATGATCAAGAACACGACGGTGGCGTCCGCCGCGAGCTACGCCGAGGCGGCGGCGGTCATGAAGGACCTCCTGGACCAGCCCTCGTTCACCAGCGGCGCGCTCCCGCTGTTCATCGGCGTCGCCATCGGATTCATGATCCTCACACTGCCGACCGGGTTCTTCTTCGGATGGCTGCACAAGCGAATGGCGGTGGCGCGATGAGCAAGGAAGCGACCGTCCTGTTCGACGCCCCCGGGCCGAGGGCGCGCGCGCGGAACACGATGGTGACCGTCGTCGCGTCGATCGTCCTCCTCGGCATCCTCGCCGCGTTCCTCTGGCGCTTCAACGACAAGGGCCAGTTCGCGGGCGAGCTGTGGAGCCCGTTCACCAAGTGGACGGTGTGGGACAAGCTGATCCTGCCCGGCCTGTGGAGCACGCTGAAGGCCGCGGCCGTCGCGTCCGTCCTGGCCCTGCTGTTCGGTGTGGTGTTCGGCCTGGCGCGGCTGTCGGACCACTGGTGGGTGCGGGTCCCGGCCGGAGTCGTGGTGGAGTTCTTCCGGGCGATTCCCCTGCTCATCCTGATCTTCCTGGCGTTCTTCATCCCCAACAAGATCAGCCCCACCATCGCCGACTCCGCGTTCGGCACCTTCCAGCGCGTGCTGGTGGACAACGTCTTCTCGGTCTTCGGCGTGGAGATCAACGCCGGGACCATCACGGTGCCCGCGTTCGCGGCGGTCGTCTTCGGCCTCGTGCTGTACAACGGCTCGGTGCTGGCCGAGGTGGTGCGCGCGGGCGTCCTGTCGATCCCGAAGGGGCAGGCGGAGGCCGCGTACTCGGTCGGCCTGCGCAAGAACGGCGTCATGCGCCTGATCCTGCTGCCGCAGGCGGTCACGGTGATGATGCCGGCGATCGTCAGCCAGCTCGTCGTCCTGCTCAAGGACACCGCGCTCGGGTTCATCATCGCCTACTCCGAGCTGCTCAGCGCCGGCTTCCGGCAGGTCCCCGCCAACTACCACAACAACAAGATCCAGGCGGGGATCGTGGTCGCGGTCATCTACATCGCGATCAACATGGCGGTGAGCCGGTTCGCGACGTGGCTGGAGGCGCGCAGCCGCCGCAGCCGCAAGACCGAGGCGAAGACCATGGGCGCCGACGTCGTCGCTCCGCCCGCGCCGGGGATGGCCGCAGGCGGCGCGGCCTCCGGAGTGTGAGATCGACCTCAGCCGCGCCTTAGGGGGCGCCGCCGGCCGCCGCCGGTCGGTGCCCCTTCGCGCGGGGAGGGCCCGTCCCTACGCGCGAACGGGTCGTTACCCGCGGGTCGCCTGGTGACCGGCTTGTATCTTTCCGAAGTCAAACCGCCCGTCACGGCCCCAACCCATCCCCGTTTGCGAGACGATTCCTGTTATGACCGCTCGTGCGCCCCTCCCCTACGGCTCCTGGCCCTCACCCATCTCCGCGGCCGATGTCGCCCGCGCCCGGCTGCGCCTGAGTTTCCCGACCGTCGCGGGCGATGACGTGTGGTGGCAGGAGGCCCGACCAGAGGAGGGCGGGCGGACCACGGTCGTCCACCTCCAGGGCGGTCACCGGACGGATCTGCTCCAGGCCCCCTGGGACGCGCGCACGCGCGTGCACGAGTACGGCGGGCGGTCATACCTGCCGGTCCGCTCCGCCGAGGGCCCGTCGCTGGTGTTCGCCAACTACGAGGACCAGCGGCTGTACCGGGTCGACGAGCGCGACCCCAAGCCGTACCCGCTGACGCCCGAGCCGGCCGTCCAGGCGGGGCTGCGCTACGCCGACTTCGTGCCGTCCCCGGACGGAACCGAGATCTGGTGCGTGTGCGAGGGGCACATCGCGGCGTCCGGCGAGGGCGAGGAGGGCGTCGCGGGCATCCGCCGCGCCATCGTGGCCGTCCCGCTGGACGGCAGCGCGGCCGAGAACGCCGGGGCGATCCGGGAACTGGTGACCGGCGCCCACTTCTACGCCGCCCCCACACCGTCCCCCAGCGGCGGTCACCTGGCGTGGGTCCAGTGGAACCACCCGCGCATGCCCTGGGACGGCACAGAGCTGCGCGTGGCCGCGATAGAGGACGGCAAGACGGTCGCCCCCCGTACGGTCAAGGGCGGGCTCACCGAATCGGCGGTCGCCCCGCTGTGGCGCGACGACCAGTCCCTGTACGTCATCTCCGACTGGCCCGGCTGGTGGAACATCTACCAGGTCGGCCTGCACGGTGAATCCCCGCAGGCGCTCTACCCGGCCGAGGAGGAGTTCGCCGGTCCGCTCTGGCAACTGGGAGGCATGCCGTACGCGCTGCTGGGGGACGGCCGGCTCGCCGTCCTGCACGGCGAGGGCGACATGCGGCTCGGCATCTACGACCCGGAGACGCTGGACCTCGTCGACCTGGAGGTCCCCTACGACCACTGGCTGCCGCAGCTGTCGGCGGACGGTACGACCATCGTGGGGATCGGCGGTGCGCCCGACGTCCCGCCGTCCGTCGTCCGGATCGACTCGACGACCGGGCGCGTCGAGGGACTGCGCCGCGAGCTGCCGGAGCTACCGGACGTCGCGTACCTGTCCAAGCCGCGCGCCGAGCGCCTGGAGGGGCCGTTCGGGCGTCCCGTCCACGCCTACGTCTTCCCGCCGACCAACCCGGAGGCCACCGCCCTAGAAGGGGAACTGCCGCCGTACGTGGTGTTCGTGCACGGCGGACCCACCGGGCGGGTCTCCACGGTGCTGAACCTGGAACGGTCGTACTTCACCAGCCGCGGCATCGGCGTCATCGACGTCAACTACGGCGGCTCCACCGGCTACGGCCGCGCCTACAGGGAGCGTCTGCGCCGCCAGTGGGGTGTGGTGGACGTGGAGGACGCCGTCGCCGCCGCGCAGGCGCTCGTGGACGGCGGGATCGCCGACCCCAACCGCCTGGCGATCCGCGGCAACTCCGCCGGGGGATGGACGACGCTCGCGTCGGTCACCCAGACCGACGTGTTCAAGGCCGCCACGTCCTACTTCGGCATCAGCGAGCTGCAGAGCTTCGCCGAGGCCACCCACGACTTCGAGTCGCAGTACCTGTTCGGCCTGATCGGCCCGCTGCCCGGTTTCGAGCGCGCCTACGAGGAGCGCTCACCGCTGAACCACGCGGACCGCACGGCGTGCCCGGTGCTGCTCCTGCAGGGCCTGAACGACCCGGTGGTGCCCCCGGACCAGTCCGAGCGGTTCGCCGTGGCGCTCGCCGAGAAGAAGATGCCGTACGCCTACCTCACCTTCGAGGGCGAGTCGCACGGCTTCCGGCGCGCGGAAACGGTCATCGCGTGCCTGGAGGCCGAGCTGGCCTTCTACGGCCAGACCCTCGGATTCGAGCCGCGCGGCGTCGATCCGATCGACCTGACCGTCGGCTGACGTCCGCCCCGTCCGTCACCGGGAGGAACACCCGCTGGCGGACGGGACCCGCGCACGGCGGGATCAGCACGGTGCAATCAGCACGGTGCAATCAGCACGGCGGGATCAGCGGGCGAACTCGATGGCCCGTGACTCCCGCACCACGGTCACGCGGATCTGCCCCGGGTAGGTCAGCTCGTCCTCGACCTGCTTCGCGATGTCCCGCGCGATGACCTGCGCCTGGATGTCGTCCACCGAGTCGGGCTTCACCATCACACGGATCTCCCGGCCCGCCTGCATCGCGAAGACCTTCTCCACGCCCTCGTGCCTGTCCCGGGCGATCTCCTCCAGCCGCTCCAGCCGCTTGACGTACGCCTCCAGGGACTCCCTGCGCGCGCCCGGGCGGCTGCCGCTGACGGCGTCCGCGGCCTGGGTGAGCACGGCCTCCACCGTCCGCACCTCGACCTCGTTGTGGTGCGCCTCGATCGCGTGGACCACGTCCTCGTCCTCGCCGTAGCGGCGCGCGATCTCCGCTCCGATCAGCGCGTGACTGCCCTCCACCTCATGGGTGAGCGCCTTGCCGATGTCGTGCAGCAGCGTGCACCGCTTGGCCACGTCCACGGGCAGCCGCAGCTCGCTCGCCATGATCCCGGCGATGTGCGCGGACTCGATCAGGTGCTTCAGGACGTTCTGCCCGTAGGACGTCCTGTAGCGGAGCTGGCCCAGCAGGGCGATGAGCTCCGGGTGCATGTCGGCGATGCCGACCTCGACCAGCGCGTCCTCGCCCGCCCGCACGCACAGCTGCTCGACGTCGCTCTTGCTGCGCTCGTAGATCTCCTCGATCCGCTGCGGGTGGATGCGCCCGTCCAGGACGAGCTTCTCCAGGGTCAGCCTGCCGACCTCCCGGCGCACCGGGTCGAAGCAGCTCAGCAGGACCGCCTCGGGGGTGTCGTCGATGATGAGGTTCACGCCGGTGGTCGTCTCGAAGGCGCGGATGTTGCGTCCCTCGCGCCCGATGATGCGGCCTTTCATCTCGTCGCTCGGAAGGTGCAGCACCGACACCACCGACTCGGCGGTCTGCTCGCTCGCGACCCGCTGGATCGCCAGCGTCACGATCTTGCGGGCGCGCTTCTCGCCCTCGGCCCGCGCCGAGTTCTCGATCTCCCGGGTGATCGGGATGGCCTCGCGCTTGGCCTGGTTCTCGATCGCGGTGACCAGTTCGCCCTTGGCCTGCTCGGCGGTGAGCCCCGCCGCGCGCTCCAGGACCTGCCGCCGCTCCTCCTCGACCTTGGCCAGCTCCTGCTTGCGGCCCTCCAGCGCCCGCTTGCCCTCGGCGAGACGGCCGGACCACTCCTCCAGCCGCCGGAACTCCCCGTCCAGGCGCTGCTCCCGCTCGGCGAGGCGGCTCTCCCGGCGCTCCAGATCCTCCCTGAGCGTCCGCAGGTCCTCCCGGAGGGCCCGGCCCTCCTCCTCCAGCTCCGCGCGCGTCTCCGCCGCGATCCGCCGCGCCTGCCCCTCGGCCTTCTCCAGGACGGCTTGCGCGTCCCGCTCGGCCCTGGCCCGCGCCTCGTCCGCCTCGCTGTGCGCCCGGGCCATCTCCGCCGCCGCCCGGCCCGGCATGCCGGGCCGGCGGAGGACGACGATGACGAGAGCGACCAGGGTCACCAGCAGCGCTGCACCCAGCAGGACGCTCTCCATGAGGCAGATCCTTCCTCGCCGCGGGCCCGCCCGTCGGGGCCCTCCATGCGAGGACTTACTCGCGCACGGCCGGGGCGCGCGTCATCACCGGACGGCGGCGCGCACCTCCCCGGTAACTCGGCCGAATCCGGCCAACGATCCCGCCTCTTGTGCCTCTCAGCTGCTCGAACGTACTCGGCCGTATAGCAATCCGCGAGACGCGGAGTAACTCCTCACTGCCGTAACGGTAAGCGGCATAGAGGTAATGAGCAAGCAACCCTCGGGCATTCCGGACTAACCGAACGCCCGCGTGACTCCTTACTTACCGCCCTCCTTGACACCGCGCACCCCTGTCTGCCTGCCCGCCGAAGCCGGGGCGGGGTCTGGGCGAACTCACCCTCCGCTCATCCTTGTGCCACCTCCGGTATGTCACTTCCCGGAGGTCGGAGCGGGCCGTGAGTGAGGAGCACCCCCTGAGGCGGGGGCGCGCGGTGGGATGTCGGGCATCGTGTGAGAGCGCGAGGCGTGTGAGGTGACACGTGCGTCAAAGGCGAGGGCGTGCGGAGCGGGGGGCGTGCGCGAGGCGAGGGTGCGTGAGGTGAGGAGGCTGGAGGAAGGGCCGTGGGGTTCTTCAATCGGGGGGTGGTTCGGGGAGGTCTTCCAGGGTGACGCCCTCTTCGGCCAGGGCCTCGTTGACCACGCGATAGGAGAGGGCCGGGGAGTAGCCCTTGCGGGCCAGGAGGCCGATCAGGCGGCGGGTGCGTTTGACGGGGTCCAGGTCGCGGGTGGCGCGGAGCCTGCGGTCGATCAGGGCGCGGGCGGTCCGCTCCTCCTGGGCCGGGTCCAGGGAGTCGACGGCGTCGCTGACGGTCTCGTCGGCCACGCCGCGGCGGCGGAGCTCGGCGGCCAGGGCGCGCCGGGCGAGGCCGCGGCCCGTGTGCCGGGATTGGACCCAGGACCGCGCGAACGCCTCGTCGTCGATGAGCCCGGCGTCGGTGAAGCGGGACAGGACGCGATCGGCCACCTCGTCCGGGACGTCCTTGCGCCGCAGGGCGTCCGCGAGTTGCGCCCGGGTACGTGGGGAGGCCGAGAGCAGCCGCAGGCACAGCTCCCGCGCCGCCGCCTCCGGGTCGGCGGGCCGCCCCCCGGCGGCCTTTCCTCCGGCGGCCTTCCCCCCGGCGCCGCGCCTTTCGACGCCGCGCCTTTCGACGTCACGCCCTCCGGTGCGGCCGGTCATGGCCGCCGCCGGGTGCCCCGGCCGCCGAGCCTGGCCGGCTCGGCGCCCGGGCCCATGGGAGCGGCGGCGCCATCGGGGAAGGTCCGTCCACCGGCAGGCCGGTGCCGGGTAAGGCGCCGCCGCCCTACACACGAGATCATCGCTTACTCTTCGTCAAGAGTCACCCGTATCGGGGGATTCGCCGTCAGGAATCACCCGATTTGACCACTTTGGCGGACTTCTTCCCGGCGGTGCTCTTGACGGCGGGGGCGGGCGCGGGCGGGGCCGCCGGTGCGGCGGGCGCCGCGCCGGGCGCCGCGCCGGGGGCCGCGGGCTCGGCCTCCTTGTCGACCTTCGGGCCGATGCCCAGCTTCTCCTTGATCTTCTTCTCGATGCCGTCCGCCATGTCGGGGTTGGCCTTGAGGAAGTTGCGGGCGTTCTCCTTGCCCTGGCCGAGCTGGTCGCCGTCGTAGGTGTACCAGGCGCCGGACTTGCGGACGAAGCCGTGCTCCACGCCGAGGTCGATCAGGCCGCCCTCGCGGCTGATGCCGAGGCCGTAGAGGAGGTCGAAGTCGGCGACGCGGAAGGGCGGGGCCATCTTGTTCTTGACGACCTTGACCCGGACGCGGTTGCCGACGGCCTCGGTGCCGTCCTTGAGGGTCTCGATGCGGCGGATGTCCAGGCGGACGGAGGCGTAGAACTTCAGCGCGCGGCCGCCGGTGGTGGTCTCCGGGGAGCCGAACATGACGCCGACCTTCTCGCGGAGCTGGTTGATGAAGATGGCGGTGGTCCGGGTCTGGTTGATCGCGCCGGTGAGCTTGCGCAGCGCCTGCGACATGAGGCGCGCCTGGAGGCCGACGTGGCTGTCGCCCATCTCGCCCTCGATCTCGGCGCGGGGGACGAGCGCGGCGACGGAGTCGATGACGACGATGTCGATCGCGCCGGAGCGGATCAGCATGTCGGTGATCTCCAGGGCCTGCTCGCCGGTGTCGGGCTGGGAGACCAGCAGGGCGTCGATGTCGACGCCGAGCCTGGTCGCGTACTCGGGGTCGAGGGCGTGCTCGGCGTCGACGAACGCGGCGATGCCGCCCTTCTTCTGGACGCTGGCCACCGCGTGCAGCGCGACGGAGGTCTTGCCCGAGCCCTCGGGGCCGTACACCTCGACGACCCGGCCGCGGGGCAGGCCGCCGATGCCGAGCGCGATGTCGAGGGCGATGGCCCCGGTGGGGATCACCTCGACCGGCGCCCGGGCCTCCTCGCCCATCCGCATGACCGAGCCCTTGCCGAACTGCCTCTCGATCTGGGCGAGTGCGGTCTCGAGAGCCTTCTCCCGGTCGTTCGCTGCCATCAGATGTCCTTCTCGTCGTGACTGCCGGCTCTCGGCCGCTGACTGCGATGTCGAGGGCGACGTTACGGCGGGCCGCCGACACTTTCGAACCCCCGGCGCGGTTGTGGACGGCGCCGCGGACCCGGACAGCTTACCGAACATCAGTTCGATCAACGTCCCGCACGCCTATTTGGGCCGGAATCTCCGTGCGTATGTTGGTCCGGACACCGTACGCTGGCGCCGTCCACGGAGGGTTCCATCATGACGCTGACCGTCCTCTTCTGCGTCGATCCGCTCCACCCACGGCGCGTTGACCCGCACTTCTCCCGCGAGGCGGCGGCCGTGCGGGACCACTACGGCGAGATCGCCCTGCTCGACCACGACGCGCTGCGGCGCGGGGACGTGGAGGCGGCGGTGCGCGCGGTGCCGGCCGACATGGGCCCCGTCTGGTACCGCGGCTGGATGCTGACGGCCGCCGAGTACGCCGCGGCGGCGGTCGCCATGAAGCAGCGCGGGACGTTGCTGCTGACCCACCCGGACGACTACCGGCGGGCGCACGAGCTGCCGGGCTGGCACGACACGTTCGCGGGCCTGACCCCGCACAGCGTCTGGCGCCCGCTGACGGCCGGCCAGGATCCGGGCGACCTGAACGAGCTGAGCGAGCTGGTCCGGCCGCTGCCCGGCGGACCCGGTGTCATCAAGGACTACGTGAAGTCGCGCAAGCACGAGTGGGACGAGGCGTGCTACGTGCCGGACGTGAAGAACCTCGTCCAGCTGCACGACATCGCCGCCAAGATGATCGCCTTGCAGGACGACCATCTCGCGGGCGGCCTCGTCGTGCGCGAGTACGAGCCGTACGACGGCGAGGGCGAGGCGCGTGTGTGGTGGGTGGACGGGGAACCCGCCCTGGTGGGGCCGCACCCCGACAGCCCGGAGGTGGAACCGGATCCCGACCTCACCGGCGTCGCCCCGGCCGTCCGCGCGCTCGGTTGCCGGTTCATCACCACCGACCTCGCGCGTCGCACGGACGGTGCGTGGCGTGTGGTGGAGGTCGGCGACGGGCAGGTCAGTGATCTGCCCACGTCCGTGGATGCCATGGACCTTTACGCGCACCTGCCCGTCCCGGACTGACGTCCGGCGGGCGTCCATCGAAGCCCGGTACTGGAGACCGGTCCTGTTTACGGTGCGGTCGGCTGCTGCTTTGAGGATGTGACGGAACCGGAACGTGCGTCCCTTCCGTCGCATGTCAGCCGCCCCTAGGCTATGGCTCCGCATACCGGATTCCTTCTGTTCGAGGCGTCCGACCATGCAGTCCGGAACCTTCCGGAAGCTCGCCGCATCGTTTCGAAGGACGTGTTCTCCTTGCCCCCACAGGAGCCCACTCGCCGGCTCAGTTCCCGCGCCGTGAAGGTCGGGATGCTGAGCGCGCTGTCGCTCACCCTGGTCGCCTGCGGGTCCAAGTCGACCACCGCGTACTGCGTGGACCGCAGCGCCCCGGTGATCGGCAAGGCCCAGGGCGGCTACAGGGTGGTCTCGGATGGCCTCTGCGACGCGGACGACATCGACCGTGGGCGTAGCTCGTCCTACAACCGGTACTTCTGGTACTACGGCGGCAAGCGCGACTCCAGCGGCTTCGCGTCGGGCGGCAGCAGCTTCCGGCCGAGCAAGGGCAAGGTCAAGTCCAGTAGCGGGCGGACCCTCAGCCGCGGCGGGTTCGGCGGCGGCGGCCGGAGCGGGAGCTGATCCGGTGCGCCGTGCCCGTTCGACGCCCCGGGACGGCTGGGCGGAGAAGATCGAGGCGCAGGGCTTGGCCTTCCACAAGACCGCGCACCCCGAACACCTGTCCCGGCCCTACTGGGACGAGTCCGTCCACTACGTCTTCGACATGGACGAGGTCCTCGCCCTGGAAGAGGTCGTCGAGGAACTGCACCGGATGTGCTTGCAGGTGGTGGAACACGTGGTCACGACCGGGCGCTACCACGTCCTCGGCATACCGGAGTGGGTCGCGCCGCTGATCGAGGAGTCGTGGCGGCGCGGTGACCCGCATCTGTACGGCCGGTTCGACCTGCGCTACGACGGCGACGGCCCGGCCAAACTGCTGGAGTACAACGCCGACACCCCGACCGCCCTCGTCGAGAGCTCGATCGTCCAGTGGTACTGGCTACAGGACGTCCATCCGGGTGACGACCAGTGGAACTCCATCCACGAGCGGCTGGTGGCCCGCTGGAAGGAGATCGCCCCCAGGGTGACCGGAGGACCGGCGCACTTCGCCTGGACGAACGGCGACGAGACCGGTGAAGAGGTCATGACGATCGCCTACATGCAGGAGACCGCCGAGGAGGCGGGCCTGCCCGGCGTGGCCATCGCCATGGAGGACATCGGCTGGGACTCCGGCCGCGGGCGGTTCGTCGATCTGGACGAGCAGGAGATCCGCACGCTCTGCAAGCTCTATCCCTGGGAGTGGCTCGTCACCGAGCCGTTCGGGCGCCACATCCCCGGCACGCCCACGTCGTGGATCGAGCCGATCTGGAAGATGGTGCTGTCGAACAAGGCGCTGCTGGTGCTGCTCTGGGAGTTGTTCCCGGGGCACCCCAATCTGCTGCCCACCTACCTGAACACACCCGGGGGCCTCACCTCGTACGTGCAGAAGCCCCTGCTCGGCCGGGAGGGGGCGAGCATGCGCATCGTCACCCCGGACGGCCGAGAGCAGCGCACCCAGGGCGACTACGGCGCAGAGGGTTTCGTTTTCCAGGAGTTCTGCGCGCTGCCCGACTTCGACGGTGAGCATCCGGTGCTCGGCGCATGGGTCGTCGAGGACGAATCCGCAGGGGTCGGCATCCGCGAGACCTCGGGCCTCATCACCGACGACACCTCCTCCTTCGTCCCACATCGAATCCCCCTGTAGCCACCCCCTCTGTAGCCCGAGAGTGCGCCGGTCTTTTCCGGCCCCTGAAGCCTCCGAAACCCCCCTTGCAGCCCTAAGGAGAGCCATGACAACCCTGGCGGCGAACGATGACGGCCTCGGCCAGATCCTCCTGGAGGGGACCGGAGCGCTCTTCGCGTACGCCGGAGTCGGCCTGGCGCTGTTCATCATCGGCTTCTACATGACGGACTTCGCCACGCCGGGACGCCTGATCACGGTGATCCGCGAGCACCGCAACCCGAACGCGACGCTGCTCGCGTGCGCGGCCACGGTCGGCGTGGGGATGATCGTCGCCATGTCGATCTTCGCGTCGGGCGGCGACCTGGCCGAGGGCCTGAGCAGGACGCTGGTGTTCGGCGGTGTCGGGATCATCGCGCAGACGGTCGCGACGGTGGTCTTCGACCGCCTGGTCGGGATCAGCGTCGGGACGATGGCCGACGACGCCGACGACCGGCTGGAGCCCGCGGCGATCCTGCTCGCGGTCGCCAACCTGATGATCGGCTTCGTCATCGCCGTGGCGGTCTACTGATCCGGGCCCGTGCGCGGGCCTTTCCCGAGCGCCGGAGCCCTGGGCTACCGGGGCCCTGGGCTGCCTAAGCCCTGAACTACCGGAGCTGGGAGGGGACGTCGAAGGTCGCCACGACGGCCTGCCAGATCCGCTTGGCGGGCTCGCCGTCCGCGAGGGCCTGCTCGATGGTGCGGCCGTCCAGCTCGGCCATGACGTAGTCCTTGGCCACGCTCGCCGCGTAGCCCTCTCCGAACTGCTGGTTCATCCGATCCCAGAACACTGTGAGCCGCACCCGTCCACGCTATCCGACGGCCGGCCCGCCAAGGACGCCGTGACCTCGTCCAAGGCCGCTGCGGCCTCACCCGGGGCTCCCGGCGCCCGTCCGGGCAGATGGCTGGCTATAAGTGCTTGCTTACGCGTGATGCGGGCCACGTCGGCGCGTTCTGTCGGACCCGCGAGGCAGGATGGTCCTCATGAGGGGTGACGTCCTCGAACGCTTCTCCCCGGCGACCCGCGCGTGGTTCACCGGGGCGTTCGCCGCGCCCACTCCCGCGCAGGAGGGGGCGTGGGAGTCGATCGCCGCGGGCGACGACACCCTCGTCGTCGCGCCGACCGGGTCCGGCAAGACCCTCGCCGCGTTCCTGTGGTCGCTCGACCGCCTGGCGGCGGGCGAGGCCGCCGGGGAGGCCGCTCCGGAGCCCCTCAAGCGGTGCCGCGTCCTGTACGTCTCCCCGCTCAAGGCCCTCGCCGTGGACGTCGAGCGCAACCTGCGCGCCCCGCTGGCGGGCATCCGGCAGGCGGCGCGGCGCCTCGGCCTCCCCGAGCCCGATGTGCGGGTCGGGATGCGGTCGGGCGACACCCCGGCCGACGAGCGCCGCAGGCTGGCCGTCCGGCCGCCCGACATCCTCATCACCACGCCGGAGTCGCTGTTCCTGATCCTCACCTCGCGGGCGCGCGAGTCGCTGCGCGGGGTGGAGACCGTGATCGTCGACGAGGTGCACGCCGTGGCCGGCACCAAGCGCGGGGCCCATCTGGCGCTGTCGCTCGAACGGCTCGACGCGCTCCTCGAACGTCCCGCCCAGCGGATCGGGCTGTCGGCGACCGTCCGTCCCACCGGCGAGGTCGCGGCGTTCCTCGGCGGGACGCGCCCCGCGTCCGTCGTCCAGCCCCCTTCGGACAAGGTCTTCGACCTCGACATCGTCGTCCCCGTGGAGGACATGGGCGAGATCGGCCAGTTCGTGGACGACGCGGGCGACGCCGATCCCCGCCAGCGCAGTATCTGGCCGCACGTCGAGCATCGCCTGCTGGACCTGATCGAGTCGCACCGCTCGACGCTGGTGTTCGCCAATTCCCGGCGCCTCGCCGAGCGCCTCTGCGGGCGGCTCAACGAGCTCGCCTACGAACGTGCGACCGGGGAGCCGCTGCCCGAAGACCACTCCCCCGCGGCGACCATGGCCCAGGCCGGCGCCGGAAGAGGGGCGCCTCTGGAAATAGCCCGCGCACACCACGGATCAGTCTCCAAGGAGGAACGCGCCGGCATCGAGAACGCCCTGAAAGAGGGCCGGCTCCCGGCCGTCGTGGCGACGTCCAGCCTCGAACTGGGGATCGACATGGGCGCCGTCGATCTGGTCGTCCAGGTGGAGTCGCCGCCCTCGGTGGCGAGCGGCCTCCAGCGTGTCGGACGCGCGGGCCACCAGGTGGGGGCGGTGTCGAAGGGCGTCATCTTCCCCAAGTACCGGGGCGACCTCGTGCAGACGGCGGTGGTGTCGGAGCGGATGCGCAGCGGCGGGATCGAGGAGCTCCACTACCCGCGCAACCCACTGGACGTCCTGGCGCAGCAGATCGTCGCGATGGTCTCCATGGACGAGTGGACCGTCGACGACCTGGAGACGCTCTGCAAGCGCGCCGCCCCGTACGCGACGCTCCCCCGCTCGGCGCTGGAGGCGACGCTGGACATGCTCGCCGGGCGGTATCCCAGCGACGAGTTCGGCGAGCTGCGGCCCCGCCTGGTCTGGGACCGCGTCACGGGCGTCCTGCGCGACCGTCCCGGCGCCCAGCGGCTGGCGGTGACCAGCGGCGGCACCATCCCCGACCGGGGGCTGTTCGGCGTGTTCCTCGTCGGCGAGAAGTCCTCGCGGGTGGGCGAGCTGGACGAGGAGATGGTGTACGAGTCGCGCGTCGGCGACGTCTTCGTGCTCGGTGCCAGCTCGTGGCGGATCGAGGACATCACCCCCGACCGGGTGCTGGTCTCACCGGCCCCGGGCCAGCCCGGCAAGCTGCCGTTCTGGCACGGCGACGCGCTCGGCCGCCCGGCCGAGCTCGGGCGCGCGCTCGGCGAGTTCACCCGCGAGCTGGCCGGGCTCCCCGCCGACGCCGCGCGCGAGCGCGTGTCCGCCGCGGGGCTGGACGCGTGGGCCGCCGGGAACCTCGTCTCCTACGTCGGCGAGCAGCGCGAGGCCACCGGGCACGTCCCCGACGACCGGACCCTGGTCGTCGAGCGGTTCCGCGACGAGCTCGGCGACTGGCGCATGGTCGTCCACTCGCCGCTGGGCGCGCGCGTGCACGCCCCCTGGGCGCTGGCCATAGCCGGCCGCCTGCGCGAGCGGTACGGCGACGCGCAGGCCATGCACGCCGACGACGGCATCGTCATCCGCGTCCCCGACTCCGACGAGCCGCCGGGCCTCGACACGGCGGTGTTCGACGCCGACGACATCGAGCGCGTCGTGGTGGACGAGCTGGGAGGGTCGGCGCTGTTCGCGGCCCGGTTCCGCGAGTGCGCTGCACGGTCCCTGCTGCTGCCCCGGCGCCGCCCCGACAGGCGCATGCCGCTCTGGCAGCAGCGCCAGCGCGCCGCGCAGCTCCTGGCGGTCGCGAGCAAGTACCCGTCGTTCCCGATCGTCCTGGAGACGATGCGCGAGTGCCTCCAGGACGTCTTCGACGTGCCCGGCCTGGTGCGGCTGATGCGCGACATGTCCGGGCGCAAGGTCCGGATGGTGGAGGTGGAGACGCCCGAGCCGTCCCCCTACGCCCGTTCCCTCCTGTTCAACTACGTCGGCGCGTTCATGTACGAGGGCGACTCCCCCCTCGCCGAGCGCCGCGCCCAGGCGCTCGCGCTCGATTCGGCGCTGCTGGCCGAGCTGCTGGGCCAGGCCGACCTGCGCGAGCTGCTCGACCCGGAGGCCGTCGCCGACACCGAGCGCGAGCTCCAGCGCCTCGCCGCCGACCGGCGCGCCCGCGACGTCGAAGGCGTCGCCGACCTCCTGCGCGCCCTCGGCCCCCTCACCACGGCCGAGGTCGCCGAGCGCACGGTGCCAGGCCCCGGCGAGGGCCCATCCCTCGCGGGACGGTGGCTGGTGGAGCTGGAAGGGGCCCGGCGGGCGATACGCGTCCGCCTGGGCGGTGCGGAGCGCTGGGCCGCCATCGAGGACGCGGGACGCCTCCGGGACGCCCTTGGCGCGCCGCTGCCCGTCGGGATCCCCGAGGCGTTCCTCGAACCGGTGGACGACCCGCTCGGCGACCTGATCTCCCGCTACGCGCGCACGCACGGCCCGTTCCGCCCGGGCGACCCGGCCGCGACGTTCGGGCTCGGCACCGCCGTCGTCGTCGAGACACTGCGGCGCCTCGCCGGTCAGGGACGGGTCGTCGAAGGCGAGTTCCTGCCGGTCGAGTCCGTGTCGGGCCCGCTGACCAGCGAATGGTGCGACACCGGCGTGCTGCGGACGCTGCGGCGCCGGTCGCTGGCCCGGCTGCGCGCCGAGGTCGAGCCGTCCCCGCCGGAGTCCCTCGGCCGCTTCCTCCCCGCCTGGCACGGCGTCTCGGGCGGGTCGCGGCTGCGCGGGATCGACGCGCTCGTCCAGGCGATCGAGCAGCTCCAGGGCGCGGCGGTGCCCGCGTCCGCGCTGGAGTCGCTGATCCTGCCGTCCCGCGTGCCCGGCTACACCCCCGCCATGCTGGACGAGCTGACCTCCGCGGGCGAGGTCGTGTGGGCGGGCCAGGGCGCCCTCCCCGGCGGCGACGGGTGGGTGGCGCTGTACCTGGCCGACACCGCGCCGCTCCTCATGCCGGAACCCGTGGAGATCACTCTCACGCCGGCGCATCAGGCCGTCCTCGACGCGCTGGGAGACGGCGGCGCCCTGTTCTTCCGCACGCTGTCCGACCGGGTCAACCAGCGGACCACCACCGCCGACGCCGACCTCGTCACCGCCCTGTGGGACCTCGTGTGGGCCGGTCACCTCACCAACGACACCCTCGCGCCGCTGCGCGCCGCGCTCGGTTCGGGCCGTCCGACGCACCGCTCCCGGACGACCCGCCGGGGACGCCCTGTCCTGCCGTCCAGGACAGGGCCGCCCACCGTCGCCGGGCGCTGGTGGCCGCTCCCCGGGCGTGAGGAGGAGACGACCTTGCGCACCCACGCGCTGGCGGAGGCGCTGCTGGAGAGGTACGGCATCGTCATCCGCGGCGCCGTGGCCGCCGAGCGGATACCCGGCGGGTTCTCCGCCGTCTACCCCGTCCTGCGCGCGTTCGAGGAGAGCGGCCGGTGCAGGCGCGGCTACTTCGTCGAAGGGCTGGGGGCGGCCCAGTTCGCGCTCCCTGGGGCCGTGGACCGGCTCCGGGCGCTCCGCCCGTCCGCCGCTTCCCCCGATGACCTCGCCGCCCTGTGGGAGACGCAGGTCAAGGCCCCTGTCCGGGCCCTCGTCCTCGCGGCCGCCGACCCCGCCAACCCGTACGGCGCGGCCCTGCCCTGGCCTGCGCGGGAGGACGAGGTCGCCAGCGGCCACAAACCCGGGCGCAAGGCGGGCGCGCTCGTCGTCCTGGTGGAGGGCCGCCTCGTCCTCTACGTCGAACGCGGCGGCCGCACGCTTCTGACCTGGGACGACGACTCCGGTGTCCTGCAGCCCGCCGTCGATGCGCTGGCCTTGGCCGTCCGCGAGGGCGCCCTCGGCAAGCTGACCGTCGAACGCGCCGACGGCGAGTCGATCGGCGACTCCCCGCTGGCCGCAGCCCTGGAGTCCGCCGGATTCCACCCCACTCCTCGCGGCCTCAGGCTGCGTTGACTGCAACCCCGGCCCAAGGGGGCTCGCCTGGCGGCTCGTCCCCTTGACCGTGCTTGTGTGAGCGCGACATCGCTTCGCGATCATCCCGCGTGGGGCTCGCCTCGGGCATCGCCTCACGCGGGCTGGTAGCGCGCTCACGTCACGGTTGGTGCTTGCCTCCCTAGTGCCGGCGTTTGAACATGGCCACCAAGCCGCGGAAGGCGCGTTCGTCCAGGGAGCCGAAGGGGTTGTCGTGGACGAGGTAAGTCCAGGTGGCGGAGGGGCGTATGAGGCCGGCGGCGTCCAGGTCGATGCCGTCCTCGGAGGCGGTGAGGGATTCGAAGGCGGTCACCGACCGTGCCCCGGCGTCGGCGAGGAGGCGTTTGCCCGCCGGGACGGCCTCCCGGTTGAACTCGATCAGCGGGTCGAGGCCGCGGCCGAGCGAGCGCAGGTGGATGCCCTCCCGGAGGTCGGCGAGGAACGCCAGGTGCTCGGCCCAGCAGCGGTCCAGCTCGAACAGGACGATCTGGCGCGCGGCCTCCGCCACCGCGTCCGCGCCGGCGATCCCGGTCAGCTCGGCGTGCTTGGCGGGGGCGCCGTCGGCGAGCAGCCGGTCGGCGCGGTCGCCGCTCAGGACGGCCTCGCGCTCGGCGAGGACCTCGCGGCGCTGGAGGCCGATCAGGTGGTTGTAGCGCCAGGTGTTGCGGTGGATCTCCAGGTCGACGCCCTCGGCGACGCGCTGGGCGTGCCCGACGATCCAGTGGGCGCCCTTGTCGCCGACGCGTCCGTCCTCGGCGGCGCCCGCCTTGCCGCGCGCCGGCTTCTCATCGGGCGCGTAGCGGGTCACGAGATCGTCTTGGAGGCTGGTGAAGAAGACCGAGCCGCCGGGGTCGCCCTGGCGTCCGGCGCGGCCTCTGAGCTGGTCGTCCAGGCGGCTGCTGTGGTAGCGGCCGGTCCCGATCACCAGGAGTCCCCCGGCGGCCGCGACGACGTCGCGGCCGGAACCGGCCGCCTCGGCGGGCGCGGTGCCCGGGGCCTTCGGGGACGGGCTGCCGCCCAGGCGGATGTCGGTGCCGCGCCCGGCCATCTGGGTCGAGACGGTGATCGCGCCCTCCGCGCCGGCCTCGGCGATGATCGCGGCCTCCTCCGCGTCGTTCTTGGCGTTGAGGACGACGCGGTCCAGGCCCGCGCGGGCGAGGCGGCGCGCGAGGCGCTCGGACTCTGCGACGTCGGCCGTGCCGACCAGGACGGGCCGCCCGGTCGCGTGCGCCTCGGAGATCGCCTCGACGATCGCCACCTCCTTGTCGGCGGTGGTCGCGTAGAGGCGGTCAGGCTGATCGTCGCGGACGCAGGGCCGGTGGGGCGGGACGACCGCGATCTCCAGGGAGTAGAACTCGGTGAGCTGCCCGGCGACGGCCATCGCCGTGCCCGTCATCCCGCAGCGGACCGGGTACCTCCCGACCAGCTCCTGGACGGTGATCGAGTCGAGGATCTCGCCGCTGGGCGAGGCCGCCAGGGCCTCCTTCGCCTCGACGGCCGCCTGGAGGCCGTCCGGCCAGCGCTGCAGCAGCGCCACGCGGCCGCGCGACTCGCTGATCAGCTTCACCGCGCCGTCCCGGACGATGTAGTCCACGTCGCGGTGGAGCAGGACCTCGGCGTGCAGCGCCACGTTCACGGCCGTGAGGGTCCCGAGGTGCCCGGCGGCGTACAGGTCGACGCCGAGCACGCGTTCCACCTCGCGCGCGCCCGCAGGGGTGAGCTGGACGTTGCGGGCCTCGTCGTCGGCGGAGTAGTGCAAACCGGGCCGGAGCCGCCGCACCAGGTCGGCGTACCGGGGGTCGGCCTCGTCGAGGCCGGAGGCCCCAGCGAGCACGAGCGGGACCATGGCCTCGTCCACCAGCACGGAGTCGGCCTCGTCGACCAGCGCCACGGACGGCTCGGCCAGCACGACGTCGGCGGGGTCGGTGACGAGGCGGTCGCGGAGCAGGTCGAAGCCGATCTCGCTGACCGGCGCGTAGGTCACGTCGGCGCGGTACGCCTCGCGGCGCTCCTCCGGGGTGGACGCCTGACCCACCCAGGCCACCGACACGCCGAGCAGGTCGTAGAGCGGGCCCATCCACCCGGCGTCGCGGCGGGCGAGGTAGTCGTTGACCGACATCACGTGCACGCGGCGGCCGCGGAGCGCGTGCCCGGCGGCGGCGAGGGCGCCCGCGAGGGTCTTGCCCTCGCCGGTGGCCATCTCCGCGACGTGCCCGGACAGCAGCGCGAGCGTGCCGACGAGCTGGACGTCGAACGGCCGCTCCCCCAGCGCCCGCCGGGCGGCCTCGCGGCCGAGCGCGCAGAACTCCGCCAGGTCCTCCCCATCGCGCAGGGCGGACACGGCCGCCGTCAGCCCGGCGTCGTCCAGGTCACGGACGCGGGCCTCGCGCTCTCCCGCCTCGTCCACGATCGCCTGGAAGGGCGCCAGGTCGACGCTCCCCGGCTTCTGGACGAGCCGCCGCAGCCGGTCACGCAGAGCCATGGCATCCCCTCGGTTCCTCGGTCACGGACCCCAACGGGCGGGTGGGGGGCCGCGTTCCCCTCATGATCGCAGCGGGGCGGCCGGGCGCCCAGGGGGGAAACCCCGCCATAAGCCCTCCCTAGAAGGTCTGACCTCGACTTCATCCCCAAGACGGATCCCCGGGACGCCGCCGTTTGAGAGCATGAGGTCCTACGGGGTTGCGGTGACCAGGGGAAAGCGTCACCGCGGAACGGGGTTTCACCATGACACCTACGGCACGATGGGCCGCGGCGCAGCGCCGCAAGCGCCAGATCATCAGCCAGACGGTCATCGACCGCGCGTTGAACGACCCGCGGCGCCATGACCACGACGCGGAGGCCACGGCGTCCGCCAAGTAGCTCTTCCGCCGCACACCGCCACGCATTCCACCACTCCTTCCGCCACAATGAGGGCCCCCGCCGCGAGGCGGGGGCCCTCGTCCGTCTCCGCCCGCGGACCGTCCCGGCCGGGAGCCGGGCCGGGGAGCCGTGCCCTCAGCCCTTCTCCGCCGAGAACACCTCGTCCCGTGCCTGTTCGAGCGCGGCGTGCAGGGCGCCGCGCAGGACCGGGTTGCCCTCGACCTCCGTCACCGCGACGGACGGGCGGGTCGGGCTGATCCGCCCGACCGCCCGCTCGATGCGGGTGGCCAGGGGCATGCCCCCGGCGCGGCCGAGATGCCCCGACAGCACGACGAGCCCCGGGTCCAGGACGATGTTGACCGACGTCACGCCGTAGGAGATGCGGTTGGCCAGCTCATCGAGGAAGGTGCCGCCGCGCGCCTCGTCCGCCGCCGCGGTCCGCACGCAGTCCACGGCGGTCGGCTCGCTGAAGCCGTGGGCGTGGGCGAGTGCCCGGACGGCGTCCGCGCCGACGAGCGACCCGTAGCCGCCCGCGAGGGTCGGGATCCCCCACGTCGTGGATTCGGTCACGCCCTCGTCCTCCTGGCCACGTCTGGCCGTTCCGAGCGGCAGCGGCGCCCCCGGGACGGGCAGGTAGCCGATCTCGCCCGCGCCGCCGGACCGGCCGCGGTGCAGCCGCCCGCCGAGCATCACCGACAGGCCGATGCCGCGGTCGAACCACATGAGCGCGAAGTCGTCGGCGTCGCGCGCGGCGCCGAAGGCCCGCTCGGCGATCGCGGCGAGGTTGACGTCGTTCTCGATCGTCACAGGGCGGCGCAGGTCGGTCCGCAGCGCCTCCAGGACGCCCTCGTGCCAGGCCGGGAGGTCGAAGGAGAACTGCACGTCACCGGACCGCGGGTCGACCACGCCGGGGGTGCCGATGACGAACGCGCTGAGCCGCGACAGCGCCACCCGCGCCGACCGGCACGCCTTGACGACGGCGTTGTGCACCATTTTCACAGGATCGTCCGCACCGTTGGGGTCGACGGTAACCTGGGCGATGATGCAGCCGGTGATGTCGGCGACCCCGGCGGTCACGCCGTCCGGCCCCACTTCCAGCCCGGCGACATAGGCCGAGGCGGGGACCACCGCGTACAGGGCGGCGTTGGGCCCCCGTCCCCCGGCCTGCTCCCCGACCACCTCGACCAGACCACGCTCTTCGAGCCTGGACAGCAGTTGGGAGGCGGTGACCTTCGACAGCCCGGTGTGCTCGCCGATCTGCGCGCGGGTGAGCGGGCCCTGCTCGACGAGCAGGTCCAGCGCCGCGCGGTCGTTGAGCTCACGCAGCAGCCGCGGTGTTCCCGGGCGTCTGGCCATCCTTGTACCCCTCGATGTCTCAATCCGCTAACGGGCGGTTTTGTTTAGGAAAGTTTCTTGTTAGTTTACGCCCAAGCGCCAACCGTTCCCGTACCCGGGAGGGTGGCGCGCGCAGAACGCCGAGTGGCGAGCAGGGCGCCGCGAGCGATGCGACGTCGAGTGGGGCATGGCTGGACCCTAAAGGGTCCGGTCACGCTCCACTCGCACCGCAGGCCACAAGGCCGCGCGAGGCGATGCCGGAAAGGATCCCCAGTGAAGTACATCAAGGTTGCGGCAGTGACGGCCGCAATTGCCCTGGCCGCCTCGGCCTGCGGCGGCGACGACAAGGATGACAAGTCCGGCACGGGCAAGGACCCGGCGCAGCTGAAGGTCTGGATGATGGGCGAGGGCACGCCCGAGCAGACCAAGTTCCTGGACACGGTCGAGACCGAGTTCAAGCAGAAGCATCCGAACACCGACGTCCAGATCAAGTACGTGCCGTGGCCGCAAGTAGCCACGACCTTCCAGAAGGCCGCCGCCGGCGGTGAGGGCCCGGACGTCACAGAACTGGGCAACACCGACGTGCAGTCGCACATCGAGCAGGGCAGCCTCGCCGACATCAGCGACAAGTTCTCCGGCTGGGCCGACGGCAAGACCCTGAACAAGACGGCGATCGGCAACGACCAGGCGGGCGGCAAGACCTACGCGGTGCCGTGGTACGGCGGCGTGCGGGCCATCTGGTACCGGACTGACTGGTTCCAGCAGCTCGGCATCCAGCCCCCCAAGAGCTGGACGGAGCTGAGCGCGGCCGCCAAGAAGATCCAGGACGCGCGGAAGATCCCCGGCATCGGCGTGCCCAGCGACCAGACCAACGCGCTCGTCAGCTTCATCTGGGGCAACGGCGGCGAGGTCGCCACCAAGGACGGCGGCAAGTGGGTGGGCAAGCTCGACCAGCCCCAGGCCGTCGAGGCCGTGAACTTCTACACCGGCCTCGTCACCAAGGACAAGGTCGCCCCGGCGAAGTACATCGGCAAGAACGAGCTGGAGGGCCCGCAGCGCGACTTCGCGCTCGGCAAGCTCGGCATGTACATCGACGGCAGCTGGTCCCTGAAGGAGATGAAGAAGATCTCCGACAAGGACGCCGACAAGTGGGCGGTCTTCCCGATCCCGAGCAAGGCCGGCGGCAACGCCCCGGTCATGGCGGGCGGCTCCGACCTGGCCGTGTGGAAGGACAGCAAGGCCCCGGACGCGGCGTTCGACTACATCACGATCTTGAACAACGCCAAGAACGCCTCCGCGTGGGCCGACTACAGCGGCTTCTCCTCCATGCGCTCGGACGTGAAGTTCTCCGACCCGAAGCTGGCGATCTTCACCGAGATCGCGGGCAACACCAAGTTCACACCGATCAGCTCCGGCTGGGGCGAGTTCGAGCAGGCCAAGAAGGTCCTCCCGAACGCGATGAAGGCGATCATGCAGGGCAAGCCCGCCGACGCCGAGCTGAAGAAGGCCAACGAGCAGGCCAACACCCTGCTCAACCCGTAAGGACCCGGTCCCGGCCGCCCGTCCGCGCCGCGGGCGGCCGGCGCCGGGAGGCCACCCGTCCCCGCTGATCGGAAACCTCCTCATGCTCGACACCGCTCCCGCGGTCAGAGGAACGCCCGGCCGGAAACCGCCCGGCCGGGCGCGTTCCCGCCGCAGGCCCCGCTTCGGGCCCTACCTGCTGATCGCGCCCACCGTGGTCGTGATCGCCCTGCTCATGTTCTGGCCCATGGTCCAGATCGGGATCATGTCGTTCCAGAAGGTCGGCAACCGCCAGCTGCGCGGGGAGCCGGCCGAGCCGGTGGGCACCGAGAACTTCCGCACGATCTTCGACGACCCGTTCTTCTGGCAGACGCTCCGGCACACGGTGATCTTCGCCGTGGTCGCGGTGTCGCTGACCATGCTGGTCGGCACGCTGGTGGGGCTGCTGCTCAACAAGCTCGGCAAGAAGATGTCGAACTTCGTCGCGGGCGGCGTCATGGTGGCGTGGGCGACGCCGCCGGTCACCGCGGCGATCATCTTCACCTGGCTGTTCGGCACCACCGGCGGCGTCGTCAACTGGTCCCTGGACCTGCTGCCCGACTTCCTGGTCGGCAGCGGCTGGGACGACTACAACTGGTTCGCCAAGCCGCTGTCCACGTACACGGTGCTGACCGTCTGCGTGGTCTGGCAGGCGTGCCCGTTCGTCGCCGTGTCCGTCCTGGCCGGCCTGAAGAGCGTGCCCGGCGAGCTCTACGAGGCGGCGCGGGTGGACGGGTCGGGCCCGTGGCGGACGTTCTGGAGCATCACCTATCCGATGCTCAAGCCCATCTTCCTCGTCCTGCTCGTCATGTCGATCATCTGGGACTTCAAGGTGTTCACCCAGCTGTTCGTCATGGCCGGCATGGCCAACCGCGACTCGTTCAACCTCTCGCTGTACGCCTACAGCGAGGCGTTCGGGTCCATGAACCCGAAGCTCGGCATGGGCTCGGCCATCGCGCTGGTGCTCACGCTGATCCTGCTCGTCGTCACGGCCTTGTACGTGCGGGTCATGGTCCGCCAAGGGGAGACCCGATGAAGCGCTCCCTCACCCGCAGGATCGTCCTCAACGGGACGGGCCTGCTCGTCTTCGTGTGCGCGGTGTTCCCCGTCTTCTGGATGGCCTCCACCGCGTTCAAGCCCAACAACGAGATCTTCAGCACCACGCCGAAGCCCTTCCCGTCGCATCCGACGCTGGAGCACTTCGACCTGGTGCTGAACGGCGGCATCGCGGAGGTGTCCTTCTGGGAGTACTTCCGCAACAGCGCGATCCTCGCGCTGGTCACGGTCGTGGCGTCGAGCCTGCTCGCGCTGCTGGCCGCGACCGCCGTCGCCCGGTTCCGCTTCCGGTTCCGCACCACGTTCCTGATCATGCTCCTGGTGGTGCAGATGGTTCCGCTGGAGGCCCTGGTCATCCCGCTGTTCCTGGACCTCAAGAAGCTGGACCTGCTCAACACCCTGCCCGGACTGGCGATCGTCTACATCGGCTTCGCCGTCCCGTTCGCGATCTGGATGCTCCGCGGCTTCGTCGCCGCGGTGCCGCGCGAGCTGGAGGAGGCCGCCGCGATCGACGGCGCCGGGCCCGTCCGGACCTTCTTCAAGGTCATGCTCCCGCTCGTCGCGCCCGGACTGGTCGCGACCAGCATCTTCTCCTTCATCACCGCCTGGAACGAGTTCATCTTCGCGTTCACCTTCCTGGACGACCAGGAAAAGTACACCCTGCCGATCATGCTGCAGTTCTTCTTCGGCCGCAGCGGTAACGCCTGGGGGCCCATCATGGCAGCGTCGACGCTGCTCACCATTCCCGTCATCGCCTTCTTCCTCCTCGTCCAGCGCCGAATGGTGTCCGGACTGACCGCAGGGGCGGTGAAGGGGTGATGACCGACGACATCGCAAGGCTCGCACGGGGCACGCTCCTGCCGTCCTTCCCCGGCCCGACCGCGCCGCGCTGGCTGCTGGACGAGCTGGAGGCCGGGCTCGGCGGCGTGACGCTGTTCGCGCTGACCGGCAACGTGCCGAGTCCCGAGTCCCTCGCCGCCCTGACCGCGCAGATGCGCAAGGCCGGCGACCCGTTCGTGACCATCGACGAGGAGGGAGGGGACGTCACCCGGCTCGGCGGTCACGCCACCGGCAGCCCCTACCCCGGAAACGCCGCCCTCGGCGCGGTGGACGACCCGGAGCTGACCCGGCGCGTCTACCGCTCGCTGGGCGCCGAGCTGGCCGAGGTCGGAGTCAACTTCAACTTCGCGCCCTCGGTCGACGTCAACACCGCCGACGACAATCCCGTGATCGGGACCCGCTCGTTCGGCCCCGACCCCGAGCTGGTCGCGCGGCACGCCGCGGCGGCCGTGACGGGCACGCAGGAGGCCGGCGTGGCCGCGTGCGCGAAGCACTTCCCCGGGCACGGGGCCACCGTCGAGGACTCCCACCTGTCCGTCCCCCTCGTCGACGCCGACCTGGAGCTGCTGGACCGGCGCGAGCTGGTCCCGTTCCGGGCGGCGATCGAGGCCGGCACCCGCGCGGTGATGACCGGGCATCTCAACCTGCCCGCGATCACCCGCGGGGTGCCGGCCACCCTCTCCGCCGCCGCGATCACCGGGCTGCTCCGCGAGCGGCTCGGCTACCGGGGGGTGATCGTCACCGACGCGCTCGACATGGAGGGCGCGAGCGGTGAGATCGGCATCCCCGAGGCGTCCGTCCGGGCGCTGATGGCCGGGGCGGACCTGCTGTGCCTCGGCCCCAACGAGCACGCGGAGACCCTCTCGGCGACGCTGGAGGCCATCTCGGCGGCCGTGCGGGCGGGCCGGCTGGCCCCGGAGCGCCTCGCGGACGCCGCGGAGCGCACCGGCGCCCTGAAGCGCTGGCTGGCCGGGCACAGCCCCGCCGTGATCGACCGCGCCTCCGGCCTGGAGGCGGCACGCCGCGCGATCCGCGTGTCGGGCTCGCTGCCCGGCTGGAACGGCGCGCCGCTCGTGGTCGAGCTGGAGGCGACCGGCAATATCGCGGTCGGCCCGACCCCGTGGGGGTTGAACCCGTGGGCACCCGACGCCGTACAAGCCGACGGGGCCGAAGGGGAGGCAGACCGTGTCCTGGAACGTGCCACGGGCCGCGGATTGGTGGTCGTCCTGCGGGACGCGCACCGCCACGCGGGACAGCGCGCGCTTACCAACGCGCTCCTGACGGCCCGTCCCGACGCGGTCGTGGTGGAGATGGGACTGCCCGTCTGGCGACCCGGCTCCGCGGTCTATCTGGCCACCTACGGCGCCGCCGCGGCCAACGCCCAGGCGGCCGCCGAGCTCCTCGGCCTGACGACCGCCGCCTGAGGCCCGCCCGCCGGGTGGCACCTCCCCCTCCCGGCGGGCGCTCGGCCCGTGGCGTGCCCGCCGGACGAGAGCCCGGTTCCGGCGGGCACGCCGCGCCATGTGAACTCCCCGGCCACACTGCCCGAACCCCCCGCCACACCACCCGAACTCAGGAGTCAGAGCGGGGTAAGACGAACCAGTCCGATCGGCAAGGGATAATACGAGCATGCGATTGTCCGCCCGGGTCGACTACGCGCTGCGTGCCGCCGCGGAGCTGGCTGTCGCCGGAAGCCATCCGGTGACCGCCGTCCAGCTCGCGGAGGCCCAGCAGATTCCGCCCAAATTCCTGGAGAACATTCTCGGACAGCTTCGCCGGTCCGGCCTCGTCCGGAGCCAGCGCGGCCCCGAGGGCGGCTACTGGCTGGCCAAGCCGGCCGAGAAGATCTCCCTCGCCGACATCATCCGCGCGATCGACGGGCCGCTGCTCGGCGTCCGCGGAGAGCGGCCCGAGCACATCGGCTACGAGGGCCCCGCGCGCTCCTTGCAGGACGTGTGGATCGCGCTGCGCGCCAGTGAGCGCTCCATCCTCGAGTCGGTCTCGCTCGCCCACATCGCCGAGGGCGAGCTCCCCAATCCCGTCCGCAAGCTCACCGAGGACCCGACGGCCTGGGAGAGCCCATCCCTGATCTGACCCTCTGAGGCATCCATGCCGGAAGGCGACGTCGTCTGGCTGGCCGCCCGGCGCCTGCACGAGGCGCTCGCCGGGCGGCCTCTGTCGCGCTCGGACTTCCGCGTCCCCCGGCTCGCCACCTCCGACCTGCGCGGCCGGACGGTGCTGTGCGCGATGTCGCGCGGCAAGCACGTCCTGGTGCGTGTCGAGGGCGGGCTGACCGTCCACACGCACCTGCTGATGGAGGGACGCTGGCAGATCCGCCGCGCCGGGCCCGTCCCCCACGACCACCGGATCCGGCTCGTGCTCGCGAACGCCGAGTGGCAGGCGCTCGGCTACTCCCTCGGCCTGGTGGAACTCCTGCGCACCGCCGATGAGGACAAGGCCGTCGGCCATCTCGGCCCGGACCTGCTCGGTCCTGGCTGGGGTGACGGCCAGGCCGCCGAGGCCGTCCTGCGGCTGCGCGAGCGGCCCGGGCGGGCGATCGGCGAGGCGCTGCTCGACCAGTCCCTGCTCGCCGGGATCGGCAACGTGTACAAGGCGGAGATCCTCTTCCTGCGGGGCGTCCACCCGTGGACGCCCGTCGGCGAGGTCGCGGACCTGCCCGCGATGGTCGGGCTCGCCCACCGGCTCCTGGAGGCCAACAAGGAGCGGCACGGCCACATCACCACCGGCGACCGGCGGCGCGGGCGGGAGCACTGGGTGTACGGGCGGGCCGGGCAGCCCTGCCGCCGCTGCGGCGCCCGCGTCCACCGCGCGGCGCAGACCTCCGATGTCGGGGACCGGACCACGTACTGGTGCCCGCGGTGCCAGCCCTCTCCTGAGGCCCCTGAGAGCCTCTGAGAGCTCCTGAGGGGCCTTGAGGCCCCTTGAGGGCCCTAGAGGCTCCGGCGGCGGCCGCGGGTCGGCGCCCGCCCGGGTCCGAGGCCGCCGGACGGGTCGCCGCCTGTTCCGGGTCGCCGGATCCTGCGCCCGCGCCATCGATCGTCCGCGAACGGCACGGGGTGCGCCTGACCGTCCACCCCGCGCACGTGCTAGCGGACGGTCACCCGGCCGTCCGCCACGACCAGCCCCGCCTGGGGCGGCCCCTCGCCGCAGTGCGGCCCGTTGGGGAACGTGACCCGAGGGGTGAGATCGACCCGCCGGTCGAGCAGCCGACGGCCCCGGCCATCGCGGAGCACGAGGAAGGCTTGCACCGGCGTCCTCGGCAGGCCCTCGACACGCGCGAACCCGCCTTGTCCGCCATCGGGCGACATCGAGGCACCGCACGCGGCGTCGGGCCCCTCACCGTCGCAGCCCGCCGAGACCGCCTTCGAGGTCCGGGTCAGCTCGACCCGCGGGCTCTGGCACGCCCTGTCCCAGCAGACCCGCAGAGACACGGAGGCGACGCGGGCCGCGAAGGGAGGCCGGACGTCCACGCTCACACCGGGGACGGCGCCCACCAGCGTGCAGGGCCGCCCGCTTCCGGCGGACTCGGAACCGCAGGCGGCCAGGGCGAGCATCGCACCGGCGAGCACCACGGTCTTCGTGAGGAGGGCCATCCCCCATGATCATCACACCGCGGACGCCCACGGACCCCGAACGCATGAAGACCCCGGCACAAAACCGGGGTCTTCACACGCGGGCACATCACCACTGCCGGGGGTCGGCCGACTCTGATCCCGCGAACCGAGCACGAGCAAAGAACCGGCCTTGACTGGAACGCGAGCGCGCTACCAGTCCGGTGGGGGCGAAGCCGAAGGCGAGGCCCCCACCGGACTGATCGCGAAGCGATGTCGCGCTCGCACAAGCACGGTCAAGGGCGAGCCGCCAGGCGAGCCCTTGGGCCGGGGTTGCCTACAACTGAGCCTGGAACATCCAGTGCTGCTTCTCCAGCTCGGCCGCGAGGCCGATCAGCAGGTCCTGGGTGACGGGGTCGGATTCGTCGGTCTCGGTGATCCGCTCCCGGAACCGGGCGATGATCTGCGCGAGGGCGTCGGTGATCGCGGCGACGACCTTGTCGCCGGCGAGATAGCCGGCCTCCAGCTGCGGCAGGTCGGTGCGGTCGGCGACCGTGCGGGCACGGCCGTCGGGGTTGATGCCGATCGTGATGGCGCGCTCGGCGACGTCGTCCTGGCCCTGCCGTGCCAGGTCGACGATCTCGTCAAGGTGCTCGTGGACGACCTTGAAGTTGCGCCCGGTCAGGTTCCAGTGCGCCTGCTTGGCCACCAGGGCGAGATCTATGAGGTCCACCAGAGCACCCTGCAAGGCGTTGCCGGTGACCTTCTGGGCCGTCTCGGTGAGCGGGCTCTTGACCGCCGCCATTGTGGGGCTCCTTCCGCGTCGTTACGGTTATCCGCTACAACACGGAACGATCCCCTCAAATGCCGCGCTCATGCGTGAGACCGCGCACACCCGCGGCCCCGGTGGGCATGGGCGCGTCCCCGGCGTGCCATCGGAGGGTCAGGCCGCGACCATGTCGGCGCGGAACTCCCCTGTGATCTCCTCGGGCGTCTCCGGGATGCTCTCGGCCGTGATGCGCTCGTGCTCCGGCGCGCCCGCCATGACGGGCTCGTGCTGCAGCTCGGCGAGGGCCAGTTGATCCGCCACTTCCCTGAGCACGTGCGACAGCGGCACACCTAGGGCTTTGCAGATAGAGGAGAGCAACTCGGAAGAAGCCTCTTTCTGCCCTCGCTCGACCTCGGAGAGGTAGCCGAGGGAAACCCGTGCCGCCGCGGACACCTCACGGAGGGTGCGTCCCTGGCGCAGCCGCAGCTGCCGCAGTACGTCACCGAGCAGCTGGCGAAGCAGGACCATCGTCTCGCTCCCTCCCTCAGTTCGGACCATCTGCCGGTTCCACCGTACCCGCCTTGACGGTGGCCGTGGCAGACCGTTGATTTCGTGTTCGCTTGGAACGTAACGCTGTAATCAGCCGCACTCTTCCCGACCCGCCCGCGCGTCCCCGTCCCCGTCCACCGGGCCAAGCCCGAGCAAAGTGCGTCTTAGCAGGTCAAGGGCATGCACGACGGTCATTCTCCGGATCACCGCACGGATCTCCGGTCCGCTCCCGGGCACCGGGAGTCTCGGTTCGGCCACGGTGCGCAGATTTCCAGGTCCGGCCAGGCCGATATAGACCGTTCCCACGGGACGGCCGTCCTGCGGCTCCGGTCCCGCCACGCCCGTGACGGAGAGCCCGTACGCGGCGCCGAGCCGGTCCCGGACGCCCGCCGCCATCGCCGCGGCGACGTCGGGGTGGACGGCCCCGTGCTCGGCGAGGAGGTCCTCCGGGACGCCGAGCAGCCGCGCCTTCAGCTCGGTCGCGTAGGAGACGATCCCACCCGCGTAGGTCGCGGACGAGCCGGGCATCGCGGTCAGTTCCGCGCCGATGAGACCCCCGGTGAGCGACTCCGCGACCGCGACGCCCGCGCCGCGTTCGGCGAGCAGCCGGTGCACGACCCGGTCGAGCGTCTCGTCATCGGTCCCGTACACGGCCGGGCCGAGCAGCTCGCGGACGCGCGTCCCGGCCGTCGCGAGACGGCCGGGCGCGTCCGGGCCCGCGGCGGTGATCCGGATCTTCACCTCGGCGGGATCGGGGAGATAGGCGAGCCTGATGCCGTCCATGGCCTCGACCTCGGCGAGCCGTGTCGCGACCACCGACTCCCACAGGCCGGCGGTGCGCAGCGTGCGGCGCGCGACGGCGGGCAGCCCGGCGATCCCCGCCAGCTCCGGCAGGACCACCTCGTCCATGATCGTGCGCATCTCGAACGGGACGCCGGGCAGCGCGTAGGCGACGCCGCCGGGAAGCTCGACGCGCAGGCCGGGGGCCGTCCCGGCGGAGTTGTGCAGCAGCCCGGCGCCCTCGGGGACCTCGGCCATCCGCATCGCCATCGGCTGGAGCCCGCGCCCCGACGCGGCGGACCGCTCGCGCAGCCGCCGCTCCAGTGCCGGGTCACGGACGAGCGCGACCCCGGCCGCCTTGGCCAGCGCGTCCCGGGTCAGGTCGTCGTAGGTGGGCCCGAGGCCGCCGGTGGTGATGACCGCGTCGGCACGTCCCAGAGCGGACGTGACGGCCTCGACGATGACGTCGGTCTCGTCGCCGACGACCACGCTGCGGGTCACCTCGACGCCGTGGTCGGCCAGCCGCCGCCCGAGCCACGCCGCGTTCCCGTTGACCGTGTCGCCGAGGAGCAGCTCGTCCCCGACGGTGAGCAGTTCGACCCGCATCGTGCCCCTGTCCTCGTCCTGGTGCCGCACACGTCCCGGTGCCGCACGGCGCCCCGAATCTACAGCCGCCCTCCGACGGGGGCCGGGCCCGGCCGGTCGGCGAAGGCGGCGGCCGCATCAGGACGGAGGGCGGGATCACGGCGAATGGGGAACGTGCCACCAAACGACATCACGGGCATATCTCATTCCCTCGGGGAAAATACAGCGGACCGTCGTATTGTGCTCCGGACCGGGGCCGGATCGTCCACTGCGCGCGGGTGGGAACGTACCCAAAGCGCGCTTCGTCGGTACACCGCGTCGTATATCTCCGGCACGGCTCCCGACTCGCGAGGGCCCGCCGGTCACATTGTGAGTCAGAACTCATGGGCCGCGGCTCAAAGCACGGCCATTCACAGGGATAATTGCCTCGGGGCCGCGAGACCGGGCTGCGGGGCCACGACCGGGGTGGGCGTGGCCTCGCAGCCCACCCGCCCTCGCAATCTGACGAATCCGTGTCAGGTACCGCCCCGTTCCCTGGCCACGGCGCACCCGCCGGCCCTACCGTCCGACGCATGATCGCTGTCGTCGCCGGGCTGAACCTCTTCCCGATCAAAAGCGCGGGCGCGGTCGCGGCGCACGAGGCCGGCGTGACGCCCGCCGGGTTGCGGCATGACCGGGAGTTCATGCTCGTCCGGCCGGACGGGCGTCATCTCTCGCAGCGGGAGGTCCCGGAACTGGCGCTGCTGCGCCCCGCGTTCGACGGCGTCAAGCTGACCGTCCACACGCCCCTCGCGAGCGCGCCGCTGGTGTGGGAGGCGGCGGACGGCCCCGCTCGCGACGTGACCGTGCACGGCCGTCCGTGCCAGGGGGTGGACCAGGGCGACGAGCCCGCCGGCTGGTTCGGCGCGGCGCTGGGGCTCCCCTGCCGGCTCGTCCGCTTCACCGGGACGCGTCCCACCCGCCTCGGCGGCGGCACGCTGGCGTTCGCGGACGGCTACCCGGTCTCGGTCCTGTCCGGCGAGTCACTGGACGACCTGAACCGCAGGGCGGGCGCCCCGCTCCCGATCGACCGGTTCCGCGCCAACATCGTGCTGGAGGGGCTCGGCCCGTACGGCGAGGACGGCGTGACCCGGCTGCGCGGTACCGCCGTCGAGATCGAGCTGGTCAGACCGTGCGGGCGCTGCGTCATCATCAACACCGACCAGGAGACGGCCCGCCGCGCCCCCGGGCCGCTGCGGACCCTCGCCGGCTACCGGACCGAGCGCTTCGACGGCGAGCGCGGGATCATGTTCGGCCGCCTCGGCATCCCCCGCGCCCCCGGCACACTCCGGGTGGGCGACGCTCTCAGCGCTTCCTGAGCACGGGCCCTCCGCACGGGCCCTCCGCACGGGTCCGCCGGTACCGGGCGTGCCCGTCAGGCGGTGCCCTTGCGGCGCAGTTTCCATGCCTGGACGACGTAGTCCACGCCCGTGACGACCGTGACGGCGAGGGCCGCGCCCATCGTCACCCACCGCACGGGGTCGAGCGGCCCGGGAAGGATGTAGAACCCGATCGCGAAGACCTGGAGCGTCGTCTTCAGCTTGCCGCCCTTGCTCGCCGGGATCACCCCGTGGCGGATGACGACGAACCGCATCAGCGTGATGCCGATCTCCCGGACCATGATCACGATCGTCACCCACCACCACAGCTCCCCCATGATCGAGAGGCTGACGAGCGCGGCGCCGGTGAGCGCCTTGTCGGCGATCGGGTCGGCGATCTTCCCGAAGTCGGTGACCAGGCCCCGGGCGCGGGCGAGGTCGCCGTCGATCTTGTCGGTGAGGGACGCGACGGCGAACACCGCGAACGCCGCCACCCGCCACCCGGTGCCGTCCAGGAACAGCGTCCAGACGAAGAGCGGGACCAGCGCGATCCGGACGAGCGTCAGCGCGTTCGCGATGTTGTAGACGCTCGCCGGGGGCGGGTCCGGGGACCCCGCCACCGGGTCGGGCGCGCCGGAGATCATGACACGTCCGCGACGAGGTCCACGCCGTCGCTGCCGGTCACCAGGGCCGTGACGATGTCGCCGGCGGTGAGGCCGGGGCCGCGCACGAGGACCGTCCCGTCCACCTCGGGCGCCTGGTGCTCGGCGCGTCCCTCGAACGCGCCGCCCCCGGCGTCCTCCTCCAGCAGGACCCGGACCCGCGAGCCCACGCGGTCCTCGGCGCGCTGCGCGGTCAGCTCCTCGGCGAGGCCCGACAGCTCCTCGACGCGGCGGGCGACCTCGTCCAGGTCGAGCTTGCCGTCCAGCCCCGCGGCCTCGGTGCCGTCCTCGTCGGAGTAGCCGAACACGCCGACCGCGTCCAGCCGCGCCGCGGACAGGAACGCCACCAGCTCCTCGAAGTCCTCCTCGGTCTCGCCGGGGAAGCCGACGATGAAGTTGGAGCGCACGCCCGCCTCGGGCGCCTGCGCGCGGATCTGGCCGAGCAGGTCCAGGAACCGCTCGCGGTCGCCGAAGCGCCGCATCGCGCGGAGCACGGGGCCGCTCGCGTGCTGGAACGACAGGTCGAAGTACGGCGCGACGCCGGGCGTGCCGCAGATCGCCTCGATGAGCCCCGGGCGGGTCTCGGCGGGCTGGAGGTAGCTCACCCGGACGCGTTCGACGCCGTCGACGGCGGCGAGGGCCGGGAGCAGCCCCTCCAGGGCCCGCAGGTCGCCGAGGTCCTTGCCGTAGGACGTGGAGTTCTCGCTGACGAGGACGAGCTCGCGCACGCCGTGCCCGGCCAGCCAGCGCGCCTCCTCCAGCACCTCCGCCGGGGGCCGTGACACGTACGCGCCGCGGAACGCGGGGATCGCGCAGAACGTGCACCGCCGGTCGCAGCCGGACGCCAGCTTCAGCGGGGCGACCGGACCGCCGCCGAGACGCCGCCGCAGCACCCGGGGGCCGGACGCGGGCGCCACGCCGTCGGGCAGGTCGTCGTGCCCGCCGTGCCCGGGGATCGCCACCGCGGCGCCGGCCGTGGTGCGCTCGACCGGGCTGATCGGCAGCAGCTTCCGCCGGTCCCGCGGGGTGTGGGCCTCGCGGGGCCGGCCCGCCATCACCTCGTCCAGCCGCTCGCCGATGGCGGTGTAGTCGTCGAAGCCGATCACCGCGTGGGCCTCCGGAAGGGCCTCGGCCAGCTCCTTGCCGTACCGCTCGGCCATGCAGCCCGCCGCGACGACTTTCGCTCCGGAGTCGTGCGCCGCCAGCAGCGTGTCGATGGAGTCCTTCTTCGCCGCCTCGATGAAACCGCAGGTGTTGACCACCACCACGTCGGCGCCGGACGCGTCGCCGTCGGCCAGGTCCCAGCCGGCGTCCTCGATGCGGGCGGCGAGCTCCTCGGAGTCGACCTCGTTGCGGGCGCAGCCGAGCGTGATGAGTGAGACCTTGCGGCGTATGGGCATGCCCCTAAGGTAATGGGCGCGGGGGCCGCGCCCGACCAGCGGGCGGCCGCCCCCCGGGCCGGTCAGGCGGTCTTCGGGTCGCCGCGTCCGAAGTCCATCCGCTGCACGCCCCTGCCCTTGCCGGGCGCGCCGATGTCCTTGCCGTTGACGGTCATGCGGACGCCGCCGCCGACGCCGACGACGATGCTGATCTTCTTCTTGGAGGTCCAGCGCTTCCGCTCGCCCTCGCGCAGGATCCCGTTGAACAGCACCTTGCCCTTGTCGCCCTGGACGCTGACCCAGGTGGTGCGCCGGGCCTGGACGGCCAGCTCGACGGTCTTGCGCGGGGCGGCGACCACCGGGTCGCTCTTCTTCGGCGGGACGCCCGCGGGCGCCCGGGGCGAGGCGGCCGGGGTGCCCGCGACCTGCTGGGCGGTGCGGTGCTCACGGCCGCCGCCGTGCCCGATGACCTGGACGATCCCGTAGATCACCACGAGGGCGAGGGCGAGCGCCATCGCGGCGCTCCAGTTCGGGGAGCGGCGCTCGCGGAACGCCACGGGCTGCTCGGGCTCGAACGCCGACACGGCCGAGACGGGCTGCGGGGCGCCGCCGTGCGTCGCGTCGAACTCGCTGACGAGCGGCTCGGGGTCGATGCCGATGACACGGGAGATGCTGCGGATGTGGCCGCGGGCGTAGAAGTTGCCGCCGCAGGTGGAGAAATCGTCGGCCTCCATGCCGCGGATGACGGTCTCCCGTATCCGCGTCTGGAGGCTCACCTGGGTCACCGAGAGACCGGCTTGCTGACGCTCCTTCGCCAAGGTCTCACCGATGCTCACGCCGAGCCTCCTTTGCGCGCGTCCATGCCCGACCCCACACTCCAGCGACACCAGTCTAGGAACCGCAATGCCCGCTCGGCGACAGCCAACACGTTCGAAACTGGGCAAGATTTCGCATCATTCCGCCATCGCCCGGCCCGCACGACTTCCGGCCGGAGAGACCCGGCCGGTCTCGGTAACGGGACACGCGGGGGACGATCCGCGGAACACGGCTCACCCTCCGCGCAACTCGGCCAGGACCCCGGGCAGGTCGTCGGGTTTGGCGAGGACGTCGCGGGCCTTGGACCCCTCGCTCGGGCCGACGATGTCGCGGCTCTCCATGAGGTCCATGAGACGTCCCGCCTTGGCGAACCCGACGCGCAGCTTGCGCTGGAGCATCGACGTGGACCCGAACTGGGTGGACACCACCAACTCGATCGCCTGGACCAGCAGGTCCATGTCGTCGCCGATCTCCTCGTCGATCTCCTTCTTCGGCGCGTTGGACTCGGCGACGTCCTCGCGGTAGACCGCCTCCATCTGCCCCTTGCAGTGGTCGACGATCCCGTGGATCTCCTTCTCGGCCACGTAGGCGTTCTGGATGCGCATCGGCTTGCTGGCGCCCATGGGCAGGAACAGCGCGTCGCCCTGGCCGACGAGCTTCTCGGCACCGGGCTGGTCGAGGATGACGCGGCTGTCGGCGAGCGAGGACGTCGCGAACGCCAGCCGGGACGGCACGTTGGCCTTGATGAGCCCGGTGACGACGTCCACGGAAGGGCGCTGGGTGGCCAGCACCAGGTGGATGCCGGCGGCGCGGGCGAGCTGGGTGATGCGCACGACCGAGTCCTCGACGTCGCGCGGCGCGACCATCATCAGGTCGGCGAGCTCGTCCACGATGACGAGCATGTACGGGTAGGGGGTGTAGACGCGCTCGCTGCCGGGCGGCGCGGTCAGCTTGCCCGCCTTGACCGCCTTGTTGAAGTCGTCGATGTGCCGGAACCCCGAGGCGGCGAGGTCGTCGTAGCGGCGGTCCATCTCGCCGACGACCCAGTCCAGCGCCTCGGCGGCCTTCTTCGGGTTGGTGATGATCGGTGTGATGAGGTGCGGGATGCCCTGGTACATCGTCAGCTCGACCCGTTTGGGGTCGACCAGGATCATCCTGACCTCGTCGGGCGTGGCGCGCATCAGCACCGAGGTGATGAGCCCGTTGATGCAGGTCGACTTGCCCGCGCCGGTGGCGCCGGCGATGAGGATGTGCGGCATCTTGGCCAGGTTCGCCACGACCGTCCGGCCCTCGACGTCCTTGCCCAGCCCGACGATCATCGGATGGTGCTCGTTGGTCGCGGCGGGCGAGCGCAGCACGTCGCCGAGGCTGACGATGTCCTTGTCGACGTTGGGGATCTCGACGCCGATCGCGGACTTGCCGGGGATCGGGGAGATGATCCGCACGTCCGCGCTCTTGACGGCGTAGGCGATGTTCTTGGTGAGCGCGGTGACCTTCTCGACCTTGACGGCCGGGCCCAGCTCGATCTCGTACCGGGTGATCGTCGGCCCGCGGGTGAAGCCGGTGACCTGCGCGTCGATGTCGAACTGCTCCAGGACCCCCGTGAGCGCGTTCACCACGGTGTCGTTCGCCTTGGTGCGCGGCTTGGCGGCGCTGCCGGGCCGCAGCGCCGACGGGTCGGGCAGCACGTAGATCTCGCCGGACGAGGAGAGCGGCAGCTGCTCGGAGCTGCGCGGCGCCGGGGTGGGGTCGGGCGCCTCGTGCGCGCCGGGCGGCGCAGGGTGGTCGAGCGGGCCGGGCAGGTCGGGGAGGTCGTGCTCGCCGGGCGGCGGGACCTCGTCGTCCAGCGGCGGCGCGGGCGGAGGGACGTCCCCGCCGAACGGGTCGGGCTCGAACAGCTCGTCGGCGAGGTCCCGCTTCGGGCGGGCGCCCTTCTCGGTCTCGTCCTCTAGAAGCGGCGTGTCGTACGGCTTGGAGTGCTCGCCGACCTCCAGCTCTCCCTCGCCGCCTTCGCCGTCGCCCTTGGACTTGGACTTGCGGCGGCGCTTCTTCGGGGCGTCGCCGTCCTGCTCCTCGTCCTTGGACGGACGTTCCGGGCGTCCTTGGAGCGTCGCCATCGACCACAGGTCCGTGAACCGCTCGGGGACCTTGTTGATGGGCGTCGCGGTGATGACGAGCAGCCCGAAGAAGGCCAGGAGAAGCAGCAGCGGGACCGCCACCCAGCCGCTGAGCCCGGCCTCCAGCGGTGCCGAGACCAGCCAGCCGACGACGCCGCCCGAGCCGCGCACGCCCGGCATGTCCTTGGACGGGGACGGGACGCCCGCGGCGATGTGCAGGATGCCGAGCACGCCGACGCCGAGGGCCGTGCAGCCGATCACGACGCGGCCGGTGTCCTCGTGCTGGTCGGGGTGGCGCAGCGTCTGCCAGGCCAGCAGCGCCAGCAGGACGGGCAGCACCACCGCCATCAGCCCGAGGCCGCCGCGCACGACCTTCTCCAGCGCGATGGTGACGACGCCGTCGGGACGGAACCAGGTCACCGAGGCCAGCACGATGGACGAGCCGAGCAGCGCCAGGCCGAGCCCGTCGCGGCGGTGCTCGGGGTCGAGGTTGCGGGCACTGGTGCCGTACGCGCGGAACACGCCGCCGACGGTCACCGCCGCGAGCTGGTAGAGCTTGAACAGCAGCCGGGCGAACCCGGAGATCACCTGGACGATCGGATGGGGCGCGCGCGCGGAGCGCCCCCTGGCGGAGCCGCGGGCGCCGCCCTTGGCCGGGCCGCGCGCGCCGCCCTTCGCCCCGGCCCGCTGGCCGGTGCCGGTCCGCTTGCGGGGGGCGGGGCCGGCCGGCTTCCGGCCCGCGCTGCCCCCGGCACGCGAGGTGCTCTTCGGTCCGGACGCACGTGTGGCCATGATGATGAGAGTAGCCAAGGACCCCCGGGGTTCCAGGGATGGCGGAGCGGCGTGTTGCACCACCCGTGACGGACGGGGCACCACCCGGCGTCCCCCGGCGGAAGGCCCGCCGTAGGCCGCCGCGTGGTGGCCCGTCCGTCTGGAGCGGTCCTATACCTCGACGATCACAGGAATGATCATCGGGCGGCGGCGGTAGTTGTCGCTCACCCACTTGCCGACCGTGCGGCGCACGAGCTGGCTGATCTGGTGCTGGTCGTTGACGCCGTCCCCGGCGGCGTCCCGCAGCACCTGGTCGATCCGCTCCAGGATCTCGTCGAAGTCCTCGTTGACGATGCCCGCGCCGCGCGCGTGGATCTCCGGCCCGGCCACGACCTTGCCGGAGGTCGAGTCGATGCCGACGACGATGGAGACGAAGCCCTCCTCGCCGAGGATCCGCCGGTCCTTCAGCGACGTCTCGGTGACCTCGCCGACCGACAGCCCGTCCACGTACACGTACCCGGCGGGGACGGCGCCGACGATGCTCGCCTGCCCGTCCACGAGGTCGACGACCACGCCGTCCTCGGCGATGACGATGTTGCGGTCGGGCACGCCGGTCAGCGACGCGAGCTTGGCGTGCGCCCGCAGGTGCCGCCACTCGCCGTGGATCGGCATGAAGTTGCCCGGCTTGGTCATGTTGAGCACGTACAGCAGCTCGCCCGCGGAGGCGTGCCCGGACACGTGCACGAGCGCGTTGCCCTTGTGGACGACCCGCGCGCCCCACCGGGTGAGGCCGTTGATGACGCGGTTGACCGCGTTCTCGTTGCCGGGGATCAGCGACGACGCGAGCATCACCGTGTCACGGTCGGTGATCCGGATCTGCTGGTGGTCGCGGTTGGCCATCCGCGACAGCGCCGACATCGGCTCCCCCTGCGAGCCGGTGCACACCAGCACGAGCCGGTCGGCCGGGACGTCGTCCAGGTCGCGCGGGTCGACCATGATGCCCTCGGGCACGTCCAGGTAGCCGAGCTCGCGCGCGACGCCCATGTTGCGGACCATCGACCGGCCGATGAAGCAGACCTTGCGGCCGTTGGCGACGGCGGCGTCCAGGACCTGCTGGACGCGGTGGACGTGCGAGGCGAAGCAGGCGACGATGAGCCGCTCCTGCGCCGTGCGGAACACCTCGTCGACGACCGGGCCGATGTTGCGCTCGCTGGGGACGAACCCGGAGACCTCGGCGTTGGTGGAGTCCGACAGCAGCAGGTCGATGCCCTCGGCGCCGAGCCGGGCGAACCCGGGCAGGTCGGTGAGGCGGCCGTCCAGCGGGAGCTGGTCCATCTTGAAGTCGCCGGTGTGCAGCACGAGGCCCGCGCGGGTGCGGACGGCGAGCGCGAGGGCGTCGGGGATGGAGTGGTTGACCGACAGGAACTCGCAGTCGAAGGGCCCGTAGCTGCGCCGCTCCCCCTCGGCGACGACCTCGGTGACGGGTTTGATGCGGTGCTCGGTGAGCTTGGCCTCCAGCAGCGCGAGGGTGAGCTTCGAGCCGACCAGCGGGATGTCGCGGCGCTCGCGCAGCAGGTACGGGACGGCGCCGATGTGGTCCTCGTGGCCGTGCGTCAGGACGACGGCCTCGATGTCGTCGAGGCGTTCCCTGATGTACTCGAAGTCGGGCAGGATCAGGTCGATGCCGGGCTGCTCGGTCTCGGGGAACAGGACGCCGCAGTCGATGACGAGCAGGCGGCCGCCGTGCTCGTACACCGTCATGTTGCGGCCGATCTCCCCGAGCCCTCCGAGCGCGACGATGCGCAGGCCGGACTCCGGCGGTGGCGGCGGGTCGGACAGCTCCGGGTGAGGATGACTCACCGGGCGACCTCCGGGATGGCTGCCTCGGGCACTTTTACTCCCCCTATCGTCAGGTCTTCACGCAGGCGCGCCGCGAACTCCGGCGTGGCCTCCACCAGGGGCGCGCGCAGCGGGCCGCCTCCGGGGAGGCCGAGCAGGTTCAGCGCTGCCTTGACGGCGATGGCGCCCTGCGTACGGGTCATGATCGCGGTGACCACGGGCAGCAGCCGGCGATGGATGTCCAGCGCCCGCCCGTGCTCACCGGCGAGATATGCGTCGATCATCTCATGGAGCTCGGCGCCCACGACATGGCCGACCACGCTGACGAACCCCGCCGCGCCGACCGACAGCCAGGGCAGGTTGAGGTTGTCGTCGCCGGAGTACCAGACGAGGTCCGTCGCGGCCATCACCCTGGACGCGCCGAACAGGTCGCCCTTGGCGTCCTTGACGGCGGCGATCCTCGGGTGCTCGGCGAGCTGCAGCAGCGTGTCGTTCTCGATCGGCACCCCGGCGCGGCCCGGGATGTCGTACAGCATGGTGGGCAGGCCGGTGGCGTCGGCGACCGCGGTGAAGTGGCGGACGAGCCCCTCCTGCGGGGGCTTGTTGTAGTACGGCGTGACCACCAGCAGCCCGTGCGCGCCGGCGGCCTCGGCCTGCCGCGCGAGTTCCAGGCTGTGCTCGGTGTGGTTCGTTCCGGCACCGGCGACGATCACCGCGCGGTCCCCGACCGCCTCGATGACCGCGCGCAGCAGGCGCCCCTTCTCGTCGTCGCTCGTCGTCGGCGACTCGCCCGTCGTCCCGTTGACGACGAGGCCGTCATGACGCCGCTCGTCGACCAGGTGGGTCGCGAGGCGCGCGGCGCCGTCGTAGTCGACGCCACCGTCCGGCAGGAACGGTGTGACCATCGCGGTCAACATCCGCCCAAATGGCGCGTCGGTCGTTGTGCTGGGTGCCATGCATCGAACGGTACCGTTCCGGCGGGTCGCCTTGGACCCGCAGGTCCCTCCCAGTCAGGGAATCTCCCGCCCTGGTCGGCCGGGCCGCCGGCGGCGGGGCCGTGCGGGGGCCTGGACCGGGCAGCATAGAAGCCGCCGCCACACGCTCGGGGGTACGCGTGGCGGCGGCTCCATCACCACATCGTTGCACGCAAATGCGACGTTACGGGGTCAGTCCGGCCACACCCCGGACTCGGTTGGATAACGTGACCATGGTCGTCACGGTCCCGGTCACGGCCCCGCCGGAGGCCCGGGGACGCCTACGCGCACCCCTCGGCGGTGGTGAGTTCGTGCGGCGTGAGTTCGTGCAGACGGACGCGCAGCTCCTCGACGTCGGGCGTCCGGACGAGATCGTTCCCCCGGACGGCCCACCAGTGGCCGGAGCCGCCCCGGCCGATCCGCCATCCGGCGAACTCGGCCGACAGCTCGCTGAGCCTGTCGGTTTCGTGCCACGCGGTCTGCTCAATGCCCATCGGCTGCCCCAATCCCTCTGTGTACCGCTCGGGCCTGGACTTCGCATCCGTGCCTACCCCGGGGAAGCCCGGCTATCCGACCGTTTTCACCTGCGGGGACACGGAAATCGGCCTGTCACGGACAGGCTTTCCTAACGGCCGGAATCAGCTATCGCGGAGGGAAGCCATATAGCGCGGTAACGGGCCCATTCGTCGGGGCCGGTAGTCCAGTCCGCGTACACGCCGACGCCGTACGGCCGTTTCGGAGGCCGGTCCAGATCGTCGATGCCGCGCCGGACGCCGCGCAGCGCGACGGCGAGGTCCTCGGCCCAGCCCAGGCGCGGCCGGTAGGTGGGAACGCCCATGAACACCGTCGTCCTGTCCCCGATCAGCTCCAGGGTCCGGCGGGTGTGCCGCGCGTAGTGCCATCCGGCGAGCGACCGCGTCGGCAGCGACACGTCATAGGTCATGATCGCGACCTGGTCGGCGCGGTCGGCGATCGCGCGCAGGAAGTCCCCGGTCGGCCGCGGCGGGTAGTGGACGGGCCCGTGGCGCGGGATGAGCGCCTTGTAGACGGGCTGGAGCGCATCGAACAGCGGGGGCTGTTCCAGCGCCACCGACAGCAGCCGCCTCCGCGCCCGGGTCAGTTCCCGCGTGCGGTCCATGAGCGTCAGGAAGGCGGTGTCGTCGGGGTAGATGGGCTCGAAGTCGTAGTGGATCCCGTCGAACCCGGCGTCGAGGAGGGCCATGTCGGCCTTCAGCACCCGCTCCCGCACGGCGGGGTCGTCGAGGTCGGTGACACCGTGGCCGTCGACCGTGCGGATCTGCCCCAGGTACGCCTGCGCGCGCACCCCCGGCGCGTACTTCCGGACGGCCTGGATGAGCTGCCCGGCATAGCGGTACCTGGACGGCGGGACCGTCCCGTCCGCCTCGAAGGGCCCGGCGTGGAAATAGACGTCGCTGATGCGGTTCCGCGTGAGGAGTTCGCCGAGCGCGCGGTACTCGGCGTCGGAGTGCGGTTCGCCCACCCACTGGTGCCGCGCCCAGAGCGCGTTCACCTCCGTACCCCGCGCAGTGGGTTCGTCCTGCCACCACACCCACGCGCCACTGAGAACAAGCGCGATGAGTCCGAGCACGTACGCCGCCGCCCAGCCCGCCCATCGCGCCGCGCGCCGCATCCCCAAGCCACGCATCCCCGTCATTCACCAATGATCGCGGATCAACCCGGCAGTCCAGACGCGATCGGCACGCCCAGGCCATGGAACGATCATGCTTTCGCCGGGATCGCGCGTCGCGCGCGCGGTTCGTTGACATCAGGGGAAGGATGTGGTGACCAGGCGGTCCAGAGGACCGGGGGCCCGGAGCAGGGGACCCGTCCGCCGCTCCCCGCCGGGTCCGAACCCCGCCAGCGGGATGGAGGTCGAGCCGACATGCGAGTACGACCGAACCAGACCGAGCCGAAACCCCTGATCACCACCCGGGCCCTCGTCATCATCATCGCGGCGATCGGCGCGGCGGCACTGTGCGCCGCCGCCCCGGACGCCGCCATCCCGATCGGCGTGGGCGTGGGCGTCATCACGCTCCTCGTCCAGATCGTCCGGGACTGACGACCGGGTCCCCGGCACCGCCGGGGACCCGGTCCACCGACGATGACACCGGTTATGGTGGTTGCATGCGTGCGACTGCGACCGGACGGGTGCTGCACGACCCCAAGGGCGGGTCGTTCCGGTTCGACGCCGGCGCGGTCTGCCTGGACTTCGCCCACACCGGCGGCGAGGGCCGCTACGCGGTGTTCGAGACCCTCCACGAGCCCGCCGACCTGGGTGGATGGCTGGCCCAGCCGCCGCTCGGCGCCGTCCTGACGGTTCCGGCGACGACGCGCGATCTCATCGCGGCCAAGGCTCTCCGCCAGGCGATCTGGGACGCCGCTCACGCGCAGGCGGCACACCGCCCGCTTCCCGCCACCACGGTGGCGGCCATCAACCGCGCCGCGGCCGCGGCGCCGCTGGCCCCCGCGCTGACCGCCGCCGGTACCGCGGAGTGGGCGGCCCCGGTGCGGGCGGCGCAGGCACTGTCGGCGCTGGCCCGGGAGATGATCGAGCTGCTGTCGGGGCCGCTCTCCGCCCGCATCCGCGAGTGCGCGAGCGACAACTGCCCGCTGGTGTTCGTCGACTCCTCCCGTCCCGGCGCCCGGCGCTGGTGCTCGATGGAGCGGTGCGGCAACCGCCACAAGCTCCGCGCCCTGCGCGCCCGACGGGACGCGGCGGCCCACTCCCCCGGCGAGGAGAACACCCCACCGCGTCCCTGAAGGATCGGCGCCCCGCGCTCAGCGGCGCGGCGCGTCCGAGAGCAGGAACCGATGGGCCTGCGCACGCATCAGCTCGAAGTCCCAGTCCGGCGCCGCCCGGACCCACCACCACAACTCAGGGGACAAGAACACCGCGCTGCCCCGGTACCGCCTGCTCACAGCCCCGCCTCCCGCTCCGCCTCGGCGACCTCCCACAACCGCTCCCGCAAGAGCGCGGCCGTATCCGCATCGACCTCGGTCACGACACGCACGCCCCGCCATCCCTTCACCGGCGGCCACCGGATCGCCCACCAGCGCCCCGTGTCACGAGTCAAGATCATTGACCAGCCCGGAAACTCCGCCTGAAGCTCCGCCTTCGCCGTTTCATCGTCAATATCGAGGTGCTTCTGCGTCACGCGTCCCAGGTTCGGTGCGGCCACCCCAGACCGAGGACAGAAAGCTGTCCCTACCTAAACCAGCAATCCAATCCGATCCGCCAGCTCTCGGGCATTTCGCCGTAGCCCGGCCGGGCCGTCCGCCAGCTCCTTGGTCATGCGCCTGGCGTGGGTGTTGTAGCGGATCGTCTCCGGCGCCTCCCTATACGCCTGTTCCAGGGCATGCAGCTCGACGCGCTGGTCCCCGGCGATCCGCCACGCCCGCGCGACCTCGATCAGGTGACGGCCCCGGCGCGGCTGCGAGGGGATGGCGACGGCACCGGCCCGCTGCGCCTGCTTGCGCGCCTCCCCGCCCTGCCGGAGTTCCACGGCGACGGTCACCGCATGAGCGCCCATGATGACCCTGGAGAAGGACGTCATCGGGTCGTAGTGGGCGGCGGGAAGGCTCTGGGCGATCCGATCGGCCTTGTCCCACCAGCGCCAAGCCGTGGCGCTCTGCCCCGCACACGCCGCCGTGTACGCCACCTCATGATGCAGCGCCCCCCACATCGCGCGCAGATCGTCGTCCGCCTCCTGGATGTGGGGTGCGATCAGCTCCAGGCCCTCGCGGTTGAGCGTCTCGGCGGCATCGAAGTCGCCCGCGTCGCGGTGCGCCTGGGCCGCCAGCCACACGGCACCACCGAACGCCTTGGGGCTCCCCGACTCTTCGGCGGCCATAAGGGACCGCTCGACGACCCGCCACAACAGGTCCGCCGACGGCTGGTAGGCGATGAAGAACTGCGCCAGGTTGTAGACGCCCGCGAGAACCGCGAGCGCCCGCCGCCGGTCGTCGCCCTGGTACTCGCGGACGGCGTGCTTGGCGTCGCGGATCAGCCCGGGCAGCAGGCCGCCGACGACCGTCCGGTGATGGGGGCTGGCGTGCCGGGCGCGCCACGCGGCATCGAGCCGCGCGCGCAGGTGCCCGAGCGGGTCCGGCGGCCCGGACGCGGAGACCGCGACCGCGTTGATCGCGTCGCGGACACCGGCCAGCGCCGGATGCCCCGGGCCCCGGAACATGGTCATGGGCAGGGGCCCGTCCCCGCCGGTGAGGGCGGACACGTCCCGCAGTCGCAGCGCCTCCGCCAAGGCCAGGACGGCGGGGATCTTCAGTTCCTGGATCTCGCCGCGCTCGACCGCCTTGACCCATCTCGTGCTCTTACCGACGAGGCCGCCGAGCACCTCGCGGCTCATCCCCTGCCGCTGCCGGAAGAACCGCACCCTCTGACCGACGGTCAGGCCGGGGTCGGCGGGATCGATGTCACGGTCGCCCATGCGCCATGCACCTCCGGGGAGTTCGACCTTTCCAGGCTACGGGGAGGGGGTCCTGGCGTCAGCGGGAACGGGGCAGGTCTTTCGCGGCGCTGAAGCCGGGCGGCGCGGGACATGTAAGGCCAGGTCAGCACGTGTTTGGACAGTTTGGCCAAGTGCGGACATGGTGATCTTCTTGATGTCGCACCGGCGATGATCGTTAATCGATGGAGAACGAAAAGGACATCGATCTGGGGAGGATCGAATGAAATTACGAGGATCTCGTCGGCTCGCGGTCATCGCGGGGACGGCGGTGCTGGCCACCGCTCTGGGCGGCGCGCCTGTCGCGTCCGCCGATCCCGCCGAGGACGGCTGCGGCCCGGAGGTCGAGCTCGGCTCCGTCCTGTACAAGGGGTGCAGTGACGCCCTGCTGGTGGACAACGGCCAGTACGGCACCATGGCGCTGCTGTACGCGCAGAACCGCGGCATCGCCGAAGTCCAGGTGTCCGTGAGGATCGAACGCTGGAACTACACGACGAGCGCCTGGGAATTCGATTCCGGCGGCTCGAAGCCGATCGCGGCGGGTGGGGACACCCGCTACTTCAGTCCGTCCAACATCTGGTCGTGCGGGCAGGACGCACGCGAACGGGTACGGGCGACCACCGCCGTCGGGACCGGAGACTGGTCCGAGGTGGTCACCCCGGCACCCTGCTGATCGAGCGGCACATCCATCGATCCGCTTCCTACCGACCGGCCGCGTCCGTTGACGCGGCCCTCCCACCGCACGTGTTCCCGCTGGTCTCGGCGCCCTGGGCATGGCGCATCCCAGACCGGGCGGAGTTCGAGGTAGCGCGGTGACCGGACCCCCGCGCACGGGCCATTCCCACCTTGCAGGTAGGTGGTCGGTGCCGTGCGCGGGGGGGCCGGGCGCCGGAGGTGTGTCAGTCCTCGGCCCAGGGCACCGGGACCGCGGGGAAGTCGAGATCGGTCTGTGCGACGGAGTTGAAGTAGTTGGTGAAGACGTTGAGGGCCACCGCGCCGACGATCTCACCGATCTCGCCGTCGCCGAACCCGGCGGCGCGCACCTCCGCGAGGTCCTCCTCATTGACGAAGCCGCGCGTGCGGACGACCCGGCGGGCGAAGCGCAGCGCGGCGGCTGCCCTGGGGTCTGCGGCCTCGCCGCGTGCGTTGGCGCCGATCTCCTCGTCGCTGAGCCCGGCGCGGGCGCCGAAGGTGGTGTGCGCGGCCAGGCAGTATCCGCATTCGTTCTCGGCCGCCAGCGTCAGGGCCAGTTGCTCGCGCAGGGTCGCCGAGAGGTGTCCCCCGGCCAGGGCGCCGCTGAAGGCCAGATAGGCGTCGAGGACGGCGGGGGACGTGGCCATGGTGAGCAGCATGTTCGGCCTCGACCCCAGGGCCTGCTCCACGCGGTCGAGCAGGGCCGCGGCGCGGGGTTCGGTGGTGTCCGGGGGGACAGCCGCGAGTCGGGACATGATCCGCCTTTCTCGATTTACTGAGGAATCCTAAGCTTAGGTGTCCTCAGTAAAGTAGGGAGCCGGTTCCCATCGTGTCAAGGCTTATGCTTAGGACTGCTGAGGATCGGAGGGAACGTGCAGGCCGAGGGCGAACTGCCGATCGACACCGCCCTGCCCGTGGCGCACGGTGGCGGGGATCTCGACCGCCGGCTGGTGGCCGCGCTGGAGCGCGCCGGTCACGTCGTCCGCACGCTGCTGTGGCGGCAGGCGTACGCGAACGGGCTCAGCCCCATCCAGACGCAGCTGCTGATGCACCTGGTGGGCCGTGCCCGTCCGCCGCGGGTCGGCGAGCTCGCCGCCGAGTTCGACGTCACGATGGCGACCATGAGCGACGCGCTGGCGGCGCTGCGCCGCAAGGAACTGGTCCGGCGCGACTCCGATCCGGGTGACCGCCGCAGCCACGTCTTCTCCCTCACCGAGACCGGTGCCCGGCTCGCCGCCGACCTGGCGCACTGGTCCGACCCGGTGACCGGGTGGCTGGCCGCCGAGCCGGAGTCCGACAAGGCCGACACGCTGCGCTTCCTGCTCGACCTGGTCGGCCGCCTCCACGACACCGGCGTGCTCGCGGTCGCCCGCACCTGCGTGACCTGCCGGTTCTTCGTCCGGGACGCCCACGACGACCCGGCGCGCCCCCACCACTGCGCGCTGCTCGACACGCCGTTCGGGGACGCGGCGCTGCGCGTCGACTGCGCCGAGCACCAGGAGCGCGATCCGTCGAAGGCGTGAGGCGATGCCCGTCAGGCGATGCCCATCAGCAATGCCCGTCAGGCGTCGGCCGCGGAGTCGGGTGCCGGCGCGTAGAACCGGCGCGCCCAGCGCCGGTAGACGCCGATCCCCTCGTCTCCGTGGGTCAGGTGGGGGTGGTCGAGGTGCCGCTGGTGGTTCCAGATCGGGACGTCCTCACGGACGACCTTGACGGCGAGCCGCAGGAAGATCCAGGCGAGGACCTTGTTCGCCAGGGTCACGCGGCGGCCGCCGATCATGCAGGCGAACGCCACCCGCACCCGGGTGCGCCCGGGGTCGACGGGCGTGGCCGTGATCCACAGGTGCAGGGTCAGGCGCGGCCGGGACACGCGGATCTTCGTCCGCAGGCATCCGAGGCCCTCCAGCCACGACGAGATCTCCGAGCCGGTGAACGGGCGGGCCCATCTCCGGTCGGCGACGGACATGCGCATCTGCGTGTGCAGCCTGTGCCCGTCGGGTTCGACCACGAGCGGCTCGGCCGAGCGCAGGCCGTGGAGCGCGCTCAGATGCCGGTAGTCCACGAGGTTCTCCGAGACGTCCTGCACGTGGGCGCGGAGCCGGGTCGTCCAGCAGGAGGTCGGCGCCAGGTCCGCGCCCAGTGAGCGCGGGGGTTCGAAGCCGGGGGTGCCGTCTCCGCCGTGCCAGGCGAACACGAATCCGTCGCTCTCGGCCACCGGATGGTGTTCCAGCCGTCCGCGGATCACCGCGCCGTCAGGGGCTCCGGCGCAGGACCCGTCGGGGGCGAAGGCGAAGCGGTGGAAGGGGCACACGAGGTCCTCTCCCTCCACCTTGCCGCCGTGTCCGAGGTGGGCGCCCAGGTGAGGGCAGTGCGGCCGTACCGCGTGCGCGCTCCCGGAGCGGGTGCGGTAGAGCACGACGTCCTCCCCGGCGAGCCGCCGCCGCAGCACCGCCCCGCGGGCCAGCTCACTGGACAGCGCCAGGGCGAACCATCCGCTCGGATAGTCCAGAGCATGCTCGCGGCCGGCCGCAGCGCGGCGCCGCCGCGGCCCGGTCCGGGCGGAGGCCGGGACCGCACGCGCCCGGTGATCGGTTCCGACGTCCATAACCGCCCATTACCCGTGACCGTCTCACTGCACACGGTGACGAGCGGGTCCACTTGGGTGTCCTAGAAGACCGGGATGATGTCCTCCGGGTCGATGACGGTGACGTCCACGCCGGAGATGTCGAGTTCGGGGATGGCGGGGAACTCGATGCCCCAGCGTTCCACGATCGCGCGGACGCGGGCTATGGCCTGTTTCCAGTTCTCCGCCTGCTCCTCGAAGGACAGGACGCCCAGGCCCGCGTCGCGGGCGTGGGCCATGAGGACCCGGTGGTTGGGAAGGAAGTAGGGCGGCAGCTCCCAGAAGCCCTCGGGCGGCTCCCAGAGGATCATCGACAGGAACACGAACCCGGCGCGGAGCTGCTTGGTGATCTGGCCCTTGACGTCGTCGGTGAGGCCCGGCCACTCGTTCTCCAGGATCGTCATGCAGATCTGCAGGTGGCGCGACTCGTCCCGGCCGATCCTGGCGAACATGTCGCCGAACAGGGGGTGGCGGGTGCCCGAGGCCATCCCGCGAAAGAGGGTCGAAGCGGCCATCTCGCCCATCATGAAGCTGGTGAACAGCACGGCGAGCGAGTACTTGCCGACGGCGGACTTGTAGCCGTGCCAGTAGCGGCCGCCGTTGTGGTACAGCCACCCGATGTTGTTGTGCGCGGCCTTCTCCAAATCCGTCCTCGGGTTCCACGCGAGGGGGCCGCCCGGCCAGATCGCGGCGATGGAGCGCTGGCAGCACTCCTCGTGGTTCATCTCGTCCCGGGTGATCGAGAAGAAGCACTTGCGGACGGGGTCCTCCTCGTGCTGCTCGAACGCCTGGATGGTCGCGCGGGCGAACACGGCGGGGCCCGAGGCGTCGAAGTTGGCCAGGACGGCGAACCAGTACATGATGCCGAGGCGCTGCTCCGGCGTGTGGTCGCCGGGGCGGAGGGCGTCCCAGGGCAGGTCGGCGGGGTTCCAGACGGTGCGTTTCGACTTCTCGTAGATGGCGGCGAGCTTGTCGGTCTCGACCCTCCACTCCATCGGGTAGATGTTCGGCTGCGGGATCTCCGGGGCGGGCCAGAAGCCGCCCTCGGGGATGGTCAGTTCGTCGGCCATGCGCTGCTCCTCGAAAGCCGCGGCGCGGTGACGTCGTCCCTGTCCGTCACGGCGCGCGAGTCGTCTCGGATACGGCGTACCCGCGTCCGCTGGGTCAGTGCGACGCAGACGAGGACGCCGACGGCGGCGAACGCGGTGGTCGCGTCGATCCGCTCGTCCAGGAAGACGCCCGCCCAGACCAGGGTGAGGACGGGCTGGGCCAGCTGCACCTGGCTGGCGCGGGCGATCCCGGCGCGCGCGAGGCCCTCGTACCAGGCGAAGAAGCCGAGGTAGGCCGAGAAGGCGGTGACGTAGCCGAAGCCGAGCGCGGCGCGTCCCGTCCAGTGGGGGCCGGTCGTGGCGAGCAGCCAGGCCGTGACGGGGACGGTGACCGGCGCGGCCAGCACCAGCGCCCAGGAGATCACGCGCCAGCCGGGCATGGCGCGGGTGAGCCGGGCGCCCTCGGCGTATCCGGCCGCGGCGGCCAGCAGCGCGGCGAACAGCAGCAGGTCGGCGGCGGTGACGGACCCGGCGCCGCGGACCAGCGCGAAGCCGGTGACGCAGGCCGCACCGGCGCCACTGGCCAGCCAGAACGCGCGGGACGGCCGCTCCCCCGCGCGCAGGACCGCGAGCACGGCGGTCGCGGCGGGCAGCAGGCCGATCACCACCGCCGCGTGCGCGGACGAGGCGCCGTGGTCGAGCGCGAGCGTGGTCAGCACCGGGAAGCCGAAGATCACCCCGGCGCACACGACCGCCAGCCCGGCCCACTGGCCGCGGTGCGGCGGACGGGCCCGCACCGCCACGAGCGCTACGCCCGCGAGCGCCGACGCGGCGGCGGAGCGTCCGATGCCGATCAGGTAGGGGTCCAGGCCGTCCAGCCCGAAGACCGTGGCCGGGAAGGTGAACGAGTAGATCAGGACGCCCAGCGCCGCGAGCCAGAGACCGCCGAGCGCTATCCGCGTGGAGGCAGTAGCGCTATCCTCATTTCTCATGCAACACGATAGCAGTGTGCTCTCCCTGGCCGATCGGCTGCGTGCCGAGGTGCGCCGCCTGGGGCCCGGTGAGCGCCTGCCGTCCAGCCGCGCGCTGGTCGAGCGGCACCGGGTCAGCCCGGTCACGGTGTCGCGGGCGCTGGCGCTGCTGGCCGCCGAGGGGCTCGTGGTGACCCGTCCGGGCAGCGGCACGTTCGCCGCCGAGCGCCCCGTGCCCGCCGCGGGCCCGGCCGACCTCGGCTGGCAGGCGGTGACCCTCGGGGACCGCTCGGTCGACGCGGCCGGGGTGGCGGGGCTGCTCACCCCGGCACCGGAGGGCGCGTCCGCGCTCAGCGGCGGCTACCTGCACCCGACGTTGCAGCCGGCGCGCGCACTCGCGACGGCCGCGGCACGGGCCGCGCGGCGGCCGGACGCCTGGGAGATGCCGGCGCTCGGCGGGATGCCGGAGTTGCGCGCCTGGTTCGCCCGGGCGGTCGGCGGCGGCGTCGTCCCGTCCGACGTGGTGATCACCAGCGGCGGGCAGCAGTCGCTGACGACGGTGCTGCGGGCGCTGCTGCCGCCCGGCGCGTCCCTGCTGGTCGAGTCGCCGACCTACCTGGGCGTCCTCGCCATCGCGCGGGCGAGCGGGATCCACCCAGTGCCGGTCCCGGCCGACGATGACGGCGTCCGCCCCGACCTGCTGGCCGAGGCGTTCGCGATGAGCGGCGCGCGCGTGCTGTACTGCCAGCCGACCTTCGGCAACCCGGCGGGGACGGTGCTGCCGCCGCGGCGGCGCGAGCAGGTCCTCGCGGTGGCGCGGGCGGCGGGCGCGTTCGTGGTGGAGGACGACTTCGCGCGCCACCTCGGCATCGACCCGCCCCCGCCGCCGCTGATCGCGCTGGACGGCGAGGGCCGCGTCGTGCACATCGCCTCACTCACCAAGGCCACCGCGCCGAGCCTGCGGGTCGCGGCGGTCATCGCACGCGGCCCGGTCGCGGAGCGGATCCGCGCGACGCAGCTGGTGGAGGAGTTCTTCCCCGCCCGTCCCCTGCAGGAGACCCTGCTGGAGCTGGTCAGCTCCCCCGGCTGGCCGCGTCATCTGCGCGCCGTCCGCGCGGCGCTGCGATCGCGGCGCGACGCCGTCCTGTCCGCGTTCGCACGCGACCTGCCGGAGCTGCGCCCGAACCGCCCGGCCGGCGGGTTCCACCTGTGGGCCCGCCTCCCGGACGGCGTCGACGACGTCGAGCTGGCCGAGGCCGCCCTGCGGGCCGGCGTGCTCGTCAGCGCCGGGCGCCCCTTCTTCCCCGCCGAGGCGCCGGCGCCCTATCTGCGCATCAGCTACGGGACGGCCGCGAACGAGGCCGAGCTGTCCGAGGGCGTCCGCCGCCTCGCCGCGGTCGTCCGCCGCTGACGCACCGGCGCGTCCGCCGCGCCGTCCCGCCCTCAGTGCAGGGTGGTGAAGCAGAACTCGTTGCCCTCGGGGTCGCGCCAGACCCGGAACGGGTACCGCGGGTCGCCCATCGGCCCACCGGCGGGCGACGCGCCGAGTGCCGCCGCACGCTCGCCCGCGGCGTGTATGTCGGGCACGTCCAGGTCCAGGTGCAGCCTGTTCTTGATCGTCTTCCGCTCGGGGACGAGCTGGAACGACAGGAGCGGGCCGCCCTCGCCGAGCGGCCCGAGATCGAGCCAGTCGTCCTCCCGGCACGTCTCCTCCATGCCGAGCAGCCCGCCCCAGAACGCCGCCATCACGTCGAGGTCGGCGCAGTCGATGACGATGTTGGTCACCTTCGGGGTCACCGGGCACCCCCGGACCGCGCGCGGCCGAACCGGTGCGCGATGCGCTCGGAGTCACGGGCGCGGGCCGCAAGGCGCGCCTCCACGATGTCGGCGTGCAGCCGCGCGTACTCGTGGCGGGCGCCCGGGTACCGGTGAGGCAGGCGGCCCGCCAGGCTGGCCAGATAGGGCAGCGCGTTCATCCGTCCTCCGTTCGTAGACACCAGCTAAACCGTAACGCTGGTGTTGGATCGTTGCAACCACCGAAGGACGAACACCGGTGTCGATATTGGTAGGGTGGATCGCGAACAGGTCAGGAGGGCTCATGGCCGAGGCTCGTCCCGGCGAGGGCGCCGCGGCGCTGTTGCGGGACTTCGTCAACACGCTCGACGTCGACTCCGGCACCGACGGGCTCGCGACGCCCGCCCGGCTCGCCGAGTGGCTGGCCGGGCACGGTCTCATCCCCTCCGGGGCGGCGGCCGGGGAGTCCGACCTGGCCGGGGCGATCACGCTGAGGGAAGGGCTGCGCGCCGCGATGCTGGCCCACCACGGCCCGCCCGTTCCTGCCCCAGACAGCCTTCCCCCGGGCAGTCCCGCCCCTGACGGCGGCGGACCGGCCGACGGCCTGGACGGTGCCCTCGCCGCACTCCCCCTGCGGATCGGGCTCACGGGCCCCCGGCCCGCGCTCGTCCCCCTCGGCCCGCCCGGGACGGCCGCCACCGCCCTCGCCCGCCTCGCCGCCGCGATCATGGAGGCGTCGGCGGACGGCACGTGGACCCGGCTGAAGGTCTGCCAGGAGGACACCTGCCGCTGGGCGTTCTTCGACACCTCCAAGAACCGCTCCCGCGCCTGGTGCTCGATGCGCGTCTGCGGCAACCGCACCAAGACCCGCGCCTACCGTGCCCGCCGCCGTCCGCCGTCCGGCGCGGAGCCGGGCACGGGTGCGGCGCCCCCGCGCTGACCGGCGCGCTCTAGGGTGGACGGTGATCCCCGACGAGAGGACACCCGACCTCATGGCCGATGTGGGCGTGCGCCCCGCACGGCGCGCGGACGCCGCCGCCGTCGCCGACATCCAGGTGCGCGCGTGGCGGCAGGGCTACCGCGACCTCCTCCCGGCGGGCGTCCTCGACCGCGTCACCGGCGCCGAGGCGCTGGCGGCGTGGCGGCAGCGGTGGGCGGAGGCCGCGGCGTCACCGCCGAGCCCCAGGCACCGGCTGCTGGTGGCGGTCGCGGCGGACCTGGTCGTCGGGTTCGCCGCGCACGGCCCGGCCGAAGACGCCGACCTCGACCCGGCGGTGACGGCGGAACTGGTGGCGCTGCTGGTCGACCCCCTGCACGGCCGTGCAGGGCACGGCAGCCGGCTGCTGGCCGCGTCCGCCGACCTCCTCCGCGAGGACGGGTTCGCAACGCTGATCACCTGGGCGTTCGAGGACGACGAGGTCATGCGGACGTTCCTCGGCTCCGCGGGCTGGGCCCCCGACGGGACCGCCCGGACGCTCGACATGGGCGAGCCCGTCCGCCAGATCCGCCTCCACACCGACATCCGGGGTGACGGCACGTGACACACCGTGTCCCGGGGACCTTTCGCAGGGGTCGGTGAGCGGCGCGGCACGTCCGGCCATATCTTTGAAGTCGTGCCCGAGTCCACTTCCCTGACCCCGCCGCCGCAGGCCACGGCGGGGACGCCGCGCACCGGCCGCCGCCGCTGGCTCGGCATGGTCGTCATCAGCCTGGGCGTCTCGCTCATCGTTGTGGACGCCACGATCGTGGGCGTGCTCCTGCCCCGGATCGTCACCGACCTCGGCCTGACGACCACGGACGCCGAGTGGGTCACCTCGGTCTACTCGCTGGTGTTCGCCGCGCTGCTCATCCCCTTCGGCCGGGCCGGGGACCTGTTCGGGCGGCGGCGCCTGTTCGTCACCGGGGTCGCGGTGTTCGCCGCGGCGAGCCTGCTCGCGGCCGTGGCGGGCGGCGGCGGGGCCCTGATCGGCGCGCGCGCCCTGCAGGGCGTCGGAGCCTCGATGATCCTCCCGGCGACGCTGTCGACGGTGAACGCGATGTTCACCGGACGGGACCGCGCCGTCGCGTTCGGGATCTGGGGCTCGCTGATCAGCGGCATGGCCGCGCTCGGCCCGCTCGCGGGCGGCGCGCTCGCCACCGGGGGCGGCTGGCGCTGGGCGTTCGGGGTGAACCTGCCGCTCGGCGCCGCGCTCATCGCGGGGGCGCTCACGCTGATGCCCGAGACGCGCAGGGAACGCTCCGGCAGCGCCCGCCGCGAGATCGACTGGGTGGGCGGGCTGCTGTCGGCACTCGGGCTCGGCGCCCTGGTGTGCGGGCTCATCGAAGGCCAGGCGTACGGCTGGTGGACGTCGACACGTCCGTTCTCGATGGCCGGGCTCGACTGGCCCGAGTCCGGGCTGTCGCCGGTCCCGGTCGTCCTCGGCCTCGGGATCGCGCTGATCGCGGCGCTGGTCGTCGTCGAACGGGCGCGGGCCGCCGCCGGACGCGCCGTGATGCTCGACCTGGAGCTGTTCCGCATTCCCAACTTCCGGCACGGGAACCTGGCCTCGTCGCTGATCAGCGTGGGCGAGCTGGGGCTGCTGTTCGTCCTGCCGCTGTTCCTGCTGGGCGTGCACGGGACGTCGCCGCTGCAGATCAGCGTCGCGATCCTGCCGCTGGCGATCGGCGCGTTCCTGTCGGGCGGCTACGCCGGCCGTCTGGCGAACCGGCGCGGCGCGCACCGGGTCGTGCAGATCGGCATGGTGCTGGAGGTCGCCGCGGTGGTCGCGCTCGGCCTGACCGTCTCGGCGTCCACGACCGGGTTCGGGCTCGCGCCGTGGATGCTGCTGTACGGGCTGGGGCTCGGCCTGACGTCCGCGCAGCTCACGAACGTCTCGCTGGCGGACGTGCCGCCCGCGCTGGCCGGGCAGGCGTCCGGCACCCAGTCCACCGCCCGGCAGGTCGGCTCCGCGCTCGGCATCGCGCTGATCGGGACGGTGTTCGCGACGAGCCTCGGCGGCGCGATGACCGACCGGCTCGCCGGTTCCGGGCTGCCGCCCGAACGGCAGGCCGCCGTCGCCCGCGAGCTGCGGGAGAGCGCCGGGACGTACGGGCGCGACCTGCACCGGACCCCGGGCATGGCCGTCGAGGCGCGGGCCGCCGACTCCAGCCTGGCCGTCGCGACCAGGCACGGGGCCCTGGCCACCGCCGCGATCCTGGCGCTCGGGCTGGCCCTGTCGCTGCGGCTGCGCCCGAGCACTCATGATCATCGGGAAGAATCAAGGGGTTAGTCCCCTGTCGTCCCACGAGAACACGCGGTAACTGTGGCCACGCTCTCCCAATGGGTCGCCGGATCCCGGCCCCGCACCCTGCCCACGTCCCTCGTCCCCGTCGTCGTCGGAACCGGTGTCGCGATCGGTGAGGACCACGCCGTCTGGTGGCGCGCCCTGCTGGCCGCGTTCGTCGCGCTCGTCCTCCAGATCGGCGTGAACTACTCCAACGACTACAGCGACGGCGTCCGCGGCACCGACGAGGACCGCGTCGGGCCGTTCCGGCTCGTCGGCTCGAGGGCGGCGCCGCCCAAGCAGGTCCTCGCGGCCGCGCTCGGCAGCTTCCTCGCCGCCGCCGTCGCCGGGCTCGTCCTCGCCGCGGTGACGACGTGGTGGCTGCTCCTGGTCGGCGGCGCGGCGATCCTGGCGGCCTGGTTCTACACCGGCGGCAAGATCCCCTACGGCTACCGGGCGCTGGGCGAGATCTCGGTGTTCGTGTTCTTCGGCCTGGTCGCCGTCGTCGGGACGGTCTACGTCCAGGTGGAGGGCCTGCCCTGGGAGGCGTGGGCGGCGGCCGTGCCGATCGGGCTGCTGGCCTGCGGCCTGCTCGTCGCCAACAACCTGCGCGACATCCCCACCGACCGGGTCGCGGGCAAGCGGACCCTCGCCGTCGTCCTCGGCGACCGCTGGACACGGATCATGTACGCCGTCTGCACCGCGCTGCCGTTCATGATCGTCCTGGCGCTGGCGGCCCCGCACCCGTGGGTGCTCATCGCGCTGCTGGCCGCGCCGCTGTCGGTGCCCCCCACGCAGAAGGTGCTGAACGGCGCGTCCGGCCCCGCCCTGATCCCGGTCCTGGGCGAGACCGCCCGTCTCCAGATCGTCTACGGCGTCCTGCTCGCGGTCGGCCTGGCCCTCTGACCACGATCGCCCCGATGGCCGCGGTCATCCGGAGCTTGCCGTCCGAGAACCTCAGCCGTCACGCGAGCGCGCTACCAGCCCGCCGGGGCGAAGCCGGAGGCGAGCCCCGACGGGATGATCGCGAAGCGATGACGCGCTCGCCCAAGCACGGTCAAGCGGGCGAGCCGCTAGGCGAGCCCGCTTGGGCCGGGATTGCAATGAACACAGCCGCCAGGCGAGCCCCTCTGGGCCGGGATTGCCGTTAGGACCGCCAGTCGATCTCGGGTTGGCCTGCGTCGACGAGTGCCTTGTTCACGGCGCTGAAGGGGCGGGTGCCGAAGAACTTCTTGGCGCTGAGCGGGCTCGGGTGCGCCGACTCGATCACGGTGTGCTGCGGGCCGGTGATCAGCCGGGCCTTCTTGCGGGCGTAGGCGCCCCAGAGGACGAAGACGACCCGGTCGGTCTTGTCGTTGAGGGCGCGGATCGCGGCGTCGGTGAAGTCCTCCCAGCCCTTCCCGGCGTGCGAGCCCGCGTCGCCGGCGCGGACGGTCAGCACCGCGTTGAGCAGCAGGACGCCCTGGTCGGCCCAGCGGGTGAGGTCACCGGACGTGGCGGGCGGGATCTCCAGGTCGCCGGCCAGCTCCTTGTAGATGTTGCGCAGCGACGGGGGCAGCCGCACCCCCTCGCGGACGCTGAAGCTGAGGCCGTGTGCCTGGCCGGGGCCGTGGTAGGGGTCCTGGCCGAGGATCAGGACGCGGGCCCGGTCGAAGGGGCAGTGCCGGAAGGCGTTGAACAGGTCCTCGCGCGGCGGGTAGATGGTCTGCCCGTCGTACTCCCCCGCCACGAAGGCTTCGAGCGCCGCGGTGGCGAGCGGGTCGAGCAGCGGGTCGAGCCGCTCCCGCCAGTCGCCGGGCAGCTGTTCCATCAGGTCGAGGGGCATCGTCGGGCCTCCGGAAGGGGGATCTCGGTTGGCCCGAGATTAGCCCGCGGCACTGACACGCCAGGCCGGAATCACGGGAGCCGATGCCCCTCCACCCTAAGATCTGGTCATATGCCCGACTCCCCCGGTCGGCGGCGTCTCCGGGCGCCCGCCCTGCTCGCCCTCCTCGCCCTGCCGGTCCTCCTGGCGGGCTGCGGCGGGTCGTCCGGGCCGGTGACGCTCACCGTCCTCGCGGCCTCGTCGCTGACGGAGGCGTTCAGCGAGATGGGCGTGGCCTACACGCAGGCGCATCCGGGTGTGCGGCTGCGGTTCGAGTTCGGCGGCTCGCAGGAGATGGCCGAACGGCTGTCCGACCATGATCCCGGTGATGTGCTGGTGACGGCGGACGCGGAGAGCATGCGGGAGGCCGACCGGTACCTGACGGGGCCGCGCCCGATCGTCGCCCACAACTCCCTGACCATCGCGGTCGGGCCGGGGAACCCGCGGCGCATCCAGGGACTCCAGGATCTGACGAGGCCGGGACTGCGGGTCGTGGTCGGCGCCGGGACCGTCCCGGTGGGCCGGTACACGCGGCAGGTGCTGGGACGGGCCGGGCTGACCGTCCGGTGGAGGTCGGAGGAGATCAGCGCGCGCGCCGTGCTGGACCGTGTCCGTGCCGGGGAAGCCGACGCTGGGCTCGTCTACATCACCGACCTGGCCTCCGCCGGGGCCGCTGCGAGCAGCGTCCCCATTCCGGCGAGCCTGAACGTCACGGCGGCGTATCCGGCGTCGGCGGTGAAGGACGGCCCCCACGAGGACGCGGCGGACGCTTTCGTGTCCTGGCTGGTCACGCCCGCCGCGCAGAGGCTGTTCAACAAGTACGGCTTCGCGAGTCCCGGGACGGCGCGCTGACGGCCCGTCGCCGCCCCGCTGAACCGCTCGCCCTGGGTGAGGCGGACGCGGCCGGGCCCGGCGGGCTCGATGCGGAAGTAGTGCTCGCCGGCGGATCATGATGGCCTCTCTGGTTAGCTTGATTCGCTTGTTAGCTAATCTCTTTACCTGAGAGGCTAGCTAAGGACATTAGCTTTGGTGGGCGGGGAACGTCCTGGATCCGCGCGCCGTTTACCTCGCGGAGCCCGGCCGGGCTCCCGTGACCCGCGTTCTCGCGGTCGCGCATCCGGGAAAATCTTGATCACCCGGCCCGGGGGCCGGGTGGGTGGACGGGGGGAATGTCAGTCGTGCCGTCCAAGCGACCCGCGCCGCAGCCGAGCGAGGCGAGGGCGCGCCGTGCAGGTCCCGGCGAGCCCGACAGACGCCAGTCGGTGCCGCCCCGCAACGATCCCGACCAGCCGTGGCGCGCCGAAGGGGTGCCCGAGCGGCGCCCGCGGCGGCGGGTGCCCGGCCTCGGCGGCGGCTGGAGGCCCGGCCGCAACACCTCCCTGTTCTGGCTGCTCCTGCTGGTCGTCTTCGGGCTCAGCTACGCCTCGATGCACATCACCGGCAAGCAGGAGAAGGTGACCGTCCCCTACACGGCGTTCACCCAGCAGGTGTCCGCGGGGAACGTCAAGGACGTCTACACCAAGGGCTATCAGATCCAGGGCAAGCTCAGGAGCGCCCAGCAGGTCCCCGGCCAGGGCGACGCGAAGAAGACCTACACCGCGTTCGAGACGCTGCGTCCCGCCTTCGCCGATGACAAGATCTACACGGAGATGGTCGCGAAGGGCGTCCAGGTCGAGGCCAAGCCGGTGAACGAGGACCGCGGGCTCCTCGCCAACCTGATGCTGTCCCTGCTGCCGACGTTGCTGTTCGTCGGTCTGTGGATCGGCGTGATGGTGTGGCTCCAGCGCCGGATGGCGGGCGGTGGCGGTGGCGGCATCATGGGCGGCTTCGGCCGGTCCCCCAAGCCCGTCCGGCCGGACGAGAAACGCGCCACGTTCGCCGACGTCGCCGGGATCGACGAGGTCGAGGCCGAGCTCAGCGAGATCGTCGGCTTCCTCAAGGACCCCGGCAAGTACCGCCGGATGGGCGCCCGCGTCCCCCGCGGCGTGCTGCTGACCGGCCCGCCCGGCACGGGCAAGACGCTCCTCGCCCGCGCCGTCGCCGGGGAGGCCGACGTCCCGTTCTACTCCGCCGCCGCGTCGGAGTTCATCGAGATGGTCGTCGGCGTCGGCGCCGCCCGCGTCCGCGAGCTTTTCACCGAGGCGCGCAAGACCGCCCCGTCCATCATCTTCATCGACGAGATCGACACCATCGGCCGGACCCGCGGCAGCGGCGCCAGCATGGGCGGGCACGACGAGCGCGAGCAGACCCTCAACCAGATCCTGACCGAGATGGACGGCTTCTCCGGCTCCGAGGGCGTCGTCGTCATCGCCGCGACCAACCGCCCCGACATCCTGGACGCCGCGCTCATGCGCCCCGGCCGGTTCGACCGGCAGGTCGCCGTGTCCCCGCCCGACCTGGAGGGGCGGATCGCGATCCTGCGCGTCCACACCCGTGAGGTGCCGCTCGCCGCCGACGCCGACATCACGGCCGTCGCCAAGATGACGCCGGGCATGACCGGCGCGGAGCTCGCCAACCTCGTCAACGAGGCCGCCCTCCTCGCGGTGAAGCGGGAGAAGGGCGCGGTCGACATGGCCGACTTCCATTCCGCGCTGGAAAAGGTGCAGCTCGGCACCCGCCGGTCCGTGGTCATGCCCTACGAGGAGCGGCGCCGGACCTCCTACCACGAGTCCGGGCACGGCCTGCTCGGCATGCTCCAGCCGGGCGCCGACCCCGTCCGGAAGATCACGATCGTGCCGCACGGCCGCGCGCTGGGCGTCACCGTGTCCACCCCCGAGGGCGACCGGTACGCCTACGACGAGCGCTACCTGCGCGGCCGCATCATCGGCGCGCTCGGCGGGATGGCCGCCGAGGAACTCGTCTTCGGCGTGATCACCACCGGCTCCGAGAGCGACCTGGAGCAGGTCACCAAGATCGCGCGGGGCATGGTGGGCCGCTGGGGCATGTCCCAGCGCGTCGGCCCGCTGTCGATCCTGCCTCCCGACGGCATGGACCCGATGGGCCAGTACGCCGCGCAGGGCACCCTCGACGCGGTCGACCTGGAGGCCCGGCGCATCGTGGACGAGTGCTACTCCGAGGCCCTGGACACCCTCCGCGCCCACCGTGACAAGCTGGACTCCCTCGCCGGCGTCCTCCTCGAACAAGAGACTCTGGACGAGGAGGCCGCCTACGCCGCGGCCGGCATCGTCCGCACCGTCCCGGTCGACATCTCGAAGGTCCCCGGGTGACGGCCGAAGGCTGACGGTCGGGGGGCAACGGCCGGGGTCAACGGTCCGGCTGCGGTCAGTCCGGCCGGGGCACGCCGATCGGATTGGGGAAGGGCATGTCGCCCCTCTCCGCGACGGACCTGGTGAACGGCACGAGCGCCCGGTGGAGGGCCTCGGGGTCGTCCAGTGCCCGGAAGGGCGGCTCGGCGAGGGCATCCGTGCGCCGCTCGATCTCCTCCTTGAGGGCCCGGCCGTCCGCGGTGATCCCGTCGCCGTCCACGAGGCCCCGGTCAGCGAGCGCGGTGACGGCGTGGTCCCAGTCGTTGTGTGACCAGCCGCGGCTCTCCCGCAGCCATTGCGCCGGAACGTTCCCCGCCGCAGCGGCCAGGACGTTGGCCTGCAACCCGCTGAGCCCCTCGGACGTCAGCACCGCCACGTGCCCGTCGCCCCGGTGCTCCCGCAGCGACGTCGCCAGCTGCCAGAGCGCCTCCACGGGCTCGTCCGGCACGTCAAGGTCCCGGTTGGCCGCGAACAGCGCACGCCCGGCCCCGTCCGCCGCCTCGACGACCGTCCGCAGCGGCCCGACCACGTCCGGCGCCACGTCCTCGATGCCCGGCGCGATCCGCCGCAGCGCCTTCGCCGCGGCGCGGCCCCGCGCCCGCAGGATGCCGTCCGGCGACGCGAACGTCCACGCGTCCGGCACGGCACGCCGTACCCGCTCCGGATGGAACCCGAAGAACGTCGCCTCGATCACCCCGGGCCCCACCGCGCCGAGCGGCGCGCCCCGGCTTCCGAAATACCCCATCCAGAAGCCCCTGAGGCCGACGTCCTTGCTCGCCTCAAGGCACTCGGGCGAGAAGTAGGTCACCGCGTGCAGCGGCTCCAGCACCGTCCACATACGCCGCGCGACCGGCCCGTCCGCGTGATCTCGTCCCACACCGCCGAACGCTAGGCCCGCCCCCACCACGGCACAACCCCGGCCCCACGCTGTTTCCCGTCCGGATCACGGATTCTGGGTACGCTGACTACCCAGGGACTCTACGATGATGGGAGCCGAACGTGACGGAGGAGTCACCTAAAGTGAGCATCGTCGCCACCAGTCACCATTATCGCGAGCTCCCCGATACCCCCTACAACCTCTGGATGCGGGACGAACTCGCCGACCTGCTGGAGCTTCCCCACGACGGCACCCGAGCCGAAATCATCGATGGGGAGATCGTCGTGTCGCCAGGGCCGGACATCGCCCACAACTTCATCGTCCAGGACATCTGGCACGCCTTCTCGGCGGCTCGTGTCGTGGACGCGTCGTTCCCATGGCGCTGCGTCGCCACCCAGGATGTGAACCTCAGCGAGATCCACGATGGCTACATCCCGGACCTCTGCTTCCTTCGCCAGGAGACCGCCGCCGGCATCCGGCGGGCACAGATCAAAAAGGCCCTCCCGGAACACCTCGGCCTCGTGCTGGAGGTCACCTCCCCGACCAACGCCTCCGACGATCGCCTGCCGGGGAAGCGGCGGGCGAAGCCGACCAAGTGGAACGGGTACGCGCGGGCGTGCATCCCCTACTACCTCCTGGTCGACCGTGACCCGGAGGTCGCGCAGGTGACCCTGTACAGCGAACCCGAGTTCGCCGTCTGGGAGTACAAGGAGTCGACGAGCTGGGCGTTCGGGGAGACCATCGCCCTGCCTGAGCCCTTCGCCCTGGAGATCCCCACGGACGAGTGGGAGCCCTGGCTGCGCCACGGTTTCTGAGGCCGCCTTGTCACATCTCCGCGGCCTGGCTCGTCAGACCACCGACACAGCCGAGCGAGGGGGACGTGGCGGATGGACGAGCGGGACTTTCTGGCGGAGCGGTTCGAGGCGCACCGGGGGCATCTGAAGGCCGTCGCGTACCGGATGCTGGGTTCGCTGGCCGAGGCGGACGACGCCGTGCAGGAGGCGTGGCTGAGGCTCAGCCGGACCGACGCCGACGCGGTCGAGAACCTGGGCGGGTGGCTGACCACGGTCGTCGGGCGGGTCTGCCTGGACATGCTCCGCTCGCGCACCTCCCGCCGTGAGACCGTGCTGGACGAGCGGCTTCCCGACCCGGTGATCAGTCCCGCGGACGGGGTCGACCCGGAGCAGCGGGCGCTGCTGGCGGACTCGGTCGGGCTCGCGCTCCTGGTCGTGCTGCAGTCCCTCGGGCCCGCCGAGCGGCTGGCGTTCGTCCTGCACGACATGTTCGCGGTGCCGTTCGAGGAGATCGCGCCGATCGTGGGACGGTCCCCCGCCGCGGCCCGGCAGCTGGCCAGCAGGGCCCGGCGGCGGGTGCGGGGCTCGGTGCCGGTGCCCGAGCGCGACCTCTCGCGCCAGCGGCAGGTCGTGGACGCGTTCCTCGCCGCCGCCCGCGGCGGCGACTTCGAGGCGCTCGTCGCGGTCCTCGACCCGGACGTGGTGCTGCGCGCGGACCAGGGCGCCGTCCCCGGGGGCGGCTGGACGGAGATCCACGGCGCGGAGGCCGTGGCGGGGCAGGCGCTCCTGTTCCGGCGGGCCGCGTTCGACGCGCGGCCGGCGCTGGTCAACGGCACGGCCGGGACGGTCAACATCGCCGGTGGGCGGCCGCAGTCGGTGCTGTCCTTCACGATCGCGGACGACCGGGTCGTGGCGATCGACATCCTCGCCGACCCCGGCCGGCTCGACGGCCTCGACCTCACGAACCTCCGCTGACGCGGCCCTCCGCGCGACGTCCCGGCGTGGTCAGCCGAGGGTGGTGGGGAGGGTGGCGGATTTCAGCGCGTCCAGGACGGCGGGCGGCGGGACGGCGTGGACCGTGGGCAGGATGGGCGTGTCCGGGTAGGCGAGGCGGTCCTCCGAGGCGGAGAAGGCCAGGTCGGTGCCTCGCGGGTCGAGGCGGACCCACCGGTCGTCGACGAGGATGGCGGTGAGGCCGTGCAGGACGTCGAACCGCTGGTAGCACAGGCCCGCCTGGACGCCTCCGGCGCGGAGCAGCGCGACGTAGGCGTGGGCCTTGGCGAAGCAGAGGCCGGTGCCCTGCGCGAGCGCGTCGGACGCCCGCCACGCCGTCGCGTCGAGGGAATGGGCGATGTGGTCGCGGACATACTCGAACGCCGACCGGGCGTAGGCGATGTCGTCGCCGGTGCGGAGCCGCGCGGCGGTCGACTGGACGAGCGGATGCTCGATGTCGATCGCCTCGGACGCCCCGAGGTAGTCCCACGGGTCGGCGGCGAAGTCCATCGCGGGCCGAGGGTCCGTCACAGGCCGAGGAGCGACTCGATGCCGAGGGTGAGGCGGTCGGGACGTCCGGCGACCTCACGGACGGCGAGCAGCACCCCCGGCATGAAGGACGCGCGGTTCATCGAGTCGTGGCGCATGGTGAAGATCTCGCCGTGGCCGCCGAGGAGGACCTCCTGGTGGGCGACCGCGCCGGCGAGGCGCACGGCGTGGACGTGCACGCCGTCCACGTCCGATCCGCGGGCGCCGTGGAGGCCGGAGGTGGTGGCGTCGGGCGAGGGCGCGACCCCCGCCTCCGCGCGGGCGGCGGCGATCAGCTCGGCGGTGCGGTGGGCGGTGCCGGACGGCGCGTCGGCCTTGTTCGGGTGGTGCGTCTCGACGATCTCGACGGACTCGAAGAACGGTGCGGCCTTCTGCGCGAAGTGCATCATCAGGACGGCGCCGACGCCGAAGTTGGGCGCGATGATGACGTTGCCCGGCGCGTCGGTGAGCCAGGAGCGGACGGTGTCGAGGCGGGAGGCGTCGAAGCCGGTGGTGCCGACGACGGCGTGGAGGCCGTTCTTGACGCACCACTGGAGGTTGTCCATGACGACGCCCGGGTGGGTGAAGTCGACGACGACGTCCGCCGCGGTGAGGGCGTCGAGCGCGTCGCCCTCGTCGACGGCGGCGGCGAGCTCAAGGTCGTCCGCGCCCTCCACGGCCCGGCACACCTCGCCCCCCATGCGGCCCCGTGCGCCCAGCACCCCAACCTTGATCACGTGTTCCCCTCCCTGCCGGCGTGCGTCGAGCCTACCGGTCGGGGGCGTCGTCCCCGACGCGGTCCCCGCCCACGAACAGGTTGAGCAGCCAGCTGACGACGCCGATGATGATCGCGCCCCAGAACGCGGGCCAGAACCAGTCCACGTGGAAGGGCAGGTCCAGCTTCTCCGCGATCCAGCTCGTCAGCATGAGCAGCGCCGCGTTCACCAGCAGGGCGAACAGGCCGAGCGTGAGGATGTAGAAGGCGCAGCCGAGCACCTTGATGACCGGTTTGAGCACGGCGTTGACGACACCGAAGATGGCCCCGACCGCGAGGAGGGTCAGCGCCCGCTCGCCGGTGCTCCCGGCGGTGAGGTCGATGCCGTCCACCACCGCCTGCGCCACCCACAGCGCCACCGCGGAGATCACGATTCTGATAAGGATCTTCACCTGGGGCCGATACCCGATCATGGGCGCGGTCTAACGGCCTCCGGGTCGAGGGCCGCGGCGGCGCGGTCCACCGCTTCCCGCTGGTGGGCGGCGAGGTCCTGGCCGGGGACGGTCAGCAGGGAGCCCAGGAAAGGGTCGGTGACGGGGGTGCGGACGCCGGAGAGGGTCTCGACGACGGCGAGGCCGCAGAAGGGGACGTACTCCGGGGAGTAGCCGCCCTCGTGGGCGACGACGACCGGGGCGCCCAGGGACAGGACGCGGGAGGTCAGCCACCGGTACGCGTCGGAGTGCAGCGACATCCGGGCGAGCGGGTCGAACGCGCTCGCGTCGAAGCCGGAGGCGACGAAGACCAGATCGGGCCGGAACGCCCGGACGGCGGGCTCGACGACACGGTCGAACGCGTCCAGGTACGCGCCCGAGCCCGAGCCCGCCGGGAGGGGGACGTTCACCGTGAACCCCTCCCCCGCGCCGATGCCGCGCTCGGTGACGGCACCGGCGGCCTCGGGGAACAGCCCGTCCTGGTGCAGCGAGACCGCGAGCACCCCCGGGTCCGCCTCGAAGATCGCCTGGGTTCCGTTGCCGTGGTGGACGTCCCAGTCGACGACGGCGATCCGCCCCACCCCGCGCGAGCGGGCGTGCTCGGCGGCGACGGCGATGTTGCCGAACATGCAGAATCCCATGCCCCTGTCCGGCAGGGCGTGGTGCCCCGGCGGGCGGACGAGGGCGTAGGCGTTGGAGACCGTCCCGGACAGGACGGCGTCGACCGCGGTGATCACACCGCCTGCGGCGAGCGCCGCGATCTCGTAGGAGCCGCGGCCGAACGGCGAGCCACCGTCTCCGGCGTCACCGCCACCGGACTCCGACAGTTCCCGCATCCGGGTCACGTGCGCCTCGGTGTGGACGCGCAGCAGCTCGTCCTCGGTCGCCGGACGCGGCTTCAGCGGCACCAGCGCGTCCAGCAGCCCGCTCACCTCGACCAGGTTGCGGAACCGCCGCTTGGTGCCGGGGTGGTCGGGGTGCCGCAGCGGCTCCAGGTGATCGGCGGACGCGCCGAGGGGCGCGGTCCCGGTGTCGTGCCAGAAGTACCGCTCGTGGCACACCCACCCCGTCGCCATGCCGGGCCGCCCGTCAGGCGGAGAAGTCGCGGTCGCCGACCGGGCCGATGACCGTCAGGGCCTGGGGCGCGTCCAGCACGTCACGGGCGATGGCCCGGACGTCGTCGAGCGTGACCGCCTCGATGCGCGCGAGGACCTCCTCGACCGGCAGCAGCGACTCGTACACCAGCTCGCTCTTGCCGATGCGGCTCATCCGGGAGCCGGTGTCCTCCAGGCCGAGGACCATCGCGCCGCGCAGCTGGCCCTTCCCGCGCTCCAGCTCCTCCTCGGTGAGGCTCTCCCCGACGACCTTGCCGACCTCGTCCCGGCAGATCGACAGGACCTCCTCGACCTTGCCGGGCTGGCAGCCCGCGTACACCCCGAAGATCCCGGAGTCGGCGTACTGCGCGGTGTAGCTGTAGACGGAGTAGGCGAGGCCGCGCTTCTCCCGCACCTCCTGGAAGAGGCGGGACGACATGCCGCCGCCGAGCGCCGCGTTCAGCACGCCGAGCGCGAAGCGCCGCTCGTCGGTACGGCTCACCCCCGCGGCGCCGAGCACGATGTGCGCCTGCTCGGTGTCCTTGTCGATCACCCGGGTGCGGGGGTCGACGGGCGCGGGCGCGCCGTTCAGCCGCGGCGCGGCCGGAGCGGCGTCACCGGTGAGGTGCCCGGCGAACGCGCGCGACACCAGCCGGACGACCTCGTCGTGGTCGATGTTGCCCGCGACCGACACCACGAGGTTGGACGGGACGTAGTGCTCGCGGTAGTAGCCGTGGATCCGCTCGCGTGACAGCGCGTTGATCGAGTCGACGGTGCCGAGGATGGGACGGCCGAGCGGCGTGTCCCCGTACAGCGCGATGGCGAACTCGTCGTGGATGAGGTCGCCGGGGTCGTCGTCGCGCATGTGGATCTCTTCGAGGATCACCCCGCGCTCGGCCTCGACGTCCTCGGGGCGGTTCACCGACTCCGCCACCATGTCGGACACGATGTCCACGGCGAGGGGGAGGTCGGAGTCCAGCACCCGCGCGTAGTAGCAGGTGTACTCCTTGGCGGTGAACGCGTTGAGGTCGCCGCCGACCGCGTCGACCGCCGCGGAGATCTCCAGCGCCGACCGGGTCCTGGTGCCCTTGAACAGGACGTGCTCCAGGTAGTGGCTGGCGCCCGCGTCGGGGACGGCCTCGTCGCGGGAGCCGACGCCCGACCAGATGCCGAACGCCGCGGACCGCACGGTCGGCATCGTCTCGGTGATCACGCGCAGCCCGCCGGGCAGGACGGTGCGGCGGACCGCCCCGGCACCCTCGGTGTGGATCGTGGTGGTGGTGCCGGGCTCCTGCGCCCGCGCCGGAAGGGTCAAAAGTGCTCCTTTGCAGTGTCCTCGGCGTCGGGCGCCGGGCGCCCTCCTTCAACGGACACTGCGGCGATCGCTGCATCGCTTTCGACTCGCCCCGGAGGGCTCGCTTCGCGATCAGGTTCTCGCAAGCTCGAACCTGCCTTCGGACGCGATCGCACCGTGGCCGATCGTTGACGGCTGAGGCGGTGACTGGGGATGTCGGCCCGCGGTATCCGTGGTGGTGCCGGGCACCGCGGGCACGTGTCGTGCCGCTCGCGCCGCCCGCCGGAGACGGGTGCTGGACCCCTCTCCGGCGGGCGGCGCGGCGATCGCTGCATCGCGGCCGGTCAGGAGTTGTGCTGGCCGGAGTCGCCTTCGCCGCGGCGGGTGCGGCGGCGGCGCGGTGCGCGGCGCTCGCCGTCGTCGCGGCGCTCCCGGGGCCCGCCGTCGTCGTCTCCGGCGGCGGCGGCCGGGCCCTCGCCCGCGTCGGCGTCCCCGGCGCGGTCGGCGGACTCGCGGTCGACGACCTCGACCGGCACCAGCGACAGCTTGCCGCGCTGGTCGATCTCGGTGACCTCGACCTGGATCTTCTCGCCGACCCCGATGACGTCCTCGACGTTCTCGATCCGGGCGCCGCCGTGCAGCTTGCGGATCTGCGAGACGTGCAGCAGGCCGTCCTTGCCGGGCAGCAGCGACACGAACGCGCCGAACGTGGTGGTCTTGACGACCGTGCCGAGGAACCGCTCGCCGACCTCCGGCATGTGCGGGTTGGCGATGGCGTTGATCGCCTGCCGCGCCGCCTCGGCGGACGGGCCGTCGGTGGCGCCGACGTAGATGGTGCCGTCGTCCTCGATCGTGATGTCGGCGCCGGTGTCGTCCTGGATCGAGTTGATCATCTTGCCCTTGGGGCCGATGACCTCGCCGATCTTGTCGACCGGGACCTTGATCGTGATGATCCGCGGCGCGTTCGGGCTCATCTCGGCGGGCGCCTCGATGGCCTCCTGCATGACGTCCAGGATCGCGAGCCGGGCGCCCTTGGCCTGCTTGAGCGCGGCGGCCAGCACCGAGGCGGGGATGCCGTCGAGCTTGGTGTCCAGCTGCAGGGCGGTGATCACGTCGCGGGTGCCGGCGACCTTGAAGTCCATGTCGCCGAAGGCGTCCTCGGCGCCGAGGATGTCGGTGAGCGTGACGTACTCGCCGCCCTCGTGGATCAGGCCCATCGCGATGCCCGCCACCATCTGCTTGAGCGGGACGCCCGCGTCCAGCAGCGACATGGTGGACGCGCAGACCGAGCCCATCGACGTGGAGCCGTTGGAGCCGAGCGCCTCCGACACCTGCCGGATCGCGTAGGGGAACTCCTCGCGGGTCGGCAGCACCGGGATCAGCGCGCGCTCGGCGAGGGCGCCGTGCCCGATCTCGCGGCGCTTCGGCGAGCCCACCCGGCCGGTCTCGCCGGTGGAGTAGGGCGGGAAGTTGTAGTTGTGCATGTAGCGCTTGGTGCGCTCGGGGTTGAGCGTGTCGATCATCTGCTCCATACGGAGCATGTTCAGCGTGGTCACGCCCAGGATCTGCGTCTCGCCGCGCTCGAACAGCGCCGAACCGTGCACCCGGGGGATCACGTGGGCCTCGGCGGTGAGCTGGCGGATGTCCTTCAGCCCGCGGCCGTCGATGCGCAGCCCGTCGCTGATGACGCGCTCGCGGACGAGCTTCTTCGTGACGGCGCGGAACGCGGCGGAGATCTCCTTCTCGCGGCCCTCGAACTGCTCGGCGAGGCTCTCCTGGGCGCCGGCCTTCAGCTCGTCCAGCCGGGTCTCGCGCTCTTGCTTGCCGGCGATGGTCAGCGCCTGGGCGAGGTCCTTGGCGATGGCGGCGGTGACGGCGTCGAGGACGTCGTCCTGGTAGTCGAGGAAGACCGGGTACTCGGCGGTCTCCTTCGCGGCCACCGCGGCGAGGTCGCTCTGCGCCTTGCACAGCACCTTGATGAACGGCTTGGCCGCCTCCAGGCCCTGCGCGACGGTCTCCTCGGTGGGCGCGACGGCGCCCTCGCCGACGAGCTTCAGGGTGTCGCGGGTGGACTCGGCCTCGACCATCATGATCGCGACGTCGCCGTCCTCCAGCGTCCGGCCGGCGACGACCATGTCGAAGGTGGCGCGCTCGAGCTCGGGGTGCGTCGGGAAACCGACCCACTGCCCGTCGATCAGCGCGACGCGCACGCCGCCGATCGGGCCGGAGAACGGCAGCCCGGCGAGCTGGGTGGACATCGAGGCGGCGTTGATCGCCACGACGTCGTACAGGTGGTCGGGGTGCAGGGCCATGATCGTCTCGACGACCTGGATCTCGTTGCGCAGGCCCTTGGCGAACGACGGGCGCAGCGGCCGGTCGATCAGCCGGCAGGTGAGGATCGCGTCCTCGGACGGGCGGCCCTCGCGGCGGAAGAACGAGCCGGGGATGCGCCCGGCCGCGTACATCCGCTCCTCGACGTCCACGGTCAGCGGAAAGAAGTCCAGGTTGTCCTTGGGCTTCTTGGACGCGGTGGTCGCGGACAGGACCATCGTCTCGTCGTCGAGGTAGGCGACGGCGGATCCGGCCGCCTGGCGGGCCAGCCGGCCCGTCTCGAACCTGATCGTCCGGGTGCCGAACGTGCCGTTGTCGATCACGGCCTCGGTGCTCTGCGCACCGTCGATGCGCACGGCTTCAGTCACGGGAAACCTCCTCAAGGTTCCTTCGTCGGTCCCCGCGGCCGTTTCCCGTGGCTTGTCACGCTGCCGGTCTTCGATCGAAGCACCCGGATCGGGGCCCGCCGGTGCGGCGGGCGGATCCGGAAGCCACTACCGAGGACCGGCCCGCACCAGCGGTGTCCGCGAGGCTTGTCTCCAGTTTGGCGGCCCGCCCCGGCCGTGGTCGGCCGGGCGGCCGTTGTCCCCGGGGCCGGGCCGTGCGGCCGGGCCACCGGGAGGCCGGGCGGGGCGCCGTGAACCGGCGCGGCCCCTCCCGGCCATAAAGAGAGGGAGTGGCCCGCCGGGCCACTCCCTCACCGTGCTAGCGGCGCAGACCGAGTCGCTCGATCAGCTTCCGGTAGCGGTTGATGTCCTTGTTGCTCAGGTACTTCAGGAGCCGGCGACGCTGGCCGACCAGCAACAGCAGCCCGCGGCGGCTGTGGTGGTCGTGCTTGTGCTCCTTGAGGTGCTCGGTGAGATCGTTGATACGCCGGGTCAGCAGCGCGACCTGGACCTCCGGGGATCCGGTGTCACCCTCAGTGGTCGCGTACTCGGCGATGATCTGCTTCTTCGTAGCGGTGTCGAGCGACACGTGGCTCCTTCAGTGAGGTCGTCACCCGCAGATCCCGGGCCCGGTGGGCGCGCGGGTCCGCATGGTGCGTGTTCAAGAGAGTGGCGAGCCGCATGAGGGTGCAGCCAGCCGCGCCGGGGCCCTTCCCGGCGACTATTCACCGTACCATGCCCGAAAGCCACCCCGTCACGGTAGGGAAACGGCCTGATCACGCCGTGTATGCCCGCTCAGGAGAGGTCAGCGGGTGTCCGCGGTGACCTCGCGAGCGCGGGCCACGTCCCGGTGCATCTCCTCGATCAGCGCCTCGACGGAGTCGAACTTCAGGGTGTCGCGGATTCGGGCGACGAAGTCGACGGCCATGTGCTCGCCGTAGAGGTCGAGGTCGTCGCGGTCGAGCGCGTACGCCTCGACGGTCCGCTCCCCCCCGCCCTCGAAGGTCGGGTTGGTGCCGATGGAGATGGCGGCGGGCCAGCGGAAGCCCGGGTAGCGGTCGGAGTCGCAGACCAGCCAGCCCGCGTACACGCCGTCCGCGGGGATCGCGGTGTGCGGCAGCGTCTCCAGGTTCGCGGTGGGGAAGCCGAGCGCCCGGCCGCGCTGGTGGCCGCGCACGACGACGCCCTCGACGCGGTGCGGGCGGCCGAGCGCGGTGGCGGCGGCCCCGACCTCCCCGCTCTCCAGCCGCGTGCGGATGTAGGTGGAGGAGATCGTGTCGCCGTTGGCGACCAGCGGCATCCCCTCGGCGGTGAAGTCGTACTTCTCGCCGAGGTCCCGCAGCAGCGCGACGTCGCCCTTGGCGCGGTGGCCGAACCGGAAGTCCTCGCCGACGATCACGTGGGCGGCGTGCAGCCGGTCCACCAGCACCGACTGGACGAACTCCTCCGGCGGCACCTTGGACAGCTCCAGCGTGAACGGGACGACCACCACCGCGTCGGTGCCGAGGCCCTCCAGCAGCTCGATCCGGCGCCGGGTGGAGGCCAGCAGCGGCGGGTGCGTGCCGGGGCGGACGACCTCGTCCGGGTGGGGGTCGAAGGTGATCGCCACCGAGCGCAGGCCGCGGCGGCGCGCCTCGTCCGCGGCGGCGCCGACGATGCGCTGGTGCCCGCGGTGCACACCATCGAACACCCCGATGGTCACCACCGAACGGCCCCAGTCGGCGGGAACCTCGTCGAGGCCATTCCAGCGCCGCACCATGCTCTCCCTGCGTCGGACGTGAGACCCGGTCATCTCCTGCGGTCTAAGGGTGCCATGCGAGGGCGCGCGGGGTCGCATCCAGGGGTGGCGGTGGGGGCCGCGGCCCAGGGTGGGGCACAGGCGGGGGCGCGGGCGGGGCGCGGGCGGGAGCCGCTCAGGCGGACTGGTAGACGACCAGCGACACGGCGATGTACTGGAGGACGTAGGCGGCCAGGGTGCAGGCGTGGAAGACCTCGTGGAAGCCGAACCAGCGCGGCGAGGGGTTCGGGCGGCGCAGCCCGTACACGATGCCGCCGACGCTGTAGCAGACGCCTCCGAGCGCGACCATCACGCAGGCGGCGACCCCGGCCCCGGAAAGGAAATGCGGCAGGAAGAACACCGCGACCCAGCCGAGGACGATGTAGAGGGTCACGTAGAGCGCGCGCGGGGCGCCGATCCAGGTCGTCCGGAAGACGACACCGGCGACGGCCCCCGTCCACACGATGGCCAGGACGCAGACGCGGGCGCCGCCGTCCAGCGCCACGACCGCGAAGGGGGTGTAGGTCCCGGCGATGATCAGGTAGATGTTGGCGTGGTCGAACCGGCGCAGGACCTCGATCAGCCGGAGCGACCGCTGCCGGTGGTAGGTCCCCGAGATGCCGAACAGCATCGCCGAGGTCGCCACGTAGACCGCCGACGCGAGCCGCGCCTGCGTGGTCGGGCCGAGGGCGACCAGGACGAGGCCGGCGAGCAGCACCGCCGGGAAGGCGCCGAGATGGAGCCAGCCGCGAAGGCGGGGACGGGTGGGAGACGGCGCCTGGGGTTCGCCGGTCTCGATGGTCGTCATGGGGACGCCTCCTCACGCGAACAACCTACGACCCAGTAGGTTACGCGACCGTAGGTTCACGCGCACGGCGTCCGGAGGGTGACCCTCGCCACCCGCTCAGGAGACGAAGACGGCGAGCGGTCTGGCCAGCCCGTCCCGCTCCTCGACGAGCGCCAGGAGGGTCCCGTCGGGCGCGAAGACGCCGACAGGCCCCGGGCCCTGTCCCGCCGCCGGGAGCCGCCCGCCGTGCGCGATCCTGCGGGCGTCGTCGTCCGAGACGTCCCGGCGCGGGAACGCGGACGCGACCGCCTCCTCCATCGGCAGGACCTCCGTCTTCACGGCCAGCTCGTCCAGCGTGCGGGCCATGCCCAGGTCGTAGGGGCCGACGCGGGTGCGGCGCAGCGCGGTCAGATGCCCGCCGCAGCCGAGGGACGCGCCGAGGTCACGGGCCAGCGCCCGGATGTAGGTGCCGGACGAGCAGGCGACGGAGGCGTCCACGTCGACCACGTCCCCGTGCCGCCGCACACCGGTCACGGTGAACGCGTGCACGGTCACCGGACGGGCGCGCAGCGCGACCTCCTCGCCCTTGCGGGCCATCTTGTAGGCCCGCTCGCCGTTCACCTTGATCGCGCTGACCTGCGGCGGGATCTGCTCGATCGGCCCGGTGAGCGCCGCGATCCCGGCCTCCAGCGCCGCGTCGGAGACCCCGGCGGCGGACGCGGTGGCGGTGGTCTCGCCCTCGGCGTCGTCGGTGTTCGTCGACTCGCCCAGGCGGATCGTCGCGTCGTAGCCCTTCTCGGTCAGCGCCAGATGGCCGAGCAGGCGGGTGGCCTTCCCGACGCCGACCACCAGGACGCCCGTCGCCATCGGGTCGAGCGTGCCGGCGTGCCCGACCCGCCGCGTCCGCGCGAGCCGCCGCATGCGGCCGACCACGTCGTGCGAGGTCCAGCCGGAGGGCTTGTCGACGATGACGAGGCCCGATTCAACCGATTCCACCTGTGCTCCGAAGCCGTCGGGTGAGGCGCTCTGCCCACGATGTGACTCTGCCGGATGTGACTCTGCCGCCCAAGTCACTCTGCCGCCTGTGCCACGCCGCCGTCGGTGTCACTCGCCGCCGTCCGCGTCACCGTCGCCGGGGACGCGCAGCGCGGCGCGCAGCCGGTCGATGATCCAGGCGGGCTCACCGCCCATGGTGAACGCGGCGGCGGTGCGGTGCCCGCCGCCGCCGAGCTCGACGCAGGCGCGGCCGACGTCCACCGAGCCCTTGGCCCGCGTGGAGACGTACCACTCGCCCTTGTCGGTCTCCTTCAGCACGACCGCGACCTCGGCCTCGTCGGTGCGCCTGAGCTGGTCGATGACGCCTTCGAGCTGGTCGTAGGGCACGTCCCGGCAGTCCCGGTCGGCGCGCGCGATCGTCGTCCAGACCAGGCCGTGGCCGCCGGCCGCGTCCCGCTCCAGCCGGGCCCGCGCCAGCGCGCCCGCCAGGACCTGGAGGTAGCCGAACGGCGCCCGGTCCCACAGCTCCCGGCTGACGGCGTCCGGGCGGACGCCCGCCGTCAGCAGCCGCCCCGCGAGGTCGTGCACCTCGGGCGTCGTGCAGGGGTACTTGAACGAGCCGGTGTCGCTGGCGAGGCCCGCGTACAGACCCTCGGCGATGGCGCCGTCCAAGGGGACGCCGAGCCGCCGGATCAGCTCCTCCACCAGGACCGCGGTGGCGGCGGCGTCCGGGTCGACCAGCCGCACCCCGCCGAACTCGGTGTTGGACGCGTGGTGGTCGACGACGATCAGCGCCCCGGCCCGCCCGGCGCGGGCGGCGAGCGAGCCCAGCCGGGACTGGCCCGCCGCGTCCAGGGAGATCAGCAGCGCGGGCGCCTCGGGCATCCGGTCGGGTTCGACGAGCAGTTCCTGCCCCGGCAGGAACCGCAGGATCGCCGGGACGGTGAACGGCTCGCCGAACGAGGCCAGGCACCGCTTGCCGAGCGAGCGCAGGGCCTGCCCGAGCGCGAGCATCGACCCGAGCGCGTCGCCGTCGGGGGCGACGTGGCAGACGAGGCAGACCTCGTCGGCGGCCCGGATCAGCTCAACGGCCCGTTCCCAGTCCAGGTCCTCGGCGGGGGACGCCGGCGCCGTGAGGGCGGGCGTCCCGGACTCGAGCGCGGCCGGGCCGTTCGGCGCGGGCCCCTTGACCGGCGTGGCGGGGACCGCCGAGGCGGCCCGTCCCGCGCCGGGGCCCGTGCGCGGGACGACGTCGTGACCGCCCGCGGCGTGACCGCCCCCGTCGTGCGCCGAGCAGCGCCGCGTCCACCCCGCACCCGGCATCTCCGCGCGACCCTCGGGCCCGCTCACGATGCCGGGCGTCCCGATCGGCCGTCCTCGCCGCCCCCCGCCGTGTCGCGGCCGTCGAAGTCGTCGTCGTCCGCGTCCTCGTCGTCGCCCTCGGGCTCGCCGGGCTCGCGGTAGGGATTGGCGTCGCCGGCGGGGGACGCGCCCTGGGCCGCCCTGGCGACCTCGGCGTCCCTCGCGCGGGCCTGCGCCAGCAGGTCGTCGATGTGCGCGGCGTTCTCCATCAGGGAGTCCATGACGAAGGTGAGGCTGGGCGTGTGCCGGACACCGGTCTTGCGGCCCACCTCCGTGCGGATGACGCCCTTGGCGCTCTCCAGGGCGGCGGCCGTCTCCGCGCGCTCCCCGTCCGAGCCGTACACCGTGTAGTAGACGGTGGCGTCGCGCAGGTCGTTGGTGATGCGGGTGTCCGTCACGGTGACGAACCCGAGCCGGGGATCCTTGATCCGGCGTTCCAGCATCTCCGCCACGATCTGCTGGATGCGGTCGGCGAGTTTGCGCGCCCGAGCTGCGTCCACCATGATCGCACTCCCTTTCCGTACTCGTCGCGACGAGCTCAGTCGTCGTCGTTGAAGAGACGCTGCCTGGCCGACAGCACCTCGATCTCCGGCCGCCCCGCCACGAGCCGTTCGCACTGGTCGAGCACCCGGGTGCAGTTGGCCGCGGTGGCCGAGACCACCGCCACACCCAGTTCCGCCCTGCGATGCAGGTCGTTGTCGCCCGTCTCCGCGACGGCCACCGCCGGGAAGCGCCTGTGCACCTCCGCGATGACGGGCCGCAGGACGGACCTCTTCTGCTTCAGCGACCGGACGTCGCCGAGCAGCAGGTCGAGCGTCAGAGCACCCACGTACACGTGGTCGATCACCTCGGGATCGCATAGTCAGAACGACGGCGGACCGCCGCCGTGTTCCCGGATCCGCCTCCGCCGGCGGCCGGGCCGGAACATGACGGACGCCAGGCTAGAAGATCCGCCTGGCGTCGGGGCACCGATCAGTCGATCATTCGGCCCCGGTCGATCGTCCGGTCGCCGGGACGGCCCGGCCGCGCGGCGCGTCCCGCAGGACGGCCGCGCGGCCGGGCCGGCGCCTCAGTCGCGGGGCTTCTCGCGCATCTCGTAGCACTCGATGACGTCACCGAGCTTGATGTCGCTGTAGCCGACGCCGATACCGCACTCGAAGCCCTCACGGACCTCGGTCGCGTCGTCCTTGAACCGCCGCAGCGACGACACCGTGAGGTTGTCCGACACCACGACGCCGTCGCGGACGAGCCGGGCCTTGGCGTTGCGCTGGATGATCCCGGAGGTGACCATCGAGCCGGCGACGTTGCCGATCCGCGGCACCTTGAAGATCTCGCGGACCTCCGCGGTGCCGAGCTGGGCCTCCTCGAACTCCGGCTTGAGCATGCCCTTGAGGGCCGCCTCGATCTCCTCGATCGCCTGGTAGATGATCGAGTAGTAGCGGATGTCGACGCCCTCGCGGTCGGCCAGCTCCTGCGCGTTGCGCTCGGGCCGCACGTTGAAGCCGATGATGACCGCGCCCTCGGACGCCAGCGAGAGGTTGACGTCGTCCTGCGTGATCGCGCCGACACCGCGCCGGATGATCCGCAGGTTGACCTCCTCGCCCACGTCGATCTTGAGCAGGGAGTCCTCCAGGGCCTCCACCGAACCGGACACGTCGCCCTTGAGGATGAGCAGCAGTTCCTGCCGCTCGCCCCGCTCCAGGTCCTTGAACAGCTCTTCCAGGGAGCTGCTCTTGCGGCTCTTGAGCAGTTCGGCGTTGCGCTTGCGCGCCACCCGCTTGTCGGCGATCTGCCGGGCGATCCGGTCGTCCTCGACGACGAGGAAGTTGTCGCCCGCGCCGGGCACGGCGGCGAGGCCGAGCACCAGCACCGGACGGGACGGGCCCGCCTCCTCGACGTTGTGGCCGTTCTCGTCGAGCATCGCGCGGACGCGGCCGTGGGCCACGCCGCAGACGATCGAGTCGCCGACCCGCAGGGTGCCGCGCTGGACCAGCACGGTCGCCACGGCGCCCCGCCCCTTGTCCAGGTTGGCCTCGATGGCCGAGCCCTGGGCGGGCATGTCGGGGTTGGCCTTCAGGTCGAGCTCGGCGTCGGCGGTCAGGATGACCGCCTCCAGCAGGCCGTCGATGTTGATGCCCTCGCGGGCGGACACGTCGACGAACTGCGTCTGGCCGCCGAACTCCTCGGCGACCAGGCCGTACTCGGTGAGCTGCGCCCGGACCCGGTTCGGGTCGGCGCCCTCGACGTCGATCTTGTTGACCGCGACGACGATCGGGACCCCGGCCGCGGTGGCGTGGTCGATCGCCTCGGTGGTCTGCGGCTTGACGCCGTCGTCCGCGGCGACCACCAGCACCACCAGGTCGGTGGTGTCGGCACCGCGGGCGCGCATGGCGGTGAACGCCTCGTGGCCCGGGGTGTCGATGAAGGTGATCTTGCGGTCCTCGCCGTCGACCTCGGTCTCGACCTGGTAGGCGCCGATGTGCTGGGTGATGCCGCCGGCCTCGCCCGCCTGCACGTTGGCCTTCCGGATGGCGTCCAGAAGCTTGGTCTTGCCGTGGTCGACGTGGCCCATGACGGTGACCACCGGCGGACGGGACTGCAGGTGCTCCTCGCCGCCCTCGTCCTCGCCGTACTCGATGTCGAAGGACTCCAGCAGCTCGCGGTCCTCGTCCTCGGGGCTGACGACCTGGACGTCGAAGTCCAGCTCCAGCCCGAGGGCCTGGAGGTCGTCGGGGTCCACCGACTGGGTCGCGGTGACCATCTTGCCGAGGTGCATCATGATCGCGACGAGCGACGCCGGGTTGGCGCCGATCTTCTCGGCGAAGTCGGTCAGGGACGCGCCCTGGGGCAGCCGGATGGTCCGGCCGTTGCCGCGCGGTGCCTGCACGCCGCCGACGGCGGGTGCCTGCATGTTCTCGAACTCCTGGCGGCGTGCCCGCTTCGACTTGCGTCCGCGCGCGGGGCGCCCGCCGGGACGTCCGAAGGCGCCCTGCGTGCCGCCCCGGCCGCGTCCGCCGCCACCGGGACGGGGGCCGAAGCCGCCACCCGGACGGCCGCCGCCACCACCGCCCGCACCGGCGCGGGGGCCGCCGAAGCCGCCACCGCCGGGACGGCCGCCGCCACCAGGGCCGCGTCCGCCGCCACCGGGACCGCGTCCACCGCCACCAGGGCCGCGTCCACCGCCACCGCCGCCACCGGGACCGCCGCGCCCGGGGGCGCCCGCGGGCCGCGAGGAGGGCATGTTCATCGGGCTCGGCCGCGGGCCGCCCGGCCGGGGCGGCATGCCGCCGGGGTTGGGACGGGGGCCGCCCGCTCCGGGGCCGCCGCCGGGACGGCCGCCCGCGGGACGCGGCCCGCCGGGACGGTCGCCGCCGCGGGGACGGTCGTCACGCTCGGGACGGTCGCCGCCCGGGCGCGGGCCGGGACGCGGACCCGGCTTGGGCGACTGGCCCATGCCGGTGTTGGTCGAGCTGAACGGGTTGTTGCCGGGGCGCGGCCTGCCGCCGCCCCCGCCTCCGCCGCCACCCTGGCGCGGGCCGGGACGCGGGCCCGGCTTGGGCGCGCGGGGGCCCGGCTTCGGGCCGGCTCCGGCGCCGGGGCCCCTGCCCCCGCCGGACGGACCGGCCGCGGGCGGGGCGCTCGGCGCCTGCGCGGCGGGCGCGTTCACCGGCGTGCTCGGCGCCGGCGGGACGGGCGGGCGCGGGCCCGGCTTCGGGCCACCGCCCGCGGGACCGCCGCCGCCCGCGGGACCACCGGGACCCGGCTTGGGCGGCGCGGGCGGGCGCGGCGCCGCGGGACGCGGGGCCTGAGGACCCTGCGGGCGGGCGCCGTGCCCGTCGGAGGTGTTGCCGGGCGCGCCACCGGGCGGACCCGGGCGCGGACCGGAGGGGCGCGGACCCGAGGGCCTCTTCTGCCCGCCGCGCCTGTCCCCCTGCTTGGAGGACGAAGAATTGGAAAAGGCTTCGGTAAGCCTGCGAACGACCGGCGCCTCTATCGTTGAAGACGCCGAACGTACGAACTCGCCCATTTCCTGGAGCTTGGCCATGACGACCTTGCTCTCGACACCGAACTCCTTGGCGAGTTCGTAAACCCGGACCTTGGCCACTGCACTCCCTAACTCGGTCCGGGGGTGCGGCCTCCGGACCGTCGCTAACTTGCCGTACTCATCGCGGCGTGCTCATCGAGCGCTCATAGCAATCTCGACCTGCTTCCGACTAGACGTCGCTTACCTTCGGTCATCCTGCTGCTGCACCGCCTGCTCCGCAAGCCTCGCCCGCAGCACACCTGAGTCGAGCGGCCCCGGCAGGCGGAACGCCCGAGGGAACGCCCGACGACGCTCTGCGAGCTCGAAACAGGCCAGGTCGGGGTGCACATGGGCGCCCCGGCCCGGCAGCCGCCCGCGGGGATCGGGGACGAGGACGTCCTCGACCACCACCAGGCGTAGCAAGTCGGACTTGACCGTGCGAACCCGACAGCCCACGCACATGCGTCGTGGAGCCACCCGGCCACGTGTCACGAGTCTACCGCGCCGAGGCGTCGGCGGGACCTGTCGCATGCTCTCCTGGCCCGGAAGATCCGGATTCGCCGGACTCGTCCCTACTCGGGGCACCCTCCCCCCGCGACGGCGCGGCCGTTTCCGGCCCCGGGCGCCGCGGCGCCGCGGCGCGGGCGGCGCCGGAGGCGTCCGCCGGTTCGGTGTCGGACCGGATGTCGATCCGCCAGCCGGTGAGCCGGGCGGCGAGGCGGGCGTTCTGCCCCTCCTTGCCGATCGCGAGGGACAGCTGGTAGTCGGGCACGATCACCCGGGCGACCCGGCCGTCGGCGTCCACGACCTCGACGGCCGACACCCGCGCGGGCGACAGCGCGTTCCCGACGAACTCGGCCGGGTCCTCCGACCAGTCCACGATGTCGATCTTCTCGCCGTGCAGCTCCGCCATCACGTTGCGGACGCGGCTGCCCAGCGGGCCGATGCAGGCGCCCTTGGCGTTCACGCCCGCCTTCCGCGACCGCACCGCGATCTTGGTGCGGTGGCCGGCCTCGCGGGCGATGGCGGCGATCTCCACGGTGCCGTCGGCGATCTCGGGGACCTCCAGCGCGAACAGCTTGCGGACGAGGTTCGGGTGCGTCCGCGACAGCTGCACCGACGGGCCCCGGTGCCCCTTGCGGACCTGGACCACGTAGGCGCGCAGACGCTCGCCGTGCTCGTACCGCTCGCCGGGCACCTGCTCCTGCGGCGGCAGGACGGCCTCGATCTTGCCGAGGTCGACCAGCACGTTCCGCGGGTCCTTGCCCTGCTGGATGATGCCGCTGACGATGTCGCCCTCGCGGCCGGCGTACTCGCCGAACGTCAGCTCGTCTTCGGCGTCGCGCAGCCGCTGCAGGATCACCTGCTTGGCGGTGGTCGCCGCGATGCGCCCGAAGCCGGTCGGGGTGTCGTCGTACTCCCGGAGGGCCGTGCCCTCCTCGTCGGTCTCGGTCGCCCACACGGTGACGTGCCCGCTCTGCCGGTCCAGCTCGACGCGGGCCTTGGGCGCCGCGCCCTCCGTCCGGTGGTAGGCGATCAGCAGGGCGTCTTCGATGGCCTTGACGGCCACGTCGAGCGAGATGTCCTTCTCGCTCTCCAGGCCGCGCAAGGCGGTCATGTCGATGTCCACGAGGTGTCCCCCCTCTAGTCCGGCTGAGCCGGAGAACGCGTTTCCTCGGCCGCGCCGTTCCCCCTGGAACTGCCCGCGGGAGCCTTGAACTCCACCTGCACCCGGCCGCGTCCCAGCTCGGCGAGGGCGAACCGGCGCCGCCCGGCCTCCGGCGCGGCGGTCCCCGGCCCGGCGGACCTGCCGCCCCGGCCACCGGCCCCCTTGCCCCGGCGCGCCCCGGCGACCTCGATCTCGACGGTCTCGTCGTCGGCCGCCACCACGCGGCCCTCGACCTGGCCGCCCGCGGTCAGCGGGACGGCGACCAGCCGGCCCACGGCGCGGCGCCAGTGGCGCGCCTCGGTGAGGGGGCGGTCGACCCCCGGCGAGGTCACCTCGAGCACGTACGGCGACGCGCCCATCACGTCGGAGGCGTCCAGCAGCGCGGAGGCGGCCTCGCTGACCTTCGCGATGTCGTCCAGCCCGACACCGCCGTCACCGTCCACGACGATCTTGACCAGGCGGCGCCGGCCGGCGGGGCGGACGTCGATCTCCTCCAGCTCGAAGCCGGCCTCGGCCACGGCGGGCGCCAGCAGCCCGGTCAGCTCGGCGACGACCGCCTCGCGGGTCGGCCGCGCCGTCCCCTCGCCGCGGCCCCCCTGAGCGCGGCCACCGCGGGACTCGACGCTCATGGGACCCTCCTCCTGTTGTGCTCCTGCGCGAAAACCCGCCCGCGGATGTGCGCGGGCGGTGCCTGCGCTGAAATCACCGCTCGTCCGTTGACCCTTCAAGACTATCGACAGCCGGACACCTCAGGGGTCCTTCGATCAGCTCACCGGCGCGGCGGATATGGAATGCTTGAGCTGGCCCGATGGGCGGGTCCAGGACGGGACCGCCGCGGGCCGCCACCACGACACTCCGGGTGAGGAGACGCCCTTGCCAGCGGCCTTTCCGCGTCTGCCACCGGCAGTGCCGCCTTCGTCACGGGCGGTGCCCGGCCCGTCCGGCCCCCGCGTTCCGCGCAGGGCGGTGCTGGGCGGCGCCGCGGCGCTGGCCCTGCCCTGGCTGTCCGGGTGCGCCGCGGAGGCGGCCCCGCGCCGGGACGTGGCCGTGCTCACCGCCGCCATCGCCTCCGAGCAGGACCTCGTCGCGACCTACGAGGCGGCCCGGCGGGCGGACGCCTCGCTCGCCCGCCGGATCGACGCCGTCCTGGCGCACCACCGCGAGCACCTCGCGGTGCTGCGGCGCCACTACGTGCCCGGGTCGGGCGACCGGGCGGACGAGGGCGGCCGCATCCCCGCCCCGCGCGCGACACCGCTGCCGTCCGGCGCGGGGCGGATCCTGGCCGCGCTGAGGAAGGCGGAGGAGCGCGCGGCGCTGGCGCGCCGGGAGGACACCGGGCGGGCCGGTCCCGGGCTGTCCCAGCTCTTGGCGAGCATCGGCGCATGCGAGGCGGGCCATGCCGGGACGGTCAGGAAACCGGCGCCGCGCGACGCGCCGAAGTCCGAGGTGCGGGCGTTGCAGGCGGCGCTGGCGGCCGAGCACGCCGCCGTCTACGGGTACGGGGTGCTCGGGGCGCGGCTTCGCGGGGCGCAGCGTCAGACCGCCAGGGCCGTCTGGGACGCGCACCGGGCCCAGCGCGACCGGCTGACCGCGATCCTGTCCGTCCCGCCGGTCGCGGCGGCGCCCGCCTACAGGCTGCCGGGGAGCACGGCCTCCCCGCGCGCGGCCGCCCAGCTCGCGGCGGCGCTGGAGGAGTCGGTGGGCTCGGCCTACGTCGGCCTGGCCGGGGCGTCCTCCCCCGACCTGCGGTATCTCGCGGCCGACGGCGCACAGAACGCGATGGCCCGCGCGGCGCGGTGGCGGCAGGCGGCGGGCGCGCCGGCCCCGGCGGCGGCGTTCCCCGGGCTGCCGTCCGCCGCGCTGCCGCCGCGTCCCGAACCGGGTGAGTGATCTTCCGCACTCCGGGGAACGAACGGGCTTCGTGTACGCGTTGGTCCTTTTTGTACTGGATCACTCGGGGGAGGAGCCCAGACCGGCATGACCATCACCCCGCACGGGAACGGGACAGGCGGGTGCACCGCCTTGGACGAGCTCCGTGCCGCCTACCACGCACAGCTGACGCAGCTCGCCGGCGAGCGCGACGAGGCCCGCCGCCAGGCGCGCCGGGCCAAGGACGACGCCGCCGTCGCGCGCGCCGAGCTCGCCAGCCTCACCGACCGCGTCCGCGACCTTCTGAACGCCGCCGCGCGGCACCTTCCGGACCTCCCCGCGATCGAGGCGCCGGCCGCACCCGCCGCGTTGCCCGCCGCCCCGGGCCGGAAGTCCACGCCGGACCAGCAGGCCGCACAGGAGGAGCCGGACGGGCAGGAACCGCGCGCCGCCGCGGAGCCGAAGCACAAGACGAACGACAGGCGGAACGCCCGCGGGACGAAGAGACGTCCCGTCCGGGCGGGCTGACCCGAAGGGAGCGGCCCGCCCAAGGGCCGCAGGAGGCCGCCCGGGACTTCCCCGGCGGCCTCCTCGAACGTTCCCCGGACGCTGCTAATGTCGGCCGAATGACCGCGTACGGCCTCCTCGTCTCCCCCTCGCACAACCGGGTCTACGCCCAGGCCGCGGCAGGGATGGTGAGGGCGGAGCTGTCGGTCTTCGGCGAGCGGGCGCTCGGCGGGCGCGTCCGCGACATCGCGGAGACCGTGATCGGCGGCGTCCCCTATGTCACGTTCTCGGCGGACGGCCTGTCGGAGACCGATGTCCGCCTCCTGTCCAACCTCTCGTCCCTCTACGCGCTGTTCGAGATCGAGGGCGGCCTCCTCCGCCCCGTGACGCTCGCCCCCCTCGACGTGTTCGGCAGCGACCTCCTCACCATCCAGAAGTACTCCGGCAAGACCAACGAGTACTTCACCAAGCTGCTGCTCAACGTGACCGCCATGGCGACCGACGCGCCCCTGGACCTGGTCACCGGGCGGCCCCGCGTCCTCGATCCCATGTGCGGCCGCGGGACCACGCTGAACCAGGCGATGATGTACGGCCTGGACGCGGCCGGGATCGACATCGACCGCAAGGACTTCGACGCCTACGCGGCGTTCATCAAGACCTGGCTGAAGAACAACCGCGTCAAGCACCAGGCGGAGATCGCCAACGTCCGGCGGGAGAAGGCCGTCCTCGGACGCCGCCTGCACGTCACGTTCGGCGCGTCCAAGGAGCGCTACAAGGACGGCGAGACGATGGAGATCACCGTCGTGAACGCCGACTCGCTCGGCGCCGGGCGGTTCTTCCGCCCCCGCTCGTTCGACCTGATCGTGACGGACGCGCCGTACGGGGTGCAGCACGGCAGCCGTTCCAAGGGCGCCCAGCCGGGCCGCAAGGGCAGGCCGGAGCTGTCGCGCAGCCCGGTTGAGCTGCTGGCGGCGGCGGTCCCGGAGTGGGCCGGCCTGCTACGCCCCGGCGGCGCCATCGGCATCTCCTGGAACACCTTCGGCGGACGCCGTGAGGAACTGGCGGAGATCCTCGCGTCCAGCGGCTTCACCGTGCGGGACTCCGACGCCTACCGGGGCTTCCGGCACCGCGTCGACCAGGCCATCACCCGCGACCTGATCGTCGCGACGAAGGGCTAGAGCGACGGGTCCTTCACGCGGCCGCCCACCGCTCGATGTGCGGGAGGAGCTCCCCCAGGTCGTGGATGACGGCGTCGGGGGGCGTGAGGCCCGGCCTGGAGAAAGCGAGGGTGGTCTGGTGCCAGATCTGGACCGCGCGCAGGCCCGCCGCCTTGGCGCCGTGGATGTCGTCGTAGGGGCGGTCGCCCACGAACACGCAGGACGCGGGGTCGGTGGCGCCGACCGCGTCCATGGCGGTGCGGAACGCCTCGGCATGGGGCTTGGTCCAGGGGATCTCGCTGGAGTAGACGGCGCCGTCGAGCAGGTCGAGGACATCGTCACGGGCGAAGACGCGCTCGTGCCAGGCGCGGGTGCACATCGTGTTCGACAGGACACCGATCTTGATGCCGCGGCCCCGGAGCGTGCGGAACAGGCCGGGGACGGCGGGGTGGGTGTGGGTGTGCGGCGTCCACGCCTCGAAGTGGGTGTCCAGGAGGGCCTCGGTGGGCTCGACGCCCGCGATCTCGAACAGCTCGTCCATCGTGGCGCTGCGGTGCTCCTCGGTGCCCCGGCGCCACAGCTCCAGCTCCGCGCCGGCGAGCGCGGCGGCGGCCTTCTCGACGGTCTCCGCGGGCAGGTGACCCGTGCAGATCGCGCGCCACATGTCGTCCAGCTCGATGTCGTGCCAGGGGGTCAGCGTGCCGCCCCAGTCGAAGATCACTGCCTGTACGCCCATGCGGGGATGGTAACCACCGAGATGCCGGACTTGGGACGGTCCAGACGGATGGATCGGTGTCCCCTCGCCCCCGGCGCATAGGGCGGCCCGCAACGGGGATACCGGTGCGATCAGCGCAGCCGAGCCGATCTGGAGGGCCGATGACCGAGCGCAAGCCCGGCGAGGACCGTGACTTCCGTGAGGACATGGACGACATGGGCGACGACGAGCAGGCGGAGGAGATCGCCCTGACCGAGCAGTACGTCCAGGACCCGCCGGAGGACCACGTCATCCGTGAGCCGGAGGAGGACAGGGACGGCGGCATCGGCATCACCGACTACGAGAGCCAGACGACCGACGAGGACGGGCGGGAGACCTGGCCGGAACCCGGTCCGCCCGCCGAGTCCGACGCGGTGAATCCCACCCGCAGGCCGTAGGGGCACGGCGGGCGGTCCGCGCCCGCCCCGGAAGTGGCAAGAGTCACTTTGCGGTTCCGTGACGCGGTCACGGGGAATGTCGTAGGCACGCCGTAGGTTGCGCAGAGCGGGCGGACTTGCGAGGTGACCGAGGCATGTACAAGGCAGTCGCGGTACCTGACCTGCCCTTCGCCCAAGCGGGCCCCGATCCGGGCCCCGGCCCACCTGCGGAGACACCCCCCGGAGCCACCGCCGAGCACACTCCGCGGCGCTCGTGGCCGAGGCGCCGGGCGGGTCTGCTGCTCCAGTGGGCGGTGCTGCTGGCCGCCTTCGCCGCCCTCCCGTTCGTTCATGATCAGCTTCCCGACCTCGGGGTGATGTGGTCGGCCGCCACCGGCGCCGATCCCGGCTGGCTCGTCGTGGTCGTCCTCGCCGAGGCCGGGTCGATGGCCGCCTTCGCCCGGCTCCAGCGGCGCCTGCTGCGCATCGGCGGCCTGCGGATCTCCCTCCGCCGCGCGTTCGCGATCACCTACGCGGGCAACGCCCTGTCCACCACGCTGCCCGCGGGCCCCGCGGTGAGCGTCGTCTACACCTTCCGGCAGTTCCGCCGGAAGGGCGCATCCGCGCAGCTGGCGACCGCCGTGATCCTGGCCGGCGGCGTGATCACCACGACCGCCTACACGGTGATCGGGCTGGCCGCCCTGATGGCCGATCCGCACGCCCGCGAGCTGGCGATGACAACGCTGGCGGTCCCGGCGGCGTTCGTCCTGCTGCTGGTGCCCGCGCTGCGGTGGCGGCCGCTGCGCGCGGTGGTCACGGCACCGCTGCGGCGCCTGTACCGGATCGCGCTCGCCCATCCCCGGATCGCGCCGCACGCCGAGCGCGTCGCCGGGATCCGGGACGTGCTGCGCCCGACGGCCCGCGACTGGGCCGCACTGGTGGTCCTGGCCACCCTGAACTGGCTGTTCGACATCCTGGCGCTGCTCGCCGCGGCACGGGCGGTCGGCATCGACGTGGGCCCGCACGGCGTCACCCTCGCCTACTTCGCGGCGCAGGCGGCGGGCAGCGTCCTGCCGCTGCTGCCCGGCGGGCTCGGCGCGATCGAGAGCAGCATGGCCGCCTCCCTGGTCGCATTCGGCGCGACCCTGTCCCCCGCGGCCGCCGCCGTGGGACTGTACCGGCTCGTCTCGTACTGGGCCGTCGTCGGAGTCGGCTGGATCGCCTGGCTCGCCCTCCAGGAGGGCCCGCGGCTGTCCGCCCGCTCCCGCCGCCACCTCGCCCGCACGGGCCGCCTCGTCCTGGACGGCCTGACCTCGACGGCGCTCCTCAACCCCTACAGCGCGGTCCACGCCGCGTCCCCGGCGCTGACCGCCGTCCGCGCTCCCGGCCAGCCGGGAGGACTGCCCGCAAGGCCGGTGCGCTGAACCGAGGTGATCCGGCCGTCCCGCTTCCGCCCCGGGACCGACTCCCACCGGGACCTTTGACCGAGATCGCCCTCGATCGGAATCATCGCGGCGGAACACGGGCTTTAGTGGATGTGCGCCGTGCACGCCCGTGCCCGGCGGGTCACGCAGGCGTCCGGCCAGAGAAGGGACGGGGTCACATGGGTCACGGAGCCGCCTCCGCCACACGACCCCCCGGCCAGGAAACGGATCTCCTCATGCAGGGATCGGCCCCGGGCGCGGCGGGTTCACCGGCATCCGGCGTCGACGGCGCCCGTTTCCGCTCGGTCCTCGGCAGGTTCGCGACCGGCGTGGTCGCGATCACCGCCGTCGAGCCCGGCACCGGCCGCCCGGCGGGCCTGGCCGCCAACTCCTTCACCTCCGTCTCCCTCGACCCCCCTCTCGTGGCGTTCTGCGTGGCCCACACGAGCACGACGTGGCCGCGGCTGCGCGCGGCCGAGCGGTTGTGCGTCAACATCCTGGGCGAGCCGCAGCTGGAGATCTGCAAGCGCCTGGCGCTCAGCGGCGGCGACAAGTTCGCCGGGATCGGCTGGACGGGGTCGCCGGGCGGCGCCCCCATCATCGAAGGCGCCCTGGCCTGGATCGAATGCGGATTCGAGCAGGAGCACACGGCCGGTGACCACGCCATCGTCGTCGCCCGCGTCCACGACCTGGCCGAGCAGCACGAGGGCGATCCGCTCGTGTTCTACAAAGGCTCCTACGGAAGCTTCGTTTAGCCGGGGCTCGCGGCGCGGCGGTGCCGGAATATCGCCTGTTCGTAATACCGAAGAGTCCCTGGAGACCTGATCGTCCCGCGTCTGTGAAGGGACGCGGGGCCCGGCCGCGGGATCGCGGGCGGGACGCTAGACGGTGGAGTCCTCCGGGGCCCTGAGACGGGCCAGGACCTGGATCGGATCGGCGAGGACCTCGGCGAAGGCGAACTCCGCGGCGCCGGCGAGGGTGGTGTCGTCGCCGAGGGCGGCGGTGCGGAGGCGGACGTTCTGGCGGGGCGCGGCGAGGGCGCCGGTCGCGAGGACGCTGCGGACCTGCGCGGCGGCGCCGAGGTAGATGTCGCGGAGCGTCCCGCCGAAGACGACGAGGCCCGGGTTGAAGACGTTGACGAGGTTGGCGACGCCGAAGCCGAGCCAGGTGCCGACGCGGTGGAGGGCCTCGCGGGCGACGATGTCGCCGCGGTCGGCGGCGTCCACGACGGCGCGGACGGCGTCGCGGCCGGTCTCGCCGCGGGCCTCCTCGCGCTCGGCGTGGGCGAGCAGGGTCCGCTCCCCCACCTCGGCCTCCAGGCAGCCGCGGGAGCCGCAGGCGCAGGGGCGGCCGCCGGGGTTGACGACCATGTGCCCGACCTCGCCGCCGTAGCCCTCGTGCCCGCCGAGGAGGCGGCCACCGACGATGATGCCGCCGCCGACGCCGACGTCGCCGTGCAGGTAGATGAGGTCGTCGCAGCCGACGCCCGCGCCGCGCTCGTGCTCGGCGATGGCGCCGAGGTTGGCGTCGTTGCCGACCAGGACGGGCAGGCCGAGGCCGAGGCGGCGGGACAGCGCGTCGGCGAGCGGGAGGTCGCCGATGTCGAGGTTGGGGCCGAACATGACGGCGTGGTCCTCGCGGCGGACGGTGCCGGGGAAGCCCAGCGCCGCGCCCACGCACACCGCGTCCCGCTCGGCCCTGCGCACGAGCGACCGGGCGCCCGCGGCGAGCGTGCCGACGAGGTCGGCGGGGTCGGAGCCGCGGGCGCGGGACGCCTCGCGGCGCTCCAGCACGGCGCCGCCGAGACCGACCCGCGCGATCACGAGGCGGTCGACGCCGACCTCGAACGCCAGCACGTACACGCGGGTCGACTCCGGCCGCACGACGAGGGACGGCCGTCCGGCGCGCCGCCCCGGCGTGCGGGGCAGCTCCTCGCGGACGAGCCCGGCGGCGGTGAGGTCGGACGTCAGCGCCATGATCGTGCTGCGGTTGAGGCCGAGGGACTCGGCGAGCGTCGCGCGGGAGGCGGGGCCGCGCAGGTGGACGAACCGCAGCAGCGTGCCGAGGTTGTGCCGCCTGATCTCCTCCTGGGACGGGCCCGCCCTCATCATCGGCGCCGCCCCAGATCGCCGCTGACGCCGGAGGTGATCAGTTCGACGACCTGCCGGTGGGTGACGTCGGCGGTGCGGACCTGCGCGACCGTCCGGCCGAGGTACAGCGCGGCGATCCGGTCCGAGACCGCGAAGACGTCGTTCATGTTGTGCGAGATGAGCACGACGGCGAGCCCCCGGTCGGCGAGCCGCCGGACGATCTCCAGGACCTGCTGGGTCTGCGCGATGCCGAGCGCGGCGGCGGGCTCGTCCAGGACCACGACCCGGCTGTCCCACAGGACGGCGCGGGCGATGGCGACGGTCTGGCGCTGCCCTCCCGACAGCGTCGAGATGCGCTGCCGGACCGATCCCACCGTGCGGACCGACAGGCCGGACAGCGCCGTGCGCGCCATCTCCTCCATGGCGTCCTCGTCCAGGGCGACGCCGCGGCGGCGCTCCCGGCCGAGGAAGAGGTTCTCGACGATGTCGAGGTTCTCGCAGAGGGCGAGGTCCTGGTGGACGACCTCGATGCCGAGGGCGGCGGCGTCGCGGGGGCTGCCGACGCGGACGGGCGCGCCCGCGAAGCGGTACTCGCCCGAGTCGGGAGGGTGGATGCCGCCGATGCACTTGACGAGCGTCGTCTTGCCGGCGCCGTTGTCACCGACCAGCGCGGTGACCTCGCCCGGATAGGCGGTGAACGCGACGTCGTGCAGGACCTTGACGGAACCGAAGCTCTTGTCGATGCCACGCAGGTCGAGGACGGGCGTCACTGACATGCCGAGAGGCTCCCACCGTGCCACACCGCCGTCCCGCGCCGAACGGTCGTGGGTGGTGAGCGTATCAGCCGCGCCCCGCGGTCCCAAGCCGGCGGCGATCCACCCGCCGCCGGGGTGCCGGTGTCCGTCCCGGTCCGCGGTCACGGCCTCACCTGCCCGTGGCCGTCCGCCGGCGCCTGGCCAGCGCGTCGATGCTCGCGGCGAGCAGCAGCACGGCCCCGGTGATGAGGAACTGCAGGTACGCCTTGGTGCCGAGCAGGCCGAGCCCGTTCTCGATGATCGCGATGACGAGGCCGCCGAACACCGCGTCGCGGGCCTTGCCGCGCCCGCCGAACAGGCTCGTCCCGCCGATGACGGCCGCGCCGACCGCGTACAGCAGCGTGTTGCCGCCGCCCGCGTCGGTGGTGACGGAGTTGAGCCGGGACGCGGCGACGATGCCGCTGATCGCGGCCATCCCGGACGCGATCATGAAGACGGAGATCCGGATCCGGGTGACGTTGATGCCGGCGCGGCGCGCGGCCTCGGCGTTCCCGCCGACCGCGTAGATGTGCCGCCCGTAGGGCGTGCGGCCGAGCACGAACGTGCAGACGATGAGCAGGGCGCCGACCAGCGGCACGCCCCACGGGACGCCGCCGAGCGTGACCAGCGGGCTGGGCGCCCGGTCCAGGCTGAGCAGGTAGGTGCCGGCCAGCAGCGCCAGCGCGACGAGGCCGGACTGGGCGAGCACCAGCTCCAGGGGACGGGAGTGGAGCCCGCGGACGCGCTGGCGCCGCCAGCGCAGCAGCTGCGTCCCGGTGTATCCGGTGACGCACGCTGCGGCGAGCGCCCAGCCGAGCCAGATCGGCATGTTCTTGTTGGCGAGGGCGACGATGACGTCGTCGCGGACGGGCACCGTCCCGCCGTCGCCGATCATCCGCAGCGTGACGCCCTGGAGCCCGAGGAACAGCGCGAGCGTGACGACGAACGACGGGATCCGCACCACGGCGACCAGCCAGCCGATGAGCGTGCCGATGACGATGCCGATCGCCACCGCCGAGATCACCGCGACGTACCAGGGCTGTCCCGAGCCGGCGATGAGCTTGGCCATCACCGCCGCGCAGACGCCGCTGGCGACGCCGGCGGACAGGTCGATCTCGCCGAGCAGCAGCACGAACACCAGGCCCATCGCGAGGATGGTGATGGGCAGTGCCTGCGTCGAGAGGTTCGCGATGTTGCCCTTGCTGAGGAAGGTGTCGGGCTTCAGCGCGGTGAACAGCGCGACCAGCGAGATCAGGCCGAGGACCGCGGGCAGCGCGCCGATCTCCCCGGCGCGGATCCGGTTCCGGTAGTCCAGCAGGGCCGAGCGCAGGTCGTGCTCGCGGCGGTCGGCGGCGAAGTCCGCGGGCGGACGCGTGAGCGCCGCCTCCTTGCCCCCGGGGATGTCGGTGGACACCTCGCGTCCCCTTTCAGATGCTCTCGGCGGCGGTCGTCGGCGCGAGGCCGAGATCACCGGAACGGCCGGCGGTGATGAGCTCCACGACCTGGCCGCGGGTGACCTCGGAGCGGGCGACGTCCGCCGCGACGCGTCCGAGGTACAGCGCGGTGACACGGTCGGCGACCTCGAACACGTCGTTCATGTTGTGCGAGATGAGCACGACCGCGTGCCCGGTGTCGGCGAGGCGGCGGACGAGGTCCAGGACCTGCCGGGTCTGCGCGACGCCGAGCGCGGCGGTCGGCTCGTCCAGGATCACGACCTTCGACTCCCACAGGGCCGCCTTGGCGATGGCGACGGTCTGGCGCTGGCCCCCCGACAGGCTCGCGACCTGCTGCCGCACCGACGCGACGGTGCGGACCGACAGCCGGGCGAGGGTGCTCCTGGCCGCCTCCTCCATGGACGCCTCGTCCAGGACGATGCCCCTGCGCCGCTCGCGGCCGAGGAACATGTTCTGGACGATGTCGAGGTTATCGGCGAGGGCGAGGTCCTGGTAGACGACCTCGATGCCGAGGGCGGCGGCGTCGCGCGGGCCGCCGATCCGCACCTGGCGGCCCTCGAACTCGACGCTCCCGGAGTCGATCGGGTGGATTCCGGCGATGCACTTGATGAGGGTGGACTTGCCGGCGCCGTTGTCGCCGACGAGGGCCATCACCTCGCCGAGCCGCGCGGTGAAGTCCACGTCGCGCAGCACGTGGACGGCGCCGAAGCTCTTGTTGAGGCCGGTCAGGCGGAGGACGGGGTCGCCGTTTTCTGCCACGAGTCTCCTTCCAGGGTCGGCGTGGTGCCCGCGACGGGCCCGTCGGGCGGCCGGGGTGCCGGCCGCCCGCGCAGGGGTGGGCCCGCCACGGAGTTCAGTGGGACGGGCTCACCGGACGCCCGCGTCCGCGCACTTGGCGGCGTAGGCGCCCTTGCAGAGGTCGGACGCCTTGACGAAGCCGTCGCCCACGACCTGCTTGACGTTCTGCTTGTTCACGCCGATGGGGGTCAGCAGCACCGAGGGGACGTCCCGCTTGCCCTGCGGGTCGCGGGTGGTGCCGTTGGTCTGCCCCTTCTCGCCCTTCAGCAGCGCGACGGCGAGCTTGGCGGCGGCCTCGGCCTCCTGCTTGACGGGCTTGTAGACGGTCATGCACTGCGTGCCGTCCAAGATGTTCTGGAGGCCCTGGAGGGTCGCGTCCTGGCCGGTGACGGCGACCTTCCCTGCCTCGCCGTTCTTCTTGATGATGGACACGGCCGCGTTGCCGAGGTTGTCGTTGGCCGCGAGGACGCCGTCGATCCGGCCCTTCTGCTCGGTCCACATCTGCTCGAAGATGGTCGCGGCCTTCTCGGGCTTCCAGTCGGGGACGGCCTGCTCGGCGACCTTCCGGTAACCGGTGACCTTGTCCAGGACGCTGTGGGCACCCTGCGCGAACAGGGTCGCGTTGTTGTCGGTGGGGGCGCCGTTCAGGTAGGCGACGTTCGCGGGCTTGTCGCCCAGGCACGCACGCAGGCCCTTGCCGAGTTCCTCGCCGACCTTCACGTTGTCGAAGGAGACGTAGTAGTCCGCGACGCCCCCGAGCGTCAGCCGGTCGTAGTCGATGGTCTTGACGCCCTGGGACTGCGCCTTGCGCTGGACGGCGGCGGCCGAGTTGGAGTCCAGCCCGTCCACGACCAGGACCGTCGCGCCACTGGTGATCATCTGGTCGGCGATCGTCTGGAAGCGCTGGGTGGAGCCCTCGGCGTTCTGGATGTCGTAACGGACGCCCGCGGCCTTGAACGCCTGCTCCAGGTAGGGCCGGTCGAAGCTCTCGTAGCGGGTGGAGGACGTGGTGTCGGGCAGGATCACGCCGACCTTGCCCTTGACCGGGCCGGAGGCGCCCTGAGAGTCACCGGAGTCGTCCCCGCAGGCGGTCAGGGCGAGCGCCGCGGCCGCGGACAGGGCGGTGAGGCTGAGGATCCCCTTGCGCATAGCCAGGGTCCTTTCGGGGGGTGGTGGCCGCGGACGCGGCTGGAATGTTGTGCCACGCAACTTATGTCGCCCTTGCCCTATACGCCAGATGTGTCGGGCGACCGGTTTGTTGTGGGCAGTAACAATCTAGTAACGCGAGATCAGCCGGGGAGTGGCGGAGGAGGGCGCGGAGGATCGTCCTGCGGACGCGGCGGGAGGGGCGTCAGAGGCGGGGGGCGCTTATGTTCGGGGCCTCAACATTCGGGGGGACCGCCCCAGCCGTGATCATGCAGGGGGCCGCCGGAGTGGGCCGGCGCCAGGCTGCATGATCACGTCGTTCAGCGGGCGGCGAGGACCAGCGCGACCCGGTCGGCCGCGGCGGCGACGTCGTCGGCGGTCGCGATGCGCTCGGCCCACGACCACCAGTACCACCACCCGTCCGCGCCCTGCTCCGCCAGGATGTTCTCCGTGAGGGCGGACGCGTCCGGGTTCATCACGTGCAGGCTCGGCGACTGGCCGCGGGGCAGGGTGAGACGCACCCGGAAGCCCCGCTTCGCCAGCTCGTCGCCGAGCTCTTCCAGATATTCGATCCGCGTCCTCGAAGGTGCGGCGGTTCCCGTATCGTCAGGCGTCATCCTCGTCTTCCTCGTGGACTCCGCGCGGCCCGACGGACACTCACCCTTCCGTCTCCCCGCCCCGACCGCAAGCACTTCGGGCAGGTCAGCGCGGGTGCGCCGGACGGACGAGCGGGCAGGGGGCACGCGTCCCGGGTGCCGGGGACCCTATCCGGGATATCTTGCGCCTAACAGGCGAACGTGAAGATGGGGGCGATGATGACGGTGAGCGCGGGGTCGAATCCGGAATGGACCCGGCCCGACCAGCGGCTGCCGGAGCCCCCGGGCACCGATCCCCCGGCACCCGGATCCCCCGCCCCCGGCGACGCGACCATGGTGGACCCGTCCGCCGGGCCGGCGGCGCCCGCGCCGGTGCAGCCGGCCGTCCCGCCGCCGTCGCCGCCCGTCCAGCCGGGCCCCGTCCCTCCCGCCGGCGGGCCGCCGGGCGGCGCCGCGCTCCAGGGCGGCCAGGGCTGGCACCGCCTCCACTACGTGGTCGGGGTGTTCCTCCTGGCCTACGGCGTGACCGGGATCGCGACGGCTGCGCTGCTGTGGGACGACCGGCGCGACGAGTTCGAGCGGTACTTCGCGTCCGGGCCCGCCGTGGGCCTGCTCGTCCTCGTCAAGGCGGTCGAGGTCCTGCTCGTCCTCGTCACCGCGGCGGCCCTCGTGCGCCGCCGGGACACCTGGCTCGTGCCGCCGCTCGCGGGCTGGATGGCGGGGTTCGCGATGTTCGCCGTCCTGGACGTCCTCACGGGCCGGTGGGGCGGCCTGCTGGAGCACCTCGTGTACCTCGCGGGCTTCGTCGTCCTGCTGTTCCTGTCCTACGGGCTGAGCGCCAAGGCCCAGCTCACCGCGGACGCGCGGGCCAGGCGCGCGGCGGGCGCGGACGCGGCCGGAGCCGGTCCCGGAGAGGGCCGCCGGCTGACCAGGACGCAGGAGTTCGCCCTCTCGGCGATCAACCGCCTGCCGCGCCGCTGACCAGCGGCGGTCCCGCCGGTCAGGGCCGGGGCCGTACGCGATCTCGGCAAGTGCCGCCGTCGGAGTCCGGCGGCGGCGCGCCTCAACGGGGAAGCCAGGCGATGGCGGTCATCGTGCCGGGCGGGACCTCGGTGAAACCGCCGTCGCGGACGGCGACCGCGGCGCGCTTCACGCAGTCCCGCCATGGGACGTCCCGCGCCAGGGCCACGCGCGCGCCGCCCGCGATCCACGCCGCCACGTCGCGGCGGCGCCCCTGGCGCAGCAGCAGCTGGGCCGCGTGCCCGCACTGCGCGGCGGCCTTGCCCGTGGTCATCGTGACGTCCGGGTTGAGGGCGATCGCCGCGTACGGCGGCTCCGGCGGCGGCCCGGGTTCGCCGTCCTCCAGGTCGAGGCCCGCGACCTGGAGCCTCGCCAGCTCCGGCGCTACGTCCGCCATCGGGCCCGGCACGAACGCGCGCACCTCCGCGCCCGCGTGGACGACCGTGAGGCCGGGAAGCTTCTCCGCTTCAGGCCAGCGCACTCCGCGCGCGCGCCGAGTCACCTTGCGGATACGACGCGACTCCCATTCATGGACGGCATCGGCCCACTCTCCCTCCGGCTCGGCCGCACGCGGATCGGTCAGCAGGCGGACGACGGCCATCGCCGCTGCCTCGCACACGGCACCGTGGTTGGGCGGATCCGCCTTCTCCGCGCGTACCACGATCTGCATCGCCCAGGGCGGGTCGTCCATGGGGTCGACGTCTGAAGGGAAAGCGTCCGGTCGCACGCATGGAGTATTCCAAACACCTCTCGGAGGACTTCCCCCAGGCGGTTGTGGGTACTGCAACTCTTATGGTCCCCCGGACGTCAGTTCTGGTGCAGGGGCTGAAGGGCACGGCGGAGGAGTCTGGTCGGAGGTCGCCGGTGACCAGTGGCGCGTGGAGCGATTCCATCCCCGGGATCGGTACGTTTTTCGTCGGCATCGACGTCGCCCCGGGCCGGTACCGGTGCGACGACGGCAAGGGCGGCTGGTGGGTCCGCTTCACCGGGCCCGGCGGCGGCGATCCGGTCGGCTCCTGGCCGCTGCCCGCCGGCCCCACCGAGATCGAGATCTCGCCCACCGACTTCGCGTTCGAGACGCACATCGGGACCTACTGGCGGCGGATCGCGCCCGCCCGCGACCCGCGGGACGGCCCCGCCGCGGAGCCCCGACCGGTCGCCGACCCGACGCTGCGCGCCGAACTCGACACGCTCGTGGCGCGGCGCCGGCCGCTGCTGTGGCTGGCGCCGCTCACCGTCCTCGGGCTCGGGCTCATCGGGTCACCGCTGCTCGGCTCCCTGTGGCTGGTCGGCCTCGGCATGCTCGCCGTCCTGGTCGCGCTCGGCACCCCGTCGGTCTCCCTGGACCTGCGCCGCGCCCGCGAGCTGGAACGGCGCCGCGACCGCTACCTCACGCCCGAGGACTTCGACGGCCCGGCCCGCGCGCTGCTCGTGCGCACGCAGGGAGCCGTCGACGCCGTCCGCGACTCGGAGGTCAACCGGGAGGGCCTGCTGGACACCGTCGACAATTCCGTCACGCTGCCGCGCCAGGAGTGGGAGATCGCGCAGGTGCTCGCCCGGCAGTCGAGGCTGCGCGGCGAGCAGGAGGAGATGGGCGAGGCGGCGGAGCTCCCCGAGGTGAAGGCGGCGCTGCGGCCGCTGCGCGAGAAGCTCGACGTCTCCGTCGAGGCGGTCACCCGGCGGGTCGAGGCGCTGGAGCGCTACGCCGACCGCGTCCGCGCGGCCGACGAGGCGCTGCGCGCCCAGCGGCACCTGGAGGCCCTGTCCGAGAAGGCCCACGAGTACGACGAGCTGCTCGCCGACACCGTCCGCGACGACCTCGCGGTCCCCGCGATCGAGCGCCTCACCGAGCAGTCCGACACCCTCGTCCGCACGCTCCGGGCCCGCCTGGCGCAGGCCGCCGAGGCGGGCGACGAGCTGCCGCCCGCCCCGTAGCGGGTTCAGGCGCGGGGACGGCCGGGACGGGCGGGCGCGACGGTATCCCGGGCGCCGCCGAACAGCTCGTCCAGGTGATAGCGCAGCAGGTCGGCGGCCTGGCCGGGGCCCCGCTGCCCCACCAGGACGCTCGTGCCCAGCCCGTGGGCGAGCGCGAGCAGCCGCGCGGCCTCGGCGCCCGGATCGGCGTCCGGCCGGATCGCGCCGTCCAGCACCTCGGCCAGCCGGTCCTCCAGGCGCCGCGGGCCGTCGACGAACGGCTGGGCGGCGAGCGAGGCGTCGGTCATCGACAGGACGGCGTAGGCCGTCCACACCTGGTGGAACGCGCGGCTCTCCGGATCGGTCGGCAGCGCCTCGTCCAGCAGCGCCTCGGCGTAGGCGCGCGCGGACGGCTCCGGCAGGGCCGCCAGCCGCGCGGCACACCGCTCCCGGCTGAGCCGTTCGAGCCGTTCGAGCGCCGCGTTCATCAGATGCGCCTTGCTCTCGAAGTAGTACTGGACGAGCCGCAGCGACACCCCGGCCTCGGCCGCCACCGACCGCATGGTCACGGCGTGGAGCCCGTCCCGTCCGGCCACCCTGACCAGCCCGTCGGTGATCTGCGCGCGGCGCGCGTCGTGATCCGCGGTTCTCGGCACCACCCGATCCTCTCGCACCACCATCCTGATACAGACGTATCATAATGGTGCGCCCGTATCGGACGGGAGGCCATGACCCGGCGTGACCGGGCGGTCCTCGCCCTCGCGTGCGCTCGCCGAGCACCACCTCAAGGTGATGTCCGACGGCATCAACGTCCACTGGCCGGGAGCAGCCTGGCCAGCGGCCGGGGAAGCCACCAGTTGGCCTCGCCGAACAGCTCCATCAACGCCGGGACGAGCACCATCCGCACGATCGTCGCGTCGATCAGGATCGCCACGCCGAGCCCGAGCCCGATCTGCTTGACCGCGACGTCCGCGCCGAGCAGCACCGACAGGAACACCATCACCATGATGGCGGCGGCGGCGGTGATCACGCGGGCGGTGCGGGCGAGGCCCTCCGCGACCGCCTCGCGGGTCTCGACGCCGCTCCGGTGCACCTCGCGGATGCGCGAGACCAGGAACACCTCGTAGTCCATCGAGAGACCGAACAGGATCGGGAACATCATCAGCGGCACCCACGTGGTCACCGGCATGTCCGTGGGGAACCCGAGGGCACGCCCGGCCCAGCCCCACTGGACGACGGCGGTCAGCACGCCGTACGCCGCCGCGATCGACAGCAGGTTCATCAAGGCGGCCTGCAGCGCCACGGTGACCGACCGGACGAGCGCGACCAGCAGCAGCAGCGACAGCCCGACGACCACCGCGATCAGCCACGGCAGCCGCGCGCCCACCTCGTCGGCGAAGTCGATGGACGCCGCGTTCGGGCCGCCGACGTAGGCGGTGACCCCCGTCCCGGCGGTGGCGGCGGGGAGGACCTCGTCCCGCAGCCTGTGGACGAGGCGCGGCGTCTCCTCGTCCTGCGCGCCCGTCTTCGGGAAGGCCATGACCATGGACGCGGCGCCGTCCGCGCTGACCCGCGGAGGCTGGACGGCCGCGACGCCCGGGGCCGCGCGGACCGCGGCGGCGACGCGCGAGGCGTCCCCGCCCTGCGTGACGATCACCAGGGGCGCGGCGGTGCCGGGCCCGAAGCCCTCCGCCAGGATCCGGTGGGAGGCGTACCCGCTGGTGTCGTGCGGCTGGGTGCTGGAGTCCGGCACGCTCAGCCGCATCGACAGCGCGGGGGCGGCCAGCACCAGCAGCACCGCGGCGGCGGCGAGCCCCGCCACGACCGGGTGCCGCTGGACGGTCCGCGCCCAGCGCTCGGCGAGCGGCCGGCGGGCGCGGCCGAGGCCCGGCACCCGGAACCGGTCGATGGCGTGCCCGGTGAAGCCGAGCAGCGCGGGCAGCAGCGTCACGGCGCCCAGCATCGTCATGAGAACGGCCAGCCCGGCGGCGACCGCGACGCCGTTGAGCAGCTTCTGCTGCATCACGAACAGGCCCATCAGCGCGATCACGACCGTGGTGCCGGCGAACAGCACGGCGCGTCCGGCGGTCGTGATGGCGGTGACCGTCGCCTCCTCGGGATCGCTCCCGGCGTGCAGTTCCTCGCGGTACCGGGTGACGATGAACAGCGCGTAGTCGATGCCGACCCCGAGGCCGATGAGCGCCGCGACGATCGGGCTGAAGGACGGCGCGGGGAGCACGTGGCCGAGCAGGGCGACCAGGCCGAGCCCGGAGCCGATGCCGAGCAGCGCCGTCAGGATCGGCAGGCCCATCGCCAGCAGCGACCCGAACGCGATCAGCAGGATCACCACGGCGGCGAGGACGCCGATGCCCTCGGCCGATCCCCCGCCGGGCGTCTCGGCGGCGTCCACCGCCTCGCCGCCCATCTCCAGCCGGACGGGCCCGCCGCGCGACCGGACGTCCTCCAGGAGCGCCTTCACGTCGGCGACGGGCATGTCCTCGGCGGTGACGTCGAGCGCGGCGGTGGCGAACGCCGTCCGCCCGTCCGCGGAGATCTGGCCGGGCGTGCCGTACGGCGAGGTCACCGACGACACGTGCGGGGTCCGGCGGATCCGCTCGATCGCCCGCTCCACGCGCGCCCGGACGTCCGGTGCCCGCACGCCGCCCTCCGCGCGGACGGCGAGGGTGACGGTGTCGCCGCTCTGCTTCGGGAAGTGGTCGTCCAGCAGCCGGCCGGCCTTCGCCGAGCCGGAGTCGCCGCCGGAGAAGTCGTTGAGCGGGTCGGCCGCGAAGCCGAAGCCGAGGACGATCACCGCGATCGTGCCCGCGATCCACGCGGCCACCGTCAGGCGCCGCCTCCGGTGGCAGAGCCGGGCGAGCCGGGCCAGTGTCATGGGAAACCACCTTCGCGGACGTGCCGCTAGCAAGGGACGGATGCGTTCCCCTGGAGCCTTCCTTCTCGCGGGGCGGCCGGGCATCCGGCGTGCGATGTCATCCGGCCGGCCGGATACTTCGGTTGGAGTACGCCCGGCGCGGTATCCCACCGTGGGGCGCTCCCAACCCCCATAGTGTGTTTAGTCACAATTTGCCGAGTAGGGGTGACACTTTGGCCCATGGGGACGCTGTTACCGGAGACGACTTCGGGGGGAGGACGACATGACGGCTCAACGGGGCGCCGCCGGTCGCGAGGAACCCACGCCCGCCGCCTTGCGCGCCGCGACGGCGCGGGGGCTGCAGGAACAGTTCCCGGGAGTGCGCGTCTGGTACGGCGAGTCCACCCGGTCCTGGTGGGCCCTCGTCCCCACGAGGCACGGTCCCCGGCTTCTTGAGGCGCCCTCGCCCCAGGAGCTCCGCGAGGAGGTCATGAGCGCCCGGAACCGGGGGTGACCAGCCCCGACTCGTACGCGAGCACGACCAGCCGGACCCGGTCACGCACGCCGAGCTTGCCCATGGCCCGGCTCACGTGCGTCTTCGCGGTGAGGGGGCTGACCGCGAGCTCACCGGCGATCTCCTCGTTGGACAGGCCCCGCCCGACGAGCCGCACCACCTCGCGCTCCCGTCCGGTGAGCACGCGGAGCGGCCCCGCGGCGTCCCGCGCGGCCGCCGGCGCCGGGTCCGGCCGCCGCGCGACGAACCCCTCGATGACGGCGCGCGTCACCGCGGGCGCCAGCAGCGACTCCCCGGCCGCGACGACGCGCACGGCGCGCAGCAGGTCGGCGGGCTCGATGTCCTTCACCAGGAACCCGGCGGCGCCCGCGCGCAGCGCCCGGTAGACGTCCTCGTCCTCGGTGTAGGTGGTGAGCACCACCACCCGCACCGCGGCGAGCGCCGGGTCCGCGGCGATCCGGCCGATCGCGGTGAGCCCGTCGATCTCGGGCATCCGCAGGTCCATCAGCACCACGTCCGGCCGCAGCCCGCGGGCCAGCGCCACCGCCTCGCCGCCGTGCTCGGCCTCGCCGACCACCTCGATGCCGTCGGCGGAGTCCAGCAGCATCCGGAACCCCGCGCGGACGAGCGACTGGTCGTCGGCGAGCACGACACGGATCACGGCGCGCCGCCCGCCACCTCCGCGAAGCCCACGGCCGCCCCGGCCGGATCCGCCCCGGCGGGCCCCGCCCCGGCCGGACCCGCGCCTCCCGGAAGGCGGGCGCGGACGAGGAAGCCGCCGGAGGGACCGGCGCCCGCGCTGAGCGTGCCGCCCAGAGCGCGCGCCCGCTCGCGCATCCCGGTGAGCCCGTGCCCGCCGTCCCCATTCGACGGGCCGTCGCCGTCGTCGGCGACCTCCAGGTCGAGGCCGTCACCGGTGTAGGCCAGGCGCACGCGGACCCGGACGTCCGTCCCGGCGTGCCGCAGGACGTTCGTCAAAGACTCCTGCAGGATCCGGTACGCGGCGTGGTCTGCGGCGCCGCCGAGCTCCCCCGCGGGGCCGGTGACGTGCAGCTCGACCGGGACGCCCGACGACCGCACGGCCTCCAGCAGGACCGGGAGCCGGTCCAGCCCCGCGGGCCCGTGCCGTCCCGCGTCCTCGCCGGACCGCAGCACGCCGAGCGTGGCGCGCATCTCCCTGAGCGCCTGTTTGCTGGTCTCCCGGATGGCGGCGAGCGCCGGGC